>DATEPM010000119.1:0-2777 GCA_035273185.1 Gemmatimonadaceae bacterium
TCCGCCCCCATCCCCACACTGAGCAGCTCCCTCGTCCGAGTCAGATCCAACGTCTTGAATGCCTGCAGACGGTCGATGGTCACCGGCTCCGTCATTCGCACCGCCAGCAGCTCCCGCAGCTCCGCGGCAGGCAGCTCGCGATAGAAGTTCAGGGTGCAGTGCGGCGTGAAGGTGAAGCGCGCCTGCTCGCCGACGATGCGCTCGGCGCGCAGCTGCTCGATCAGTCGCTCGTGCAGCGCGCGCAGGGGGCCGTGGGGATCCAGCGGGAGCACCACGAGGTCCGTCTGCATGAAGCGCATCGGCGGATCGAAGCACGCGCGAATGGGCGGCGTCGTGCTCGCGACCGCCTCCAACACGGCGCGCAGCCGGTCGGTGGAGGTGTCCAGCGGCAGCGGCCCGAGACCGGATGAGCCGATGAGCGTCACGTGCGGGGGCAGCTCGCGCGCCATCCGCGGATCGACTCGCTGCTGCAAGGCGTGAATGCGCTCGCCGATCTCGCCCTCGATGGGCGTGATGATGACGATCCCCGGCTTCACGCGAGGTCCGGCGCGGACGGGCGGATGCTCTCGTCAGGCATCCGGGTCACCGGCCGGCCGGCGCGAGCGAGACGCCCGGGATCGCCATCCACGAGAGCGCGAACCCGCCCCCGGCACGCGGCGAGAGCGACCCGGCGAGCAGCCACTTGTCGAATCGATTGCCCGGATTGGTGCGATGATGGTAGCGCACCACCTTGTTCCCCGCGAAGATGCCGATCGCCGCGCCCAGCATCACGTCGCTGGACCAGTGCTTGTTGTTGTACATGCGCGAGATGCCCACCAGCGTCGCGCCGCCGAACATCGCGCTGCCCACCAGCCACTGGTAGCTCGGCCACCAGCGCCCGGCCTCGTTCGTCACCGCCGCCGCCGCCGCGAACGCCGCCACGCTGTGCCCCGAGGGGAACGAGCGATACTGGTCGCCGCCGCGCAGCCCACGCCCCAACTGCCAGTCGTTCGGGTTGAAGCCGGTGCTGTCCGTGGGCGGATGCACGTACGGCCGCGCGCGGCCGAATGCGTCCTTCAAGACCGTGGCCACCACGCTGCCGACGATGATCGCTTCCGTTCCGTGCAGCCCGAGATCCGCCATGTCGCGCTGCTTGGACAGCCGCCCGATGGTGTACAGCGAACCGCCGATGATGAACGCACCGGGTTCCGTGATCGTGCGCACGCCCTTCGCGACATCCTGCAGAAACCGGTTCGACTGGTTTCGCGGGTTCTGCAGTCGCTCGGCCCAGCGTTGATCCGTGGGGCGCAGCAGCAGCGTGCCCCCCACGAAGACTCCCGCGAGCCACACGTCGTTCCAGGTGAAGAGCGAAGGTGTGGGAGCGGCAGCGGGCGTTTGCGCCAGGGCCAGCGGCGTCCCTGTGACCGGGACGATGGCGAGCAGCGCGGCCAGGCCGGCAGCACCGCGGATCGTGTGGGGCCGATGATGCACGTGAGAGCTCCGGAGCATGTGCTGGCCCGGCAGGAGCGCCGGGCTCGCTACCCCGGAGGTGCAGCCGCTGTGCCGCGGGCGCTACTCCGCGCGTTGCGCCCCCCTCAGCATCACCTCGCGCGACTGCTCGAGATCGGAGACGAACATCCGCTCGGCCTCCTCACCAAGCGCGGGATCCTCGATCACCGCGTCCAGCTCGTAGTTGATGCCGATGCCAAGGGGGTTGAAGTCGGTGGAACCCACGCGTACCCAGCGGCCATCGATCACGCTCGACTTGGCGTGCATCATCTCCCCCTGCCACTCCCAGAGGCGGACGCCATTGGTGAGCAGACGGCGGTAGAACCGCCGCGCCAGCAGCGACACCCAGGGATGGTCGTTGCGGCTCGGCAGCAGGATGCGCACGTCCACCCCGTCGCGCGCCGCACCATTCAGTGCTTCCACCTCCGACGGCGAGGGCGCGAAGTAGGCCGTCGCGATCCAGATCGATCGCTCGGCGGAGATGGCCTGGATCTGCAGCGCGCGCGAGACGCGCAGACGCCAGGGCTCCCCCTCGATGATGCCCACCAGCGCCGGGGTGTGCGTCGCCGGATCCACGTGCGCGCCGCGCGTGGCGCGCCGGAGGAAGCGATGCGAGCCGCGCCGCTCGCGACCGACCGTGCGCCGCCACATGTTCTCGAACGCCGCTTCCATGTCACGTGCCGCGGGACCGTCGATGCTCACCGAGGTGTCGCGCCAGCGCGAGCGATGCCACTTCTGGACGCCGGTGGTCCACTCGCGTCCCACGCCGACCCCACCCGTGATTCCCGCCGAGCCGTCCACGACGAGCAGCTTGCGGTGGTCGCGCGGCACCAGCCCCAGCCACGGACGCCAGCCGATCGGGTTGAAGATGCGCACGTCGACCCCGCCCTGACGAATCTGCCTGAGGAAGCCGCGCGAGGTGCCGCGCACGCCGATCCAGTCGAGCAGCAGCCGCACGGTGATCCCGCGCTCCGCGGCCCGGGTGAGCGCGTCGGCGAAGCGTTGGCCCACCTCGTCCGAGCGGAAGATGTAGCTCTCCAGGGAGACGCTCGTGCGCGCCCCCTCGATGAGCGCGATCATCGCGTCGAAGGTCGCCGGCCCGTCGCGCAGCAGGTGTACCGTGTTGCCGCTGGAGACGTCCGCCGCCGCGATGCGCCAGAGTCCGCGCGCGAAGGACGGCCCCGGCAGCACCGGTAGCGCCGGCAGCGCCTCCTCCCCGCCCTGGACGCCCAGTCGCTGCAGTTCGCTGCTCACCCAGAGAAGCGTACCGCCGCTATGGGGAATGGGGG
>DATEPM010000120.1:0-21287 GCA_035273185.1 Gemmatimonadaceae bacterium
GAGCGCGCGCTGCAGCCGTTCGGCCTTCGCCACGCGGCGCGCCTCGAGGCCGAAGGCGACGTTCTCCTCCACGGTGATGTGCGGAAAGAGCGCGTAGTGCTGGAACACCATGCCGAAGCCGCGCCGCTGGGGTGCCTCACGAGTGATGTCCCGCGGCGCGCCGTCGGCGCCGCCCACCAGGATGCGCCCGGCGTCCGGCTGCTCGTAGCCCGCGATCATGCGCAGGGTGGTGGTCTTCCCCGAGCCGGACGCGCCGACCAGCGCCAGCAGCTCCCCGGGCCGCACCTCGAAGGAGACATCCTCCACCGCCGGGCGGTCGCTCCCCGCGAACCGCCGCGTGAGCCCCTCGACGACGAGTGAGGGCCGCGAGCGGGCGCCCGGCGCCCCTGACTCGGGGATCGGCGCCCGGGCCGGGGTAGTCTGCATCATTCGCGGGCCCCCTTGCTCCACGCCCCCCGCCCCATGCCCAACGTCACCGGCAGCAGTTGCGGATGTGCGCATCCCAGTACGTCATCCACGTGTCCAGGCTGTCGGCCACCATCTGCTCGTTCACGGCGAGCGGCTTGATCTCGGCGCGCGCGCGCCGGATCCAGTCGGGGAGCGAGTCCGCCGGGATGTCGGTGCGGGCCGGCATGCGCACGAACTTCGCCGCCGCGTCGCGCAGCGCCGCGCGGGTGGTGACGAACTCGTAGAACTGCCGCGCCAGCGCCGGATGCCGCGCGCCGTGCACGATCGCGATGGCGTCCACCAGGAGCGGCGTGCCCGACGTGGGAATGCGATACGCGATCGGATACTTCGTGCGCTGCTGCAGCAGGGCGATGTCGGGCATGTCCCAGAGGCTCACGTCGCCCTCCCCCTGCCCGATCTTCTGATAAAGCATGGTGGGGCTGATGACGTACTCCTTGGTGTTCGCATCCAGCTTTCGCAGCCACTCATACCCGGCCTGCACCGATCCGGTGCGCGCGATCTGCCGCGCGATCATCGCCCCGAAGATGGCGCGCATCGACCCGCTGGGGATCGGGTCGCGGATGATGAGCCGCCCCTTCCACCGGGGGAGGAGCACGTCATCCCAGTCCTTCGGCGCCGAGTCCGCGCTGATGGCGCTGGAGTTGTAGGCGATCACCTCGGGGGTGAGATAGGTGCCGTACCAGAGGTTCCGCGGATCGTGCGCCTCGGCGGGGATGTCGGCGGCCCAGGTGGGCGTGTACGGATCCAGCAGGCCCTCGCGCGCCGCGCGCGTGAACGTCTCCGCGGGCGCGCCGAACCAGACGTCGGCCTGCGGGTTCGCCTTCTCCGAGCGCAGCCGGTCGAGCACGTCCTGCGACCCCATGTCCACCCACTGCACGTCCACGCCAGGATGCGCCTTCTCGAACTCCTGCTCGTAGTACGACAGTAGGTCCTTTCCGTGCGGCGAGTACACGATGAGCGGCGTCCGCGAATCCCCCGAACACGCCACGGCGCCCGCCACGGCAAAGCGCGCAATTCGACCAGCCCATCTCCGAATTCCCGAGTGCCGACTTCCCGAGCTCCGAGCTCCGAATGCCGAGCCCCGACTCACGGGTGCACCGTCGCCTGCCCGTCCGCGGAAGCCGGCTGCGCGGCGCTCAACAGGTTGACGAACAGGCGCGCGCCGCCCGGGTTGCCCGCGGGCAGCTGACGGAAGAGGGAAAGCGTGGTATACACGTACGTGCCTTTTCCCAGCGGGGCGACGAGGATCGCACCGTCATTGGGCGGCTCGCCCGTGTCGTTCATCGACAGCAGCGCCGTGTACCGCGGGTCGTGGGTGTGCGGCATGTAGAGCGAGCGCTCCTGCACCCAGTCCTGCCAGTCCGCGGGGCCGATGCGGTTGGGCGTGGTGAGCAGCGGCGACGTGGGCTGGAGCACGCGGACCGTCGCGTCCTCCTCCGTCACCCGGTCGGCGGGGCGCGCGAGAGTCACCGGATACGGCATGAGCCCCGGGCTCGCCATCTCGTACTGGCCGTACTGCACCACCAGGGTGTGGCCGGCGCGGGCGAAGTCCAGCAGCCGCGGGTTGTTCGCCACCAGCGCGGCGCTCGACTCGTACGCGCGCGGCCCCACCACCACCGTGGTGAAGCGGGAGAGGTCGGCCGTCGCCAGCTTCTCCGGTTCGATGATCGTGATCGGCACGCCCAACTGCTGGAGCATCGGCGCCACGTTGTCGCCCACGCCGGGGACGTAGGCGACGTTCAGCCTGGGCGCGAGCTGCACGTGCACCGCGCTCAGCTCGATGGTCGCGTCGCGGAAGAGCCGCTGCGGGCGGATGTGGTCGTAGTCGACGAGCGTGTAGCCGGTGGCGTAGCGCTGTCCCTCGCTCTCGGCGCTCGCGCCGATGGTGTGCCGGCCCGGCGCGAGGGTGCCGCGCACCACGAAGTCCACGGTGCGCGTCGGCGCGCTCGCGGCCACGCGGCGTCCCATCCCGCGCGGCTCACTCTCGGCGCCGAAGTGGCCGGCATAGTCGGGCAGGACGATGGTGCGCACCGAGGAATCCGCGGTGAGCCCGCGCGGGAGCGCGAGCGACACCTTCACCGTGCGGGGATGGTCGCTCGCGGAGCGGAGCTCCACGTGGATCACGCGCTCGAACGGCCGGTCGGCGGGCACGTACTGGATGGGCTGATCCACCGTGAGGGTGACCGCGGGCACGATCGCGATGGGCTGCTCGACGGTGCCCTTGAGGGGATCTGCATACCGATAGACGATCGGCTGCTCCACCTGGAAGCGGGCGCTGTCGGTGGCGATGGCCACGCTCGCGGTGGGCCCGGTGCGCGCATCCTCGGCGAGCGGGCTGCCGGGGACGCCGAACACGTCGCCGTGGCGGGGCACCGCGAGCCACCAGGGCTGGCTGATCGTCGTGATCCGCGTCGTGTCGGTGGCGGTGGTGCTCGTGAGCGGTGTCAGCGACCGCATCGCCTGGCTCCCAGCGCCCACGCTGCCGGCGCTCGCACGGGCGCCCGGGACCACCACGGCCGTCCGCATCGGCAGCGCGGCGCGATCGTACACCGTCACGCTCGTGCGTACCGGCTCGCCGGCGGCCCAGGTCTCGTGATCGACCGTGGCCTCGATTCCCACCGCCGATGCCAGCGACAGCGCGCGCACGGCGCGCGTCTCGAGGAGCTCGAGCGCGCTCGCCGCGTCCTCCTGTGCGGCGTTCGCCGGCTGGCACTCGCTCCTCACCGTCGCGCCGCCGTCGGCCTCGGGCGTGCAGGGCACGACGCGGGCGAGTGCCGCCGCGGCCAGGTGCCGCACGCGCTCGAGCGCGGGGAGCATATGCGTCGGCTCATACGGGTCGTACTCCCGCTGCACGGCCGCGATGGCCGCCGGAAGGGAATCGACGCGCGGCGCCGCCGCGACGGCCGCGGCCGCCCCGGCCAGCTCGTGTGCCACGCGCGCCCAGGTGGTGTCGATCCCGTCGAAGATCGAATGCTCCTGCCTGGCGTTCGCCGGCGCGGGCACGCGGCTCTCCTCGCGGAGCACATAGTCGGTCATCGCGCCCTTGCGCTGGAGCGATCCCATGGCCTGCGACTTGTGCTGCGAGCGGCTCTCGGCGGCGATCTCGGCGTATGAGCGTCCTCGCAACGGCGAGTACTCGCCGACGTCGAAGGAGAGCGTGGCCGCGTCGCCGCCGAACCAGCGCGCGCTGCGGTAGAACTTGAGTGGCGTCCACGCCGGCAGCCCCGCCGTGACCGACGCGGGGAAGCGCCCCGCGTCGCCGGCCGCGTCGAACGCCTCGCGCGCGAGGAGCCCGGAGACCTGGTGCTGGCCATGACCGTCACGCGGCGTGCCGGTGAAGATCGCGATGATGACGTGCGGCCGGAACGAGCGCACGACGGTGACCACGTCGCGCAGCAGCGAGTCGTGCGGCCAGTGCTTGTACGTCTCGGCCGCGGACTTGGAGAAGCCGAAGTCGTAGGCGCGCGTGAAGTACTGATGGCCGCCATCCAGCCGGCGCGCGGCGAGCAGCTCCTCGGTGCGGATGGCGCCCAGCGCCTCCCCGAGCTCGTTGCCGAGCAGGTTCTGCCCCCCGTCGCCGCGGGTGAGGGAGAGGTAGGCCACGTCCACCTGCCGGCCGCGGGCGAGCCAGGTGATGAGCTGCGTGTCCTCGTCGTCCGGATGCGCGCCGATGACGAGGACGCGGGTGTTCACCCCGAGGCCCCGCACCAGTTCCGCGAGCGCCGCGGCACCGCGATCGGCGGGAGGGCCGGACTGCGCCGGCGTGGTGCGCGCGAGAAAAAGCAAGGCCGCGACGGGCGCGGCGAGTGACGCGGCGAGCAGGCGTGTGCGCATGCGGGAAAACTAGAGCAAGGGGCCAGGGGACGGCGGACGTCAGAAGGTGGCGTCCGGGCGATGCAGGGGGGAGGGCTGCTCGCACCGCGTACAGCAGCTTCCCCTCAGGCTCCCAACGCGTAGACTAGACCGGTGACCGCGTCCGGGCCGGCCCCAGGATGGCCAGGATGGCCAGGATGGCCTTCTCCGAGGCTGCCGTCCTGCCCTCCGTCCCAGGACGCCGCAGAGGAGTTCGTGCAGCTCGTCCACGAGATCCTGCGCGCGCAGGTCGCGGACGAGCTGCCCTGCTTCCGTTCCGGAGCGTGTTCCGTCAGAACGGGCAGTTTCCCGGCGCCGGCGCGTCGATCCGGAGCGCGGCGCCCGGCGGCGCGAAGTACGTCACCACGTTCGTCGCCGGCATGCTCGTCTCGTTCCGCGCGATGTGGGCGTCCTCGCCGACATCCAGAAAGCCCTGACCGGCGGTGCGAACGATCGGCGTGCAGGTGGGGTCGTCGGATTGATAGAATGTCATGGTCCCCGTCACCACCTGGATCAGCACCGGTCCTGGGTGGCGGTGCCAGCCGCTCTGCGAGCCCGGGGCGAAGGTGATGGTCTGCACCGCGACGTCCAGCGGATCCTTGGCATCGATCTGGAGTTGCCAGTCGCCCGTCTTCCGTTTCACATGGAAGGCGTCGAAGGTGGCGCGGCCGATCAGGGTGGACTTCGACCCGGACGACATGGTGTAGTCGGGTCCCATCGCGGCACCGAGCTTCTGGTTCCTGGCGGACGGGGCGAAGGGTGCCTGGGGTGCATTACACGCCGTGAGCGCGACGAGCCCAGTGCCGCCGAGCAGGGCGGCCGCGGCCGGGCACAGCACCGCGACTCGACGGAGATGTCCTGTCTTCATTGTGTCCTCCAGCATCAGGGGAGTGAGATGCCACGCTGGCGTGCGCCACGACGCAGCCGTATACTGGGCGTGCAGCTCGGGGTCTCTGGCCTTCACGAGCTATCACGACAGATCGCGCGGAAACGCGACATCGCGTGCGAGAGGTGCCGTGGGTGTGGCCGAGTCCAGCCAGCTTTCAGTGCAGAGCGATCCGTCGGCCAGGCACGCCGACGCCCCCGCCGCGCTGCGGAGCGGCAGCCGCGAGTCGCTCGACCGGCTCGTGCCGCACCTGTACGAGGAGCTGCGCGCCATCGCCCACCGGCAGATCGCACGGCGGCCCCAGGGTGGGACGCTCGAGACGACGGGACTCGTCCACGAGGCGTATCTCAGACTCGTCAATCAGTCGCGCACCGGTGGGTACGATCGCGGGCACTTCCTCGCGCTGGCCTCCCTGGCAATGCGGCACGTGCTCGTGGATCGCGCACGAGCGCGCCAGCGGCTGAAGCGCGGCGGGGCGCTCGGGCACATCACCTTCGAGGACGACCGGATCGCCGTGGACGATCAGCCCGAGGCGCTGCTCCAGCTGGACCAGGCGCTGGTGTGGCTGGCGGGCCTGGAGCCGCGGCTGGCTCGCGTGGTGGAGTGCCGCTTCTTCGGCGGCCTCACCGAGGAGGAGATCGCCGGCGCGCTCGGCGTCACGGTGCGCACCGTCCAGCGGGACTGGATGAAGGCGCGCACGCTGCTGCGCCGCGCGATCGAGTCGTGACCGGCCCCCGCCCACTCGCGGCCCCGTCGCCTGACGAGTGGCGGCGGCTGGAGCCCTTGCTGGACGCGGTGCTCGACGCCAGTCGCCACCGCCGCCCGGCGCTCATCGCGCAATTGAGCGGCGGCGATGCGACTCGTCAGGCGGAGCTCGAGCGGCTGGTGGCGGAGTGCGAGCACGGGTATCCGCTGCTCGAGCGCCCAGCGGCCGAGCGCTTCGGCGCCCTCTTCGGCGACGAGGCACCGCCCGTGCCGGAGCTGCTCGCTGGCCGCTACCGCCTGATCCGCGAGGCCGGGCGAGGCGGCATGGCCATCGTGTATCTCGCCCGCGATCTCAAGCACGGGCGGGACGTCGCGGTGAAGGTGGTGCGCCCGGAGCTGGCACCCACGTTCGGTGGCCGGTCGCGCTTTCTCCGGGAGATCGAGATCGCGGCCCGGCTGCGCCACCCGAACATCGTGCCGCTGTACGACTCGGGCGAGATTGCGGCCACCGGGCCCGATGGGGAGCGGAGCGCGGCGGAGAGGTCGGCGCTCTACTATGTGATGCCGTACGAGGCCGGACACTCGCTGCGCGAGCGGCTCGCGCGGGATGGGCCGCTCCCCATCGAGGACGTGGTCCGCATCCTCCACGACATCTGCGAGGCGCTGGCCCATGCGCACCAGGCCGGGATCGTGCACCTCGACATCAAGCCGGACAACGTGCTGCTCGCCGGACGACACGCCATGGTGACCGACTTCGGCGTGGCGCGCGCAGTGAGCGGGGCGACCGCGGAGGCGAACCCCAGCCTCGTCGGGATCGCGATCGGCACGCCCGTGTACATGTCACCGGAACAGGCGGCCGGCGCTACCCAGGTCGATCACCGGGCGGACATCTATGCCGTCGGCGTGCTCGCGAACGAGCTGCTGGCGGGACGAACCGCGCCGGACGCGCTCGCGACGATGATCACGAAGTGCCTCGCCAGACGGCCGGCCGACCGGTGGCAGAGCGTTGCCGAGCTGCTCGACCAGCTCGGGCCGGCCAGCGTCGCGAGCGGCGCCCCGGCAGCCGAGCAACGCGGGCCGGCGGGTCATCCGAGAATGCAGATGCCCGTTGCCGTCGCTGCCGTCGCCGTCCTGGCCCTCGCCGCGCTCGCGGCGGTGATGGCGCGCCCGCGTGCGACGCGAGCGCCGCTGCTGCTGGGCGACGCGCGGCAGCTCACGTTCGAGCCGGGGCTCGAGGTGCAGCCGTCGCTGTCCCCCGACGGGCGGTACGTCGCCTACGCCGTGGGCCAGTCGCTGCGCATGCGGATCGCCGTGCGGCCGGTCGCCGGAGGAAAGGCCCTCCGCCTCACGAGCGACAGCGCCGGGAGCCAGTGGCTTCCGCGCTGGTCGGCGGACGGCGCGCGCATCCTGTTTCTCTCGGGCGGCGGTGTGTTCAGCGCGCCGGCATCCGGCGGGCACGCACGCGAGGAGGTGCGGAGCCGGTCCGGCGCGATCGTCACGTCCGCGACGTGGTCGCCTGACGACCGCGAGATCGCCTACGTGCGGGGAGACTCCCTCCTCGCGCGCACCGTCGGCGCGGACCGGGCGCGGCTGATCACCACCGGGGCGGACCTGCACTCCTGCGCCTGGTCGCCCGACGGCACCCAGCTGGCGTGCGTGTCGGGGAACTCCTTCTATGTGACGGTCGGGGCACTGCTGGGCTTCGGGCCGATGTTCGGCAACCTCGCGCCGAGCCAGATCGTTATGGTGCCGGCGGCGGGTGGACGCCCGATGAGCGTGACCGACGGCAGCTCGCTGCATCAGAGTCCTGCCTGGTCGGGGGATGGGAAGACGCTGTATTTCGTATCGGACGGCCAGGGCCCGCGGGATATCTACACGCTCGATGTAAGCGCGCACCCGTCGCCACGCAGCGAACCGGTGCGCGTGACCACAGGCATGGGCGCGCAATCCGTGAGTCTCTCCTCGGACGGCACGCGCGTGGTGTACGCCGCCTATACCAGCACCGCCAATGTGTGGGCCATGCCGATTCCGCGCGGCCGTCCCGGATCGCTCGCGTCCGCCGTGCCGGTGACGACGGGAAACCAGACGGTGGAGGGCGTGCGCGTCACGCCAGACGGACAGTGGCTGGTCTACGACTCGAACCTGAGCGGGAAATCTCAGGTGTATCGGATGCCGGTGACCGGGGGTGACGCGGAGCAGCTCACCCATGGGCCGTACGACGCCTTTCGCGGCGTGCTCTCACCTGACGGGCGGGAGCTGGTGTATCACAGTTTTCGAGCGGGGGCTCGCAACCTGTTCCTGCTGCCGCTCGGCGGCGGGCCGGAGCGGCAGCTCACCCCGTCGTCGAGCCAGCACTCCATGGCCAACTGGTCGCCGGACGGCAACGCGCTCACCTTCTTCGACATCGACGCGGCGCAGGTGTTCGTGATGCGCCGCAACCGCCAAGGCCGCTGGGGCCGCGCACGGCTGATCGGTGTGCATGGCGTGCGCCCGGAGTGGTCGCCCGACGGTCGCACGATCGCCTTCGTATCGCCGTCGGACGGACGGATCAGCATCGCGCCCGCGGACTCCGGAACGCAACGCGACGTGTACGTGCCGCATGGTGGCGATCCCTGGGCCGAGCTGGCGATCTTCGCGCCGGATGGCGAGGGGCGTGTGCTGTACTTCAAGAGCCACGACGCCAGCGGCCGGGCCTCGTTCTGGTTGATCGCCGCACCCGGAGGACGTCCGCGGCTCCTGGCACGCCTCGACGATCCCGCGCGCGCGTCGAACCGGTTCGAGTTCGCCACCGACGGCAAGCGATTGTATTTCACCCTGGAGGACAGGCAGAGCGACATCTGGGTCGCGGCGGCGTCGCGGCGGTGAGGATGCCGGCTGCGCTGCGCCGCGGTGCCTAACTCCGCTGCCGTGCATAGTGCAGCTCCACCACCCCGCTCGGATATGGCTTCGCGGACATCAGACGGAACGTCGCATACACCCCCTCCGGCAGCAGCCGCTTGCCGCCGCCGAGCGTGAGCGGATAAAGGAGCAGATGCAGCTCGTCCACCAGATCGTGCGCGAGCAGGTCGTGCACCAGCTGGCTGCTCCCGTCGATGAGGATGTTCTTTCCCGGCTGGGCCTTGAGGGCGCGCACCGACTCGAGCACGTTCTCGCGAATGATCGTCGTGTTGCGCCAGGTGGGCTTCTCGAGGGTCCTGGAGACCACGTACTTCTTCGGCGCATTCATCATGTCGCCGAACAGGTCGCCGGGCGACATCGGCTCGAACGCCGCGGCATGGGTGAGATAGGTGCGCCGGCCCAGCAGCAGCGCATCGGCATCGGCCATCATCTCGCCGAAGGCCTTGCCCATGTCGTCGTGCCAGTACGGCCACGTCCAGCCGCCGTGCTGGAATCCGCCCTCCAGATCCTCCTCTTTCCCGCCGGGCGCCTGGATGACACCATCCAGCGACATGAACTCGGAGATGATGATCTTTCTCATATCCCTGCCTCTCGCATGAGTGAGTCAGTGAATCGGCTCGCGCGGCGGGAACAGCACCACGGTCGCGCGACTCGGGCCTTCCTCTACACGTCGAACGAGGCATCGGCCGATTCGACAGCGCTTCCATTCGGTTTTCGCCGAGGAGCGGCGGCGCCCGGGTAGACAGCCGCGCACAGAACAGAGGGCGGTGGTACAGAGGCCGGCGTCCAGATGCAGAAAGGGCGAGCCAAGGAAACGAAGCTCGCCCCAGTGATGTTCTAGAAGAGAGGTGCTTAGGTCCGTCCGCGCGTGCGACGACGCCTTCTCGGATCGTAAGTAGGCCAGGGCCTCTGGGCACTCACCACCTGGACCACAGGAGCATGACGCCACATGCGGAGCCGCTTGTGCGAAACTGGACGGGCATCTGCGATCCCGAATAGTATTCGACGCCTGCCAGGTCCCACGTCTGTACTATGTCGAAGTCCTGATCTCCGAGATCGATACCGTCGAGATAGATACGAATCAGGCATGGACTTCCGCTAAAGCAGGCGCTCGGTCCCGCTGTCGTGCTTCCCGTTTGACCCTTGCCAAGATGAGGCAAAGCCCGCGACACGTCCGCGCCGCAAACACCGCGGGTGCTCGCCAACCGTCGCTCGCCGTCGATCGTGACGACCTCCAGGCCGGGGAAGTGTCCGGCTGCTACTGTGGCGAAGTCCCGGGTGCCCTCCGCCTGCAACTGGGGCGTCGTGAGAAAGCGCCCGAGCCCCATCCGTCGGCGCGACTCGAACTCTTTGAGATGCCTGGGGACTGATTCGCTTTCCACGTGCACCGTATCCAGCGAGACGGGCGATGTGGTCAAGAAAAAGATCGCGCCCGTCGAATCGCCTCGGATGACGAGTGACACTTCTGACGGGACATACCCGAACTTGCGAACGCGTACGCGATAGATCCCGGGCCGGATACCTGAAATGCGAGCCTCGCCCAGCCAGTCGGCCTTCCCGACACGCTTGAGCTCGGGAAGAACGACGTCGGCATCGGATAGCGGCGTCCCGTTTGTCGCGTCGGCGATGTCGACGATGAGAGTCGTGCCCGTGGTCCGCTGAGCAATTGCGACTGCCGGAAGGACGAGAATCGCGAGAATCACGCCGGTCCGGCAGCAGAGTCTTCGCCAACTCGCACCAGTTGCGCACCCAGACTCGCGATTCACATCTTCTCTTTCGACCTCGCGTCTCGCAATAAGCTTTCCAGCCGGGAACTGTCCGGCACCGCACTCAAGAGCATTCCGTTGACGACAACTGTTGGCGTATCTCTGCTGCCAAGCGCCGTTGCAGCCGCGACATCACTATGGATGCTTGCCACACGCACCGGTCGAGAGGAACACCGCTCGAACGCACTCAAATCCGGAACGCCAGCCCGGCGGGCGAACTGGGCGAACGAAAGCAGACTGAGCGAATCCTGGTCGGCATAGACGACGTCGTGAAGAGCCGCAAACCCTCCTTGCGCGCCGGCACACTCCGCAGCTTTCGCCGCAGGGTACGCAAACCGATGATACGCTAGTGGCCAATGGCGAAAGATGACAGCGACTTCATTTGGGTGCGCGCGCCTTACTGCCAGGAGTGAACGTTCAAATCCCGCGCACGCCGGACACTCAAGGTCGCCAAACTCCAGAATCGTGAGTTTGGCGTTTTCGGGACCGAGGCGGTGGCCCTGAGAGATCAAGCTTTTCCAGTTTGAAACTGGAAACGGCGATAATCAGCCCGCAAGGGTCCTGTTGCCGGATGCACAATCGACCAGATTCCCTGGCATGAGCAGCCCCATCTTCGACTTCACCCGGCTCCGGCAGCTGAGCGTCGCCGAGGCCTCCAGCTCGTCAAGGATCTCTTGGGACTCGATCGCCGAGGACGCCCCCGACGCGGCGTTCCCGATGACGCGGGAACTCGCCGCCGAGCTCGATCCGCGCATTGCGGAGGCGGACGCCGATCCCGGCGCCGGCCGGTCTTGGCAAGAGATCCGGGCACACTTGCTCGATCCGGCGCAACGGCGCTCCGGATCCTCTGGCAGATAGACGAGCGCGATGGCACGATCCGGGTGCTCGCGGTTCTTCATGCGCGACGCGACCCGGCCGCGTGGCCACGAGGGGAGGCTAGCTAGTCCAGCGCGTTAACATATGATATTGAAGGTCAGCTGCGCCGACCTGCCCTGGCTTCCGCACGTACGACTCATTCGCTCCCGGTAATGCGAGTCGACATCTATCTGAACTACAACGGCACCTGCGAGCAGGCATTCCGTTTCTACGAGCAGCACCTCGGCGGCCGGCTCACCTCATTGAGGACCCACGCTCAGGGACCCGCGGAGAGCCGGCTGCCCGAGGAATGGAAGAACAAGGTGCTCCACGCGCAGCTCGAGCTGGGCAACACAATGCTCCTGGGCGCCGACATTCCCGGCGCGGAGCCGATGCGCAGCGCATACGTGACCCTCACACTCGATACCGCCGCGGAGGCCGAACGGGTATATGCGCTGCTCACCGAGGGCGGGCAGGTGTTCATGAAGCTGGAGGAGACATTCTTCGCTTCGCGCTTCGCGATGCTCCGCGATCGGTTCGGCACCTCGTGGATGCTCATTGGCGGGCAGCCGTCCCAGTGATCGTCTCACGGAACGGCCAGGGCCCGCGCATCGCACGGCCGGCGACCATCGCATCATCTGCGAAGGACACATGACGCGCAGCGTGGCCGGCATTGCGCTTTCGCTCCTCGCTGCGTGCCTCGTGCTCACATCCGGTGCCCACGCGCAGGCGCCGTTGGATTCGGCGCTCGCCGCCTACATCGCCGGCGTCCAAGCGATCGACAGCCACGCGCATCCCATGCGCCCGATTCCGCCCGGCGGCGCACTCGACACCGACTACGACGCGCTTCCGCTCGGCGGGATTCCACCCTTCCCGCTGCCCTGGCGACTTCGCCCCGAGAACCCGGACTGGCGTGAGGCGCAGCGCGCGCTCTACGGCGTGAGTCTCAGCGACACTGGTGCCGCCTACCGCGACGCGCTGCACGCCGCCGTCAGCCGGATCGCGCAACAGCAGGGGGAGCACTTCCCCGACTGGGTGCTCGACCGGATCGGCACGCAGGTGATGCTCGCCAACCGCGTCGCCCTCGGGCCCGGGCTGGAGCCGCCGCGCTTTCGCTGGGTGGCGTTCGCTGACGCGCTGATGCTGCCGCTCGACACGCACGCCGAGGCGGCACGCACGCCGGATATGCGCGTGCTGTATCCCCTGGAGGCCAGGCTGCTGCGGCGGTACCTGCACGACCTGGGTGTCGCCACGCTGCCGCGCACGCTGGACGCGTACGTCGCCGCGGTGGTCGTCCCCACGCTGCGGCGCCAGCATGAGGGCGGCACCGTGGCCGTGAAGTTCGAGGCGGCCTATCTTCGCCCGCTCGACTTCGACGACCCCCAACCCGCACTCGCGCGCCGGGTATACGCGCGCTACGTGAGCGGTGGCACGCCCACGCACGCCGAGTACAAGGCGCTCGAGGATCATCTCTTCCGGGTGATCGCGCGCGAGGCGGGACGGCTGGGCATGGCCGTACAGATCCACACCACCGAAGGCTTCGGCGGATATTACGTGACGCACGGAAGCGCCCCGCACCTGCTGGAGCCGGCGTTCAACGACTCCACGCTGCGGGGCACGAACTTCATCGTCGTGCACGGCGGATGGCCGCTGGTAGGAGAGACCGAGGCGCTACTCTCGAAGCCTAACGTCTACGCGGACATCTCGGCGATCGCGCTCTTCATCAGCCCGGCCGAGCTCGCGCGGGTGCTGCGCCAGTGGCTCGGCGAGTGGCCGGAGAAGGTGCTGTTCGGCACTGACGCATACGACGGCGGCCCGGAGCAGGGCTGGGCGGAGGCGGCGTGGGTCGGCACGACGTCCGCGCGCCGCGCGCTCGGCATCGCCCTCACCGGGATGCTGCGCGACGGGGAGATCGATCGGCCTCGCGCGGAGCGGCTCGCGCGGATGGTGCTGCGCGAGAACGCGATCGCGGCATATCATCTCTCACTCGAGTCGTGAGCTCGGGTCAGCCGGCATCGCGATGAGACATGCCGCCCCGAAGACGGCACGATGCCGGTGCTGCGAATGCCGCTCCGGCTATCGTGCCGCGACCGCCTTCTTCCGCCCCGTGGGCGCCGGCACCGCGAGCGCCTCGCTCACGATCCGCGCCTGCTCCTCCACGTGCGTGTTGTGATACCCCTCCGCCGGGCTGGCCCGCTCGGGGCGGCCGATGTAGCGCAGCGGGAGCAGGGTGCCGATGTCGGCGCGCAGTCGCGGGGAAACGTACGTCCACGCGCCCATGTTCTTCGGCTCCTCCTGCACCCACGCCACCTCTTCCACCTTGGGATACAGGTCGAACACCTGCGCCACCTCGTGCGGCCAGGGGTACAGCTCCTCCACGCGCACCACGGCCACCCCGGCCGGGCGCTCCTGCTCGGATAGATCGTAGTAGATCTTCCCGGTGCAGAACACCAGCCGGCGCACCTCGGCGCGGCGGGCGGACGCGATGGGATCGTCGATCACCGGGCGGAAGCTGGTCTGGGCCAGATCTTCCAGCTTCGAGGCCGCCGCCGGGAGCCGCAGCAGCGACTTGGGCTGCATCAGGATGAGCGGACGCTTCACGGTGCGCAGCGCGCGGCGCCGGAGGATGTGGAAGTACTGCGCCGGCGTCGATGGATACGCCACCGTCAGGTTGCCCTCCGCGCAGAGCTGCAGGTAGCGCTCGAGACGCGCGCTGGAGTGCTCCGGCCCCTGTCCCTCGTAGCCGTGCGGCAGCAGCAGCACGATGCTGGAATCCTGCCCCCACTTGGCGCGGTCGGCGGCGATGAACTGATCGACCATCGGCTGCGCGACGTTCGCGAAATCGCCGAACTGCGCCTCCCAGAGCACGAGATCGTTCGGCGCGGCGGTGCTGAAGCCGTACTCGAAGCCCATCACCGCCACCTCCGAGAGGGGGCTGTTGTAGATCTCGAAGCTGCCGCGCGCCTGCGGCAGGTGCGCCAGCGGCACGTACTGGTCGCCGGTGTTCGCGTCGTGCAGCACGGCCTGGCGGTGCGAGAAAGTGCCGCGCTCCGCGTCCTGCCCGCTCAACCGGATGCTCACCCCCTCCACCAGCAGCGAGGCGAAGGCGAGCGCCTCCGCGTGGCCCCAGTCGATGCCGCCGTTGTGCAGCGCCTCACGACGGCGCGGCAGGGTGCGCTGCAGCGTGGGGTGCAGCTTGAAGGTGGACGGCCACTGCAGCAGCTGCTCGTTCAGCGACACCAGCACGTCCGACCGCACGGCGGTGTCGATGGCCGGCGGCGTCGGCGACGGCTGCCGCTGGGCCAGGTTCTCGTCGGTATTCGCGTTCTTGGTCTCGGCGAAGAGCTTCTCCAGCCGCGCGGCCACCGCGCGATCCAGCGCCTGCACCTCCTCCTCGGTGAGGATGCGCTCGCGCACCAGCCGCGCGCCCCACACCTCGCGCGGCGAGGGATGCGTCTTGATGACGTCGTACAGCCGCGGCTGGGTGAACGCGGGCTGGTCCGCCTCGTTGTGACCGTGCCGCCGGTAGCCGACTAGGTCGATGAGGAAATCCTTGTGGAAGCGCTGCCGGTACGCGATGGCCAGACGCACCGCCTGGATGCACGCCTCGGCATCGTCGGCGTTCACGTGCACCACCGGGATCTCGAAGCCCTTGGCCAGATCGCTGGCGTAGTACGTCGAGCGCCCATCGCGCGGGTCGGTAGTGAAGCCCACCTGGTTGTTGGCGATGATGTGCAGTGTGCCGCCCACCCGATAGCCGCGCAGCAGGGAGAGGTTGAGCGTTTCCGAAACCACCCCCTCGCCCGGGAATGCGGCGTCGCCGTGCACGAGCACCGGCAGCACGTGCGCCTCGTCGCGCTCGCCCAGCGTGCCGGCGACGCGCTGTCTGGCGCGCGCCACCCCCTGCACCACCGGGTTCACGAACTCCAGGTGGCTGGGGTTGGGCGCCAGCTCCAGCGCGACGGTACCCGCACCGGGCACCGCGCGCTCGGTTTCATAGCCGAGGTGGTACTTCACGTCGCCCGTGCCGCTGGCGGAGTTGGTGTCGCCGTGGTGGCCGAGGAACTCCTCGAACAGCGCCTCGTACGGTTTGCCGAGGATGTGCGTGAGCACGTTGAGCCGGCCGCGGTGCGCCATGCCGATCACCACCGACCGCGCGCCGGCGTGCGCGCTCTGGGTGATGGCCTCGTCGATCATCGGCACGAGAGCGTCCACCCCCTCGATGGAGAAGCGCTTCACGTTCACGAAGGCAAGCCCCAGGAAGCGCTCGAATCCGTCCACGTCGGTGAGGCGCTGCAGCACCCACTTCTTCTCGTCGGGGGAGAGCGGCCCGGTGATGCGGCCCTCTTCTATGGTGTGGCGGAACCAGTCGCGCTCCGCCTCCTCTTCCAGGTGATCGAACTCGTAGCCGATGGTGCCACAGTACAGCTCACGCATGTGCGCGACGACGTCGGTCGCCGTGCCGTGCGGCGTCTCGATGGTCTGGGCGCCGGTCAGCGCGCTGGCCGGGATCTCATGCAGGTCCGCCTCGGTGATGCCGTGGAACTCCGGCTTGAGCTCCGCCGCGCCCAGCGGCGGCGAGCCAAGGGGATCCAGCTGCACGGCGAGATGCCCGTAGCGCTGGATGGCCCCCTCGAGGGCGGCCGCGCCCGCCACCTTGCGCAGCAGCGCCTCGTCGAACGCGCCCGTCGCGCCCGTCGCGCCCGCGCCGCCACTCGCCAGGCGCTCGGCGAAGCGAAAGTACTGGCGCCACGACTCATCCACCGCCGCGGGATCGCGCCGGTACGCGTCGTAGAGCTCAGCGATGTAGCCGTCGTTGAAGGAGCTCGTGATGGGAAGGGACATACCGAAATGTACTACGCCTTGGGGAGGGTCAGGGCGGGCTGATACGGGGTATGGAGAGCAAGTCCCTGTTCCCTATTCCCCGGCGCCGATTCCCTATTCCCTATAAAGGACCAGCGTGAACGTGGATCCCGCGCCGGCCTCGGACTCCACGTCCAGGCGGCCGCCGAGCAGCTGGGCAAACCGGCAGGAGATGTACAGGCCCAGGCCGGTGCCGCCGTGGCGGCGGGTGAGGCCGCCATCTAACTGTGCGAATGGACGGAACAGACGCCGGAGATCCTCGGGGGCGATGCCCGAACCGGTGTCGTGCACCCCCAGGCGCACCTCGAACCGGCCGCTCTCCGGCAGCGGCCGCCGCTCCAGCGTGAGCTGCACCTCCCCATGCTCGGTGAACTTCACCGCGTTGCTCGCGAGATTCACGAGCACCTGGCGTACCTTGTCGATGTCGCTCGTCAGGCGCAGCGGCTCGGCCGGAAGCGCGCAGGTGACGCGCAGCCGCTTCTGCCGCGCCAGCGGCTCGATGATCGCCTGCACCGCGCGCAGCAGGTCGCCCGCGAGGAACTCCGACGGCCGCACCACCTCGTGGCCCGCCTCGATGCTCGAGTACGCGAGCACTTCCTCGATCATCGAGGTGAGGTGGTGCGTCACCGACCGCATGCGTTCCACCACGTCCGCCTGCGAGGTGGTGAGCGGGCCAAGCACCTCGTCCGCCAGCAGCTCCTCGTAGCCGGTGAGTGCCGTGAGCGGAGTGCGCAGCTCGTGCGAGATGGTCGCGAGGAAGCGCCCCTTCGCCAGGTCCGCGGCCTCGGACCGGTCCAGCAGCTCCGCCTTCCACATGGCCAGCGCCGCGTGGTCGGCGATCACTCGCAGCCGCTGCACCTCGCGCGGCGCGAACATCACGGCGTGCTCCTCGCGCGCCACAGCGAGCACGCCGAGCTGGACGTCGTGCGCCACCAGTGGGGCAGCCACCAGCGGCCCCACGGCGAGCTCCGGCACCATTCGCGCAAGCGGCCGGCTCGAAGCACCGAAGGAATCCACGAGTACCGTGCCGCGGCTCTCGATCACCTCGCGCGTCACCGAGCCTTCGAGGGTGAAGCGCTGCGCCAGGGCGCCGTGCAGCGCTCCCGTGGCGGCCACCACCTCGCCGTGCTCGGCACCCGTCTTCACCACCGCGGCCCCGGAACCGCCGCACTGGGCCGCCGCCATGGTGCACAGCACGCGCAGCAGCTCGCGCGAGTCGGCCACCGCCGCCATCTGTCGCGCGAGCTCGCGCAGCGAGGCGTTCTCCTCGTCCTGGAGCGCCAGCACCGGGTCACGCCCGTCCACCCGGATCTCCGACGGTGTCGCGACTTCCAGGAGCAGGAACCCCTCCGGGCTGCTCGCCACGCGCACGCCGAACCGCTCCATCCGGTCGGCCCGCTCGCGCACCACCTCGAACTGGCGCGTGGCACCGTCCGCGTGGGTGGCGCGCAGCAGATCCACCGCGGGCGCGCCGGCCAGCAGGGGGAAGCAGTGGAACAGGTCGCGCTTCACACAGTCGCGGGCGCTCTCACCCAGCACGCGTTCCCAGGCGCCGTTCACCATCACCACGCGCCATTCGGGGTCCACCACGGCGATGGCACGATCCAGGGCATTCAGCACGGTGGCGGATTCGATGCGCACCGTCCGGCCCGTGGCGCGGTCCGCGCGATCGGCGAGACCATTGCGTGTCTCGAGCTCGCGATCACCTCGGGTGAGATCGGCACCGGATCGTTCCTCGGTGGAGGAGAGCGGGGTTACGGGGGGAACGATGCGCGGCCCGTCGTACGTCTCGCGCTCCGGCCGGCTCACATCCTGGTGCAACGCGGCCTCAGCGGAATTGCGGCGCGGACGCCGGCCAGGGCAGCGAAGCGGGGGCCGAGACACCGCGCGCGCTCGCAACCACCGCGAGCAGCCGCCGCGCATCCTCTCGGTCCAGCGTCGGCAGATACAGGATGCCGCCGATACCGTTGACGTCCAGCGGCGGCGCCTCCCCAGGCCGGCGCGTGAGACTCACGGCGATGAGGGGCAGCCGCGAGAGCAGCGGATCCCGCTCCCAGCGATCCAGCGGCAGTGTTGCCAGCAGATCGGAATCGCAGAGCACCGCATCGGGCCGGTACGCCGTGGCGCGATCCGCGGCCTGCTCGAGACCCACGGCCGCCTGCGCTTCCACGCCGAGCGACTCGACGAAGCGGCACCGATGATCGCTGAGATAGGGATGACGTCCAACGCACAGCACACGCATGGTTCGAGAATATACCGCGCGAACGCGCCGATGTTCAGAGGCAAATGCACACCGAAGCAATGGCCGCGTTCGCACCGTTGTGTTCCCATCGGCGTGGCCGCCGCGCGAATACCCTCGCGCGTGGCGGCGCGCGCCGGGCGGCTTGCCCGTGATGCGGGTCACACCCGCCGGCGCAGCTGCGCGGCGATCGCGGGCGCATACGACGCGCCCACCGTCACCGTGGCCATGGCCGCGGCCACGATCAGCGCGTGCCGCCCGGCGCCGGACACGCCAGCCACCACCTGCTGCGCCACATACGTGTATGCGGCGGTGATTGGAACGATCCCGAGCGCGGTGGCGCCCACGAAGGAGAGAAAGGGGATGCGTGCGCTGCCGGCCGCGTAGTTGGCGACCACCGACGGAATGAAGGGCAGCAGCTGCATCCGCAGCACCGCCATGAAGCCGCGGTGCCGGCGCAGCTGGCCAAGCAGGTCGTCGTGCCCGCGCAGCAGCCGCTGCACCACGCCGCCGCCGACGAGCCGCGCCACGGCGTAGCCGCCGGCGGATCCCCCCAGCAGGGCAATCCAGTTGTACAGCAGTCCGCGAGTGAAGCCGAACACCGCGCCGCCCAGCAGGGTGAGCGGGGTGGGCGGCACGCCTACCGCGGTGATGCCGGCGTACGCGGCCACGAAGAGCGGGCCCGCCCAGGGCGTCGCGCGCACGCGGGCGACGTCGGTGCGGAGCGCGCTGCCCTGAAGATCGAAGTACCCGAGCCGCCACGCCACCAGCGCGGCGGCGCCCGCGATCAGCGCGAGCACCCCCACGCGCAGCCAGGCGCGGCGCGCGCCGGGCTCTCTGCCCGCGCGTCCGCGATGCGCCGGCGGCGGGGCGCGGTCAGCCGGAGGCGTGGCTCGCCGAACCCTGCGGCTGTGTGGGCTCGTCGTCCGGCGCCAGATCGTCGCGATCGTTGCGGGGCAGCCGCTCGTCGGCGGGCACCTGCGGAAACTCCTGCTCCACGTACGCGCCGCCGGCGCGCGGCTCGGCGCTGGCGGGGAGGGAGAGCCGGAAGGTGCTGCCGCGCCCCTGCTCCGATTCCACCGCCAGGCTGCCGCGCAGCAGCTCCGCGAGCCGTCGCGAGATTGGCAGGCCGAGTCCCGTGCCCTCCGTCAGCTGGGTCTTGCCGAGCTGCACGAACTCCTGGAAGATGCGCTCCAGGTCCTGCACGGGAATGCCCTCGCCCTGGTCGATCACCTCGATGATCACGCCGCCATCGCCGCGCGGGCGGGAGGTGACACGGATGGGGCGCGCCTTGCCGAACTTGATGGCGTTGGAGAGCAGGTTTAGGAGGATCTGCCGCACGCGGCGCGGGTCGGAGATGAGGCGAATGGGATCTCCCTCGTGCTCCAGCGTGAGCGTGGATCCGTACTGGTCGGCCAGCGGGCGCACCGTGACGAAGAGATCCTCGATGAGCGCGGGCAGCGTCATCGGCTGCAGCCGCAGGTCGATCTTGCCCGCCTCGATCTTAGAGAGGTCCAGCACGTCGTTCACGAGCTCCAGGAGGTGCTTCGCCGCCTTGTGGGTGCGCTCGATGCCCTCGCGCTGCTTGTCGTTGAGCGTGCCGTAGATGCCCTCGAGCAAGAGCGTGCTGTAGCCGAGCACCGCGTTGATGGGCGTGCGCAGCTCGTGGCTCATGGAGGCGTAGAAGCGGCTGCGCGCGGTCATCGCCTGCTCCAGCTCCGCCTGACGATCGCTGAGCTCCGCGTTGGCCGCCTCCAGCTCGGCCATGGTGCGCGCGAGCGAGAGCGCCTGGGTGCGTAGCGCCTCTTCCTGGCGGCGCCGCTCGGAGATGTCGCGCACGATGAGCGTGTACGACTTGCCGCGCGCGCTCGCCAGCCCCGAGACCGACGCCTCGATGGGAAACTCCTCGCCGCCCGCGCGGCGCGCCACCAGCGCGTCGACGCTGCCCTCGCCGAGAGTGCCGCGGTCGTCGGCGCCGCGGCGCAGCCGCTCCAGCACGTCGGCGCCGTCGGGGAGAAAGCGAGCGATCTGCTGTCCCACCACCTCGGCGGCGGGCGCGCCGAACATGCGTTCCGCGGCGCCGTTGAACAGCGTGATCCGGCCCGTGCCGTCGAACAGGATGATGGCGTCCATCGCCGACGAGACGATCTCGCTGAAGCGCGCCTCGGACTGCCACAGCTCGCGCATGTGGCGCAGCTCCAGCTCGCGCTTCTCGCTCTCGCGCAGCAGCGCCTCCTGCTCCGCCACACGCTTCTGGCGCAGGAACAGATCCACGAACGCCGCGACCTTCGAGCGCAGCACCTCCGGCTGGAACGGCTTGAACATGTAGTCCACCGCTCCCACCGAGTACCCCTCGAAGACGTACGCCTCCTCCTTGCTGATCGCGGTGAGGAAGATGATCGGGATGTAGCGCGTGCGCTCGCGCGACTTGATGAGCCGCGCGGTCTCGAAGCCGTTCAACCCCGGCATCTGCACGTCGAGCAGGATGAGCGCGAAGTCGCGCTCCAGCAGCTGCCGCAGCGCCTCCTCGCCTGACGAGGCGCGGCAGATGTGCTGCTGCAGAGGCTCGAGGATGGCCTCCAGGGCGAGCAGGTTCTCGGGCCGGTCGTCCACCACCAGGATGTCGACGGTCTCCGTGAACGCCGGCGCCGGGTACGCGGCGCCGGCGGCCAGCTTGGGACGGGACGCCGATGCGGGCACCGGCGGCGTGCTCACGACGGCCTCCGCTCGGCGCCCGTCTCCGGAGTCCGGGGCA
>DATEPM010000121.1:0-17271 GCA_035273185.1 Gemmatimonadaceae bacterium
GAGCGCGCGCGATCGCGAGGCCGATGCCACGCGACGCGCCGGAGACCACTGCCGTGCGTCCCGCGAGGGGGCCCGTCATGCCGAGGCCGGCGGCGGTGCGGACGGCGCGCGGGCGGCCCGGTCAGCGCCCGTCATACTCCACGTAGTTGTTCGGCGTCTCCCAGAGCACCAGCCGCGTCAGCCGGCCGGGGCGCACCAGCGGTTCGAGCACCCGCCACATCGCAACGACGATGTTCTCCGTGGTGGGAATCACCCCCTGTATGAAATCCACCTCGATGTTCATGTTTCGATGATCCACCTTGTCGATGATCTCGCGCTCCACGATGACCTTGAGGCGCGCGAGATCGATGACGTACCCGGTGCGTTCCTCCACCGGGCCGGTGACCGAGACGTCCAGCACGTAGTTGTGGCCGTGCCAGTTCGGGTTGTTGCACTTCCCGAAGAGGCTCCGGTTCTCCTCCTCGGAGAGGGCCGGATTGTGGACGCGATGCGCGGCATTGAAGTGCATGCGCCGCGTGACAGTGACGGTGGCGGGCATCCTGGTCGGGGATCGGGGGATAACGTACGAGCCCCGTGGTTTCCCACGGGGCTCGTATGATCGGAACGAAGAAGGGTTTTGCGAAGCCCAGCCGAATGTATGAGGCCCTCACCACACCTTCCGCCTTCCCCCGCACTGGGGGCCTGACGTCAGTATAGATTATCGAACCCAGCTCGTTGGACTTGTTGGCTCGAAAACGATGGTTCTCCGTCCCGAGAAGTACTCGCGCGTGTAGCGCAATTTACCGGTCGTCACAGCGGAATGCAATTCATGGATCTCGGCATCATCGCCGCCATCGCGATGCTCCTCGTCTGGGCCATCGGCACGTTCTTCTTCGATGGACCGGGCTGGTTGCATCTGCTGCTCACGCTCGGCGTCTCCACCATAATCTGGCGGGTGGTCGTGCGAGGCGATCGGGTACACCCGACCCCGAAGGCACCGAAGGACTGACGCCCGGGCGCCTCAGGGCGTCACGAGGGCCAGCACGAGGATGCCCCACGCCAGAGTGAGCAGCGTGACGGGAATTCCCACCTTCAGATAATCGGCGAAGCCGATGCGTACGCCGCGCGCCTGTGCGCGCTCGGCGACGATGATATTCGCCAGCGAGCCGATGAGCGTGAGGTTGCCCGCGAAGGTGGAGCTCATGGCCATGACCAGCCACACGAACGTCGTATCCGCCAGCTTCGGCACCACCGGGAGCCAGAGCAGCACGGCGGGCACGTTCGACACCAGATTGGAGAGCGCGACCATGGCGGCGGAGACGATCGTGGCATCGTGCACGCGCGCCCCGTGCAGCTGCGCGCCCGCCGCCGTGGTCAGCGAAATGACGAGCGGCACGTCGCGCACTCCGCGCATGACGACGAAGAGTGCGCCGAAGAAGAGCAGCAGCGGCCACTCCACCGTCGCGAAGGCCTCCGTCGGATCGCGCTGGGCCACGGCAACGAGCACCGCGGCTGCTGTGATCGCGACGACGGGAAGCGGCAGGCCGGCGAGCCAGCCCACCAGCGCTCCGCCGAAGACGACGAGCGCCCTCGTCACCAGCGCGCGGTCGAACGGCCGCGCCGGCGCCGCGGCGGCGTCCGCGTGGGGAAGCGGTGCTGCCGCGAGGTCTCGCCGGTGTACCAGCGCCAGCACCACGAACACGATGGCCAGCGCGCCGGCCGCGGGCAGGACGAGCGAGATGACGAAGCGAGCGAAGTGGATGCCACTCGCCACGGTGATGAGCATGTTCTGCGGATTGCCCGTCGGGGTGGCTGCGCTGCCGGCATTCGACGCGAGCGCGACGCCGAGCAGGAAGGGCAGCGGCCGGAATCCGAGGGCGCGGACGACCACGACCACGAGCGGCGTGAGCACCAGGCAGATGGTGTCGTTGACGAAGAACGCCGAGAGCACGCCGCTTACCCCGATCACGAGCGCGAGGAGGATGCGCGCCGAGCGCGCGCGACGCACGATGCGGACCGCCACCCACTCGAAGAAGCCGCCAAGCTCCAGATAGCCCGTGAGCAGCAGCACGCCCAGCAGGAACACCATCACGTTCAGGTCGATGGCCGCATAGGCATCGCGGAGCGGCAGCCGGCCGATGGTCACCATCGCGACGGCACCGAGCAGCGATGCAGCCGGGCGATTCAGGCGAACGCCGGGAAGCTGCTGCACCGCGATGAGCACGAAGGTGCCCAGGAGGATCAGCAGGCGGACGGTGGCCACGATGCAGGCGCTACTCCGTCTCGACCCACGGCGGCGTGAACTCCGGGCCCGGACACGCAATCTCTGAAGGATTGCCGATCGGCTTCGGCAGGAAGGAATCGCCGGTTCCCTTCCAGATCACACCACCCACCTTGCAGCTGGAGCCGAAGCACGTCCAACCCACCATCGCCACCTGCGCGAGGGCGAGCAGCAGCACCAGCCAGGCACGTGACAGCCAGGCGCGCGCCGGCAGCACCTGGCGCAGCAGCAGCCACGCCACGAAGATGAGCGGCAACTCGAGCAGCAGGTCCCGGATCGGGAAGTGGTACAGATATGCGCCCAGGTAGGGGCCGTACAACCAGGTGGGTTTGCAGCCGGTGAGATAGTCGGCTGCGAGATGCGAGACGCAGAGCGCGCCTGCCAGCGCGCCGACGCGCCAGTCGGCTGCGTACATGCCGGCCGCCAGCCCGATCGCGGCGGCAAGGATGACCACACTCGGTATGGAGTGCGAGAGAAAGTCCGCCCAGGGCGAGCTGACGACGAAGCGCAGGCCGACGCGAACGAAGTCGGGAAGAAATGCGGCGACGGCCAGCCACCCCAACGCCGCCGCCGGACGGAGGCGCTTCCCGAGAAACGCGAGCCCCAGGTGGCCGACGAACATCCCGCAGCTTAAGGATGCCCCCTCGCGGAGTCCACCCCGCGCGCACGTAGATTACCGGCGATGGCCAATCCCGTGATCGCACCGCCTTCCACGCAGCACCCGCGCGCATCGCGTCCTGCGACACCGCGCGAGATCATCGTACTGCGCACCGTCCTCGGTGCCGCCTTGGGTGTGCTCGGGTGGATGGCGCTCGCGATGCTCGGCGGCACGCTCAAGGCCGAGTGGATGTTGCTCCCGGTGGTGCCCAGCGCCGCAATCGTGGGAGCACTCGTCGCCAACACGCCGGCGCGGCGGATCTTCTGGGCATGCGCGGCGCTGATCATTGCCGCGTTCGCGCTCGTGGCGTTCACGCCATTCACACGCGCGCTGCCGATCGAGCCGTTGATCCGCCACGATCACGCCCCGCGCGTGGGTGACCCAGTGGTGGTGCTGTCGGGAGAGGTGACGCGCGATTCGCTGCTCGGCCCCGAGGCGCTCGATCGCCTGCTGGCGGGATTGGAGCTGCTGGCCGCGGATACGGGGAGCGCGCTGGTGGTGACCCGGTCACGCCGGCACGACGCAGCACGCACGAGCGCGGCGCGCGATCAGCGCGAGCTGCGCGCGCTGGTGGATCGCCCATTCCCGCTGCTCGCGGCGGATTCGGTCTACACCACGCGGGACGAGGCGGTGCAGGTCTGGAAGCTGCTGCGGCCGCGCGGGGACACGTCAATCACGCTCGTCACGTCGCCGCTGCACACGCGGCGCGCGTGCGCGGCGTTCGAGCGCGTGGGGTTCCGGGTGACCTGCATCGCGGCGGCGATGCGCGGCTATTCAGTGACTCACGCCACGTCCCCGGATGAGCGGTTGAGGCTCTTCCGCGAGTGGCTGTACGAGCTGTCCGCGTGGCAGGAGTATCGCTGGCGCGGGTGGAGCTAGGTCGCCAGCTCCTCGGCGAGATCCGACGGCAGCTCGATGCGCGTGCCGAGGGGGGGCGAGCAGCGCACGAACGCGCGCATCGCCGGCGAAGCGGCCACCGCGCGCACGAGGGTCTGAAATTCCGCTTCCGGTACGTTCGCGCAGAGAGACCGCAGCACGGTGGCGATGTGTTCCTCCACCGGCTCGCTCACCTCGTCAGGCATGGGACGATTGATCGCGAGTGGTCCGACGGAAAATGCGCGGCGGCGCGCAGAGGGCAGTCTAGACGGGTCGTCTCCGGCGCACAACTGTCGCGCGGCTGCCACGCTCGCGCCGAGGCGGCACGCTCAGCCATGCGTCGTCTGTTTTCCACAAACGATGTGATGCCGGTCACAATCGTGACCGCCCGTGCCCGGCCGCAGCGCGGCCGTTAGGCGATCAGATCTCCCAGTTGGACAGCACCACCCCCTCGGCAGGCCGCCGCTCCTCGCGGCCGGCGAGCGCCATGCGCAGGTCCGTCCAGCGGACGCGCGCGCCCATCCCGATCAGGCGTTGATACGTGGCGCCATACTCCCCCTGGACCCGCAGTGCCACGCGACGCGTCCCGCTGCGCCGGGCGAAGTCGCACAGTGCCGAGGTCATGTCCTCGAACAGCTCCTCGCGCGCGAGCACGAGCTTGAGCACGCGGAGCTCCTCCCGCGCGCGACCCTCTACCAGCGGCACGGTGTGCGCCAGCGCGAACCCGGCCAGCCGGTCGCCGCCCGCGCTCTCCGGCAGCAACACGGTGTCACCCAGCGACAGCTCGTCCGTCAGCGCGATCTCACGCGTGTAGTCGTAGCCAAGCGCCTGCCGCTGCAGCAGCTCGCGGCAGGCGGCCATGGCCGTCTCCTTCTCGTGCGCCGACCGCCGCCCCAGCAGGACGGCTGGGCGGCCGGCGTATGCTGCCTCCAGCGTCGTGGTGAGGGTGAGGCGTCCCGGCACGAATCCGATGCGCGAATAGAAGCCGATGTTGTCCATCGTCCGCGGCATAGTCTCCAGGCCGATCACTCGCGCCCCCTGCTCCTCGAGCCACTCCACGCCGCGTGTCACGATCTCCTTCCCGGTGCCTGCGCCCTGATGCTCGGTGCGCACGGCGAGGGGCCCCATCCACCCCTCCGCGCCGGATCGATGCACCATGTTGAATGCCACGATCTGGCCGCGCTCGTCGCGCCAGAGCATGGCCCCATCGGCCGCATCCTCGATGGCGTAGCGCCACACCGCCGGATTCAGGAAGGGCACCCGGACCCCGACCATGCCGTCGCGGCGGTACCGTTCCGTGAACGCGTCGCTGAACACCTGATTCAGCTCTGCCAGGTCGTCCAGGCTCGCGCGATGCGGGCCATCGACGCCATGCGCCGCGCGCCAGGGGCGGGTGACCGCCATCAGTCGGCCGCCCCCGCGGCCAGCGCGCGCTCGTCCAACGGGCTCGCCATCCCGGGCGTCTCCAGCTCCACGCGCGAGGCGCCCGTCTCCTCGTCGTGCCGCACCGTGATCACGCGGTCCAGGCCCTCGCGGACGGACTCGATGTGGGTGATGAGAATCACCTGCTCGAAGCGATCCTGCAGCTTCCGCAGCAGATCCACCACGTTGTGGCGCCGCGCCTCGTCCAGCGAGCCGAACACCTCGTCGAGGATGAGCAGCGAGAAGCTCTGCCCCGCGCGCTCGGCGATCATCTGCGAGATGGCGAGGCGGAGCACGAGGTTGGCCAGATCCTCCTCGCCACCGGAGATCACCGGCTTGGGCACGCCGTCCTCGAGCACGATGATGTTGTACTGATCATCCAGCTCCAGCTCCGAGTAGCGCGCGTCGGTGAGCTCCGTGAGGAAGGCACTGGCCAGCTCCGAGATCTCCGGGCGAAGCTGCAAGTTGAGATCCGTGCGCATGTCGGAATACGCACGATCCAGCTCGTCGTGCAGCCGTTTCTCCCGATTCAGCTCGTCCAGTCGCGTCTGCGACCGCGCCAGATCGCGCTGCGCGTGCCGCGCCGTGTCCAGCGCCACACGCGCCGCGGACTCGTCACTCTCCGCGGCCACGGACGCCAGCTCCGCGGCGCGCAGCTCGGCGGCGGCCTCCTCGTACTGCGCGCGCAGCGAGGCGAACGACTGTTCGGAGAACTGGACCGCATCCCGCTGGCGACGCAGCTCTGCCAGCCGCTCCGCGTTGAGCTGGAGCTGCTCGGCGACGCGCTCACGCTCGCGCCGTGTCTGCCCCTCGCGCTCGAGCTGAAGCTCCAGTCGCGCGCGTTTCGCGTCCAGCGGTTGCAGGCGATCCACCTCCAGGCGTAGCTGCTGATGCCGCGCGGCATCGTACCCAGCGGGTACCGACTCCAGATCCCGCCGGAGCCCGATGTGCCGCTGCTCCTTCTGCGCGATCTCTCGGGCGACCTGTGCCAGCTCCTGCACGGCCAACTGCACCCGGGCCAGCCGCCGCTCCAGCTTCGCCACGACCTCCACGCCCTGCTTGCGGCGTTCGGCCAACACCTTCACCTCGGCCGGAGCCTGCTCCAGCTGCTCGAGCCGCCCCTTGTAGTAGTTGCGGTCGACGAACACGGTGTTGAGCTGGTCGTCGACGAGATCGAGCACGGAGCGATAATGATCGCCGAGGGGACGCGCGCAGGTTGGGCAGATCCCGTGTTCGCCCAGTTCCACGAGCTTCTCTCGCTGCTCCTTCAGCTCCGTATGCTGCTTCCGAAGCGTCTCCAGCTTCGTCTCGGCCTCCTGGCGATCGCGCACCCACTCGGTGCGTCTGGCCTCCAGCTCCAGCTCGAGTTGCTGCAGCTCGCGCCGGCGCTGCTCCAGCTCGGAGGTCGCCTGGCCCTCGAAGCTCGGCGCCGATTCAATCTTCGCGCGCCGTTCCCGCAGGCGGGCCAGGTCGTCGGCGAGCGCACGTTCGCTCTCCAGCAGCGTGCGGCGGCGTCCCTCCTCGCTGTAGAGGCGTTCCATCTCCTGCAGCTGCGCCACCACCTCACCCAGCGGGGTGAGCTCGCCGCGAATGCGATCCAGCTCGATACGCGCCTGCCTGAGATCACCCAGCTCGCGTTCCAATCGATCGCGATCGCGCTGCAACCCCGCGGATTCGCTCTCCGCCACGCGCAGCTCGGCCAAGAGCCCCTGCAACCGGTCGCGCTCGCGCTGCAGCATCTCCCAGCGTGGCGCGATCGCATCGAGCGCGGTACGCGCGCACGCGCGCCGGACACCGGCCTCGTACGCACGGCGCTCCGCCACGCTCACGCTGCTCTCGGCATCGGACAGCATGCGGGCGACGCTCTCCGGATCTGGCATGCCCGCGCGCAGACCGGCCGCCTCGGCGACGATGATGCGCCTTCTTTCGCGCACCAGCCCCTGCGCGCTGCGCAGCTTCTCGTAGCCGAGCACGCGCGAGAGGAACTGTGCGCGCTCCGACGGCCCCATGGCCGCCATGACGCTGAGCTCTTTCTGACCGGTGAAGTACGTGTTGAAGAACTCGTCCAGGCTCATCCCGAGCCGCCGACGGACGAGCTCCGTGACACCGGTGATGGTGTTGGCGATTGGCGAGGAGGCGCCGTCGAGGTACAGCTCCGCGGTGGTCAGCCCACGTGTCACGAGATAGCGATGGCCGCCCAGCTCGAAGTCCAGATCGACACGGACCTGCGCGCGCGGAGCCGCACGGTGCGAGCGGATGGACTCGCGCGTGCCGCGGGCCGCCGGCATGCCGTACAACGCCCACGCGATGGCCTCGAGGATCGTGGACTTGCCCGCCCCGTTCGGCCCGATGATACCGGTGAGCCCGGAGTCGAGGTCGATCCGGGTGTTGATGTGCTGACGAAAGTTGCAGAGCCGAAGAGAGTTCAGCCGCACGCGTCAGAGACTCCCGTCCACCGCCGATCCGGCCGCCGGAGCAGCCACCACGGCATGCTCCGCCTGACGGAGATACTCGAGGCCGAGCGCCACGAGCTGCGCGCGATCGATGTCGCTTTCCAGCAGCCGGCTTTCGAGCTTCTCCCGAACCACCTCGGCCAGCGAGGGTCGCCGGCCCGGCGCGGCCTGGCCGTGCATGCGTACGATCTCGGGGCGGCGGGAGTCGAGATGAAAGTGCAGTGCGCGGCGCTTGTACTCGCGCAATGTCCTGTGATCGAGGTCGCGCGCGATGTGTCGCGGAAGGTCGCGCACCACGAGGCGGACGACCTTGTCGTCGATGCCCCCGGCGCACCCCTCCACGGCTTCTCGAATGCGCTCGTCCACCTCCGCGACCGTCAGCCCTCGCGCCGAGATGGCCGGCAGGTCGACGAGCCCGCGCGAAGGCGGGAGTGGGTGGAAGGTGTGATGCCCCGTGGAGAGGTCGTGCTCCACGAGTCCCTTGCCCGAGACGCCGGCGGCTCGCTCCTCGAACAGCTCGCCCCAGCTGTTGGCGCTGGTGTAGTCGACGGAGCCGCTGTAGTACGCGTTCGGCTCGATCTGGCGGTAGACGTGGTAGTGGCCCAGGGCGACATAGCTCCAGCGCGAGGCACCAAGCTCCTCCCGCGGAATCTCCACCGCGGCGCGGTCCGACGCCGCCACGTGCGCCGGGAGCATGCCCTGCACCTCACCATGAAGCAGCAGAACGTTGTGCGTCGCGTTCGGGTCCGGAACCAGCGCGGGGCGCCGTCCCGGGATGTCGGGCACCGCGAGCACCGACAGGTCCATCTCGGGGAAGAAGAAGCGCTCGGCCTCGGTGAACGCCACCTGGATGCCGAGCTCGCGAAAGAGGCGCAGGATGCTTCCCGTCTCCGCCGCGCGCGGGGTATCGTGATTGCCCGCCACGATCACCACCCGGGTATCCGGAAGCGCCGCACGCAGCCGGCCGAACTGCAGGAAGGCGTGAACGATGGCGGGATTGGTGGGCCGGACGTTGTGAAAGACGTCGCCGGCGACGACCACGAGCTCGGGGCTCAGCTCGATCGTCCGGTCCATGGCCGCCTGAAAGGAGCGGGCGACGTCCGCCTCCCGTTGGTTGATCCCGCCGGGAGTCAGCCGCTGATACTGGCGAAAGCCGAGGTGGAGATCCGAGAGATGGACGAGGCGCATCGGTACACAAATATACCCCGAAGGCCCGGTTAGCGCCCTTCGTCCGTCTCCATCTTCTGCGTGATGCGCGTGGTGAAATGCATCGGTGCGGAGGCGCCCGGCGGCGTGACCGCGGAGTGTGCGATCACCGTGAAACGCGACTCGGTGAGCCAGCCGCGCTTCCGGTCGACCAGCATCGATCCGGTGACACTTCCCTTCTCCAGCATGGGGCCCACCGCGTCCGCCCGGGAGGGCTCAGAGGACATCTCGCCCCGCATCGAGACATAGGCGCGGGAGCCGTCCGAGGAAACCGAGTCCAGACGAAAGCGCGCCCGGAGCCAACCGTTCGTGGGGCCGCTGACCGATACGCCGCCGGCACCGGGGAGCGGCATCTCCCGCGTCCAGGTGCTGCCCACTTCCACGGCCTTGCTGGGCAGGGTCGCCGGCATGGCGGACACGATCTGTGATGCCTCGCGCGGCGACTCGGCGTCCCCGGCCAGCGCCATCGTTCCGTCCGGGGAAATCCGCAGGCGCGTGCTGTGTCCCTCGAGCATGCGTCCCGACTCCTCGCCCAACGCCCGGGTACTGGCGTCGGACGAGGAGAACTGCACGGAGTCGGTGATCGTCCGCACGATGGTTTCCGATGCAGTGGAGCTCTCGACGATGGCGCGTGAGAGCATCCGGATCGTCGTGCTCATCGACGCGGGCGCCGGCTGGCCGCTGCTGGTCTTGCTCCGCGTGAGCTGCGTCTCCTGCTCGAAGCGGATGTGCAGGGTGTCGCCCACGTGCGGCCGGATCTGCAGCAGGACCCGTTGTGCGCGCGCCATGGAAGGCGCCAGCGCCAGAGCGGCGGCGAGCAGCACCAGCGTACGGGATTCGCGCGCCCTGGTGAACTGGGCCGGCATGACTGGAATCCCGCGATCAGAAGCCGTACGGATCATCGCCGGGCGCCGTGCGCACCGGCGGCGCCGCGGATCGCGCCACGGGCCTCGCGGCAACCACGGGGGCGAGCTGCGCCTTGAAGAAGCGGCGCACGTCCGATGGACGCTCCCGCTGCGTGGCGTTGCGCGCGCGAATCACCTCGGCCTGGTCGTGGAGCGCTGTGGTCTCCTGCACCCACTGGAGGGTGAGCGAGGGATCGAGCGGCCGGAGCGACCGGAGCACCGCGGCCTCGAGACTCACGTCCTGCGCCTGCGGGAACTGATCGGCGCCGTCGCGCCCGCGCATGATCGCGGGGCGCGGGAATCGCACGAAGATCGGTTGTGTGAAGTGCGGATGCCGCACCATGATCTGCCCCTTCTCCAGCGTGGCGAGCTTCGTCTTCACCGCTGGACTCAGCACCGAGTATCCAGGCGTCGCGAGCTCGTCCGCATCCATCCGTCCGTACAGCGCCGTCCCCGAGTTGCCCACCACGCGCCGGTGCACCTGCGACCGGAACTGCTGGGCGCTGAAGAGCACCAGTCCGAGATACCGCCCGCGCTCGGCGAGATCGAGCAGCATCTTGCGAACGTAGGTATCCGGCCCATCACCCGGCGCATACTTGTTCAGCTCGTCCACGAAGACGACGACGTGGTTCACGCCGAGATCGCGCTGCTCGAGGTGCTCGCGGAGCTTCGTCACCACCCGGGCGAAGATCAGGTCCTGCGCGTCCTCCTCGAGGGAGGCGACGTCGATGACGTACACCCGGCGATCCTGAAAGCTCCCGAACGGCAGGTCGCCCACGGCACCATCGTCGGTGACCAGGCCGGCGCACCGGGTGGAGATGTTCGACAGGCGGTTGCGCACCTTGCGGATGGTGGCCACGTGGTGGGTGCGCCAGTAGCCCTCGCCGGGCCTGGACTCGATGGCCGAGAGGACATCCCGAAACCAGGCCTCCAGATCCGCGAAGGAGCGTACGCGGTAATGCTTGTTGCCAAGCAGTTGCGGGTCGTTGAAGTCGCGGTCGACCACGCGCTCACGGATGAAGTCGATGAGCGCATCGGCCTTGGCATCCACGTCATCGCGGTTGAGCAGCACTTCGGCGTACTGCAGCACTTCACGGAGCCCCCACGTGAGGGGCGTGACGTTATGCAGCAGCGCCTCGTTGGAGCGCAGGGTGTTGAGCGAAAAGCCGTCCGCCTTGAACGGCGCGAAATAGTGGACGTGCTCGAAGGGCTGCGGGGTGACGCCGCACCGCTCGTACAAGCGGCGCTCGCTCTCCGCGATCTCGCCCGGCTGGTCGAGAAAGCAGAGATCGGGCCCCTTCACGTTGAAGCACACCGCCGCCACGGAGCCCTTGCGGGCCGGGAAATGTTTGAAGATGGAGGACAGGATCCACTCGATCGCGCTGGTCTTGGTCGCGAGACCGGAGACACCGGTGATGTTGAGATGTGCCGCCTCGGGCCCCAGGAGGAAGTCCGCATCGAGATAGATGGGTGCCTCGGTGCCGCCCGCGTGGTATACGCCGATTGGAATCCCGGTGCTCGTCCCCTGCCCGAGGTACCCGTCCATCCGGAGCGCCACCGCGATGTCCGCATCATCGGCCAGGAACACCTCGCCCATGGGCACCGGCTGGAGCGGCTCGTCAGGCAGCTGGCGCAGGACGGCGGCGGTGTACAGCCGGATCTCCGCGCGCTCGGTGGCGGCAAGGGATGCCGCCTCCGGGCTGCCGTCGTGCCCGAGCACGTCGTGCAGCGGCGATTGCAGATCACTGTAGCTCAGCCCCTCCACCACCACGCCATACACGCGTGTGATCTGGCCGTTGATGGTGTACTTCCCCTCGACGCGCACGATGGTCCCGACGCCGACCGGCGAATCGAGCCCTGTCCAGAAGTGAAACTCGTGGGGCGTGTTGGGCCGTCGCTCGGTGGCGACCACCCGGCCGAGAGGTCGGGGCTCGGATTTCCGGGGTCGGGGCTCGGGAATTTCGAAGGGGTCGTCGGGGTGCGGCAAGATGGCTGTCCTCGTACCGGTTACACGATCGCCCGGAGAAACTCCTCGCAATCCCTCACCCCGTACGTCATCTTGTCCCAGCGGCTGTCCGGCAGCGCGAGCGGTGCGGCTTCGGCGAGAATCCAGCGGGAGACCTGATCGGCGCGCGGGCCCACCCGGGGCTCCTCGATGCGGCCGGGATAGGCGATCTCCACACGCACCAGACCCCACATCGGATCGCGTCCCGCGGTATCTCGCAGGCGCAGATACCAGCTCGCCACCGTCGTGCGTCTGGGCGAGGTGATGCGTATCACGCTGGAACGTTCGCCGCGGCGGAGCCGCAGGACGGTCTGCAGCGCGGCGTCCTCGGCGTACAGCGTGCGGTGGCTCTTCACGATTCCCACCGTGCACGCCGACACTGCCACGCGCTCACTGCCGCTGATCCCGCCATCGATGAAGAGCGGCGATATCTCCAGACCACACCAGCGTTCGGCCAGCTCCTGCTCGGCGCGCTCCCGATCGCTCTGCACGCGATGCACCGCGGCATCGCGCAACGCGAAGGGATGCGCGGCCTCCTCCTGGTCGCGATCGGGACGCGAGGTGTCCACCACCTCGATGGCGAGCGCCTCGAGCGCACGGTGCCACTCCGGCGCCAGGCGCGCGAGCGGCGCATACAGACGCCGCATCACGAGCGGGCGTCCCCATGTGGCCATGCGGCGATTGCGTCGCGCGCGCACCACCGCCGCGACCGTGCCGTGCACGATCGCGATGCCGTCCGCGTACGCCAGCACGCGGCTGCTCTGCGTGCCATCCAGGAATGCGTGGAATCCCACCTCGGGATCGCCGAGCACGCGACGCGCGCGCATGGCGCCCCCTTCGACCACGTCGGCCCGCACGAGGCGAGGAGGCTCCGCCGGCGTGGCCATCTGCTCGAGCGTCGATTGCCCATCTCCGAGCACCTGCTCCCGCGGCAGCAGGGTGTGGAGCTGGCGTTGAAGCGCCCCGAAGCTCTGGGGCGCTGTGTAAGTCTGGGGAACTGCGCCGGTGACGGCCGGGACAGGAGCGATGGACATCTCTAGTGGTCCCGCGCGCCGACCACCGACCCCACGGCGACGCCATCGTGGGTCGGGATGATAATGCCCCGAATGCGGGGGTCGGTGGCCATGCGCCGGTTGAATTCGCGCACCGCGGCCGTTTTTTCGTCCGTCACCGACTCATCGTAGACGCGACCACCCCACAGGGCGTTGTCGGCGATCACCAGGCCGCCGGGGCGCACGAGCCGAAGGGCCCAGTCGAAGTAGGTCGGCAGCGGCTCCTTGTCGGCATCGAGGAACACCGCGTCGAATTGGCGTCCGTCCAGGCTCGGCAGCACGTCGAGCGCGCGTCCCAGGCGCACTTCCACGCGGTCCGCCAAACTCGCGCGCTCGATGTACCTCCGCGCAAACTCCGCGTGGGCGGGCTCGATCTCGATCGAGAGGATGTGCCCGTCGCTCGGAAGCGCGCGCGCCATCCAGATGGCCGAATAGCCGCCCAGGGTACCGACCTCGAGCACCTCGCGCGCGTCTATCGCCGTGAGCAGCACCTGAAGCAGCCGACCCTCGTCGGGCGAGATGGAGATCGGCGGCAGGCCTGTGCGGTCGGCCTCCTCGCGCAGGGCGGCGAGCACCTCGTCCTCCGGCGCGAACAGGCCGGCGATGTAGTCGCCCACGTTGTCCGACATGTCACCCTCCTCCACGCCCCGGTGCGGCGACGAGCCGGCGCTGCCGTGGCCGGCCAGTCAGCTCATTCGACACCGATGTCCCACGCCTGCTGAAGGTCGTTACGCGAGTAAGCACGAAACGCCGTGAGCGTCTGAGTGCGCTGCAGGCCGGGAATCGTCGGAAAGATCTCCGTCACCACGCGTGCAATATCGTCATAGTTCGCGACGCGCACGATGGCAACGAGGTCCCACTCACCGGAGACCGAGTACACCTCCGTCACTCCGTCCACGCCGGCCAGCATGTGCGCAGCCCTGGGAATGAGGCTCGGCTCCACGCGGATGAGGACGATGGTCGTGATCACTGGCTGTCGGGACGCCCCAGACCATCGGGAAAGGGCGGTACGTTCAGGAGCCACACCCCGGCGATCTGCTGCTGCCGGTCCACATCCAGCAGCAGATCGCGCCCGACGCGAACGGTGCGTGCCTCGCGAGGCACGCCCAGCTTGAAGTGGATGACGCTCTCGCGGCTGTCCGACTCGGCCATCAGCGGGGTGTCCAGCTCGAGCGCGCCGACCGTGTGCGACGCCGGCCGTTCGGGCAGCCGAACGCGCGCGTCCTCCACCTGCGTCGGCGGCCTGAGCGCCGGCAGCTTGCGCACGTCGGGCCACACGGCCACCTCGACGCCATTGATGTGCCCCTCGGCAACGTCGAGGATGATCCAGGAACCGTCCCTCCCTTCCACTTCCACGGAGCTGGACACCCCCACACTCGTGGTACGCGTCTTCAGCTGCGCCGAGAGGATGTCGGTGTCCAGGTCCCACCTGAACTCCACCTCGGGTGGGGAGTCGGTCGCCGGCTCGAGCTGCACGGGGATGTTCACGATGGCTCTCCTTGTGGGGCGGCTTAAGATACTCCCAGCCGCTGCTGTCGCTAGTCGCGGTTCGAGCGCTCGTGGCGCAACTCCGCGACCAGCCGCCGCACACCCTCCAGCACCCGGTCGACGGGCGCGGCGTAGGCGAGCCGCACCCACTCGGGCGCGCGGAACGCGGCGCCGGGAACGAGTGCCACATCGCGCACCTCGAGCAGGTGGCGGGCAAAGCGGGTGCCGGGCTCGGGATCGGCGGTCGTGGCGGATGCAACGTGCATGAACAGGTAGAACGCTCCGCGCGGCTCGATCACGTCCACGCCGCCCTCGCGCAACAGCGCCATGGCGGCATCCCGCCGGCGGCGGAGCTCGTTCACCATGCCCGTGACGGCGTCATCGGACAGCTCGCGGCAGGTGAGCGCGGCAAGGGTGGCGTGCTGTGCGACGGTGGTGGCGTTCGACGTCGTGTGCGACTGCAGGGCGCGCATCGCGCGCGCCACCTCCATCGGCGCGATGGACCAGCCGATGCGCCAACCGGTCATCGCGAAGGCTTTTGCCACGCCGTCCACCACCACGATCCGGGCGCGCGAGCGACCGCGGGCGGCGTCCAGGAGCGATGCCGCGGGCGCGTCGTACGCGATCCGACGATAGATCTCGTCCGCCACCACCCACCACCCGCGCTGGTCGGCGAGGTCCAGAATGGCCCGGAGCTCCGCCACGGAGTACACGGCTCCCGTGGGGTTGGTGGGGGAGTTGAGCATCACGCCGCGCGTCGCGCTGGTGGCCGCCGCAGCGAGATCGCCGGCGGTCACCTTGAGCGCGTTCACGCGCGAGCCGTACACCGGGACGGCCCGGGCGCGCGCCAGCGTGAGCATCTCGTAATAACTCGTCCACGCCGGAGTGGGCACGAGCACCTCGTCGCCCGCGCCGAAGAGAACAAAGCACGCGTTGAAGAGCGCCTGCTTCGACCCCGTGGAGACCACCACCTCCGCGGACTGTACGTCCGCGCCATGGTCGCGGGCCCGCGCCGCGATGGCTTCGCGCAGGGGCAGGATGCCGTCCACCGCGGTGTAGCGCGTGGCGCCCGACTCGATGGCGTGTCTCGCCGCGGCGGCCACGAAGCTCGGGGTGGGAAAGTCGGGCTCGCCCGCGCCCAGATCGATCACCGGGCGGCCCTGGGCGATCAGGGCTCGCGCGCGGTCCGACACGGCGATGGTCGCGGATTCCTGTAGCGCGGAGACGTTGAGCGACGGGGCGAAGCTGGCGGGCATGAGCAGGGGGCGAGCGCGGAGAGGCGAAGTTGGTCGGGGATGCAGGGAGCCGCTATTCTTCGATCCCGGCAAGTGTAGGCGCGGACGCGCCCCCGCGCCACGTTCCAGCCGCTCGTGCGCGCGCCCGCAGGTCTCTTCACAGAGGTCGGTTGTGGAACACGATGCTCGCGAATCCGCAGTCATCACGCGCGGACAGAACGTCGTCTACGTGATGCCGCACGACTGGGCGTCGCTGGCGCAGGTGCTCGCTCCCCTGCTCGACCGCGTGGATGATACAGTGACCGACCTGCAGCTCTTGGTGGTCGCGGCCGATGCGGAGGCGGCAGCCGCGTCAGCCGCGGCCGTCGTCAGGCTCGTCGGAGCGCGCCCGGTACGCGCGCTTGCGGCCACCTCAGCCTCGCGGGCGGCCCGCCTGATGGCCACCAGCCGGCCCCAGGTGGTTTGCGGCGCGCCGAACGAGCTTCTCGCCCTGGTCCATGCCGCGACTCTCAAGCTGGAAACCGTCCGGGTGGTGGTGCTGGCGTGGGTGGATGAGCTGCTCGCCGGCGGAGGCGAGGCGCAGCTCGAAAGCCTGCTCGCGGACGTGCCGAAGGAGGCCGCCAGGGTGATCGTGGCGAACGCGATCGACGGCGGCGTGGAAGCGCTGATCGAACGGTATGCCCGACGCGCCCGGCGCGTGGCGCCGCCGGTCACCGAGAACGACGCACCCACGTCCATCGCGTACGTCAGCGTGTCCGCGGCATCGCGCCCTGCCACCCTGCGCCGTCTACTGGACGACCTGGACCCCGCGCGCGCGGTGGTCTACGTCCGCACCGACGAGAGCGAGTTTGAGGCGCGCGATACGTTGCGCGGGCTCGGCTACGACCCAGACGCCGAGCAACCCCCCGTTCGCGTGGCGCGCTCGGGAGGGGCAGATCCCGTGGATCTGGTGGTGCTGTACGACGTGCCGGCCTCGCGCGAGGAGCTCCGCGAAGCGGCAGGCGCCAGTGCCCACCGTCTCGTGGCTCTGGTGCAGCCGCGCCAGCTCGGCGGCCTCAGGACGCTGGCGGCGGGGGGAGCCGTCACCCCGCTCACCCTTCCGGAAGCGGCATCGCGTGCCCGGAGCCGCGAGGCAGTGGTCCGCGGCGAATTGCGCGATGTGCTCACGGATGGGAGCTATGCACGCGAGCTGCTCGCGCTGGAGCCACTGCTGGACGAGTACGACGGGATCGAGATCGCGGCGGCAGCACTGCGGCTGCTCGAGGAGGCGCGGCGTTCGCGGCCGGCCGCCGCTGTTCGGCCGGAGGCGAGGGGGGCCGCTGCGCCGGCATCCACCTTCACTCGCCTGTACGTGAACGTCGGCGCGGTCGACCAGGTACGCCCCGCGGATCTGGTGGGCGCGATCACCAGCGAAGCGGGCATCACGAGCGCTCAGATCGGAAAGATCGACATCCGCGAAAACCATTCGTTGGTGGAGGTCTCCACGGAGATCGCGGAGGACGTCGCAGCAAAGCTCACCGGGAAATCCATTCGCGGGCGGAGGACGGTAGCGCGGGTGGACGCGGGGGCTGCACCCGGAACCCGCGGGGCGGGGGCTGGCACGCGGGGATTCGGCAGAGTGGATGGCGGTGCGAGAGAGGAGCGTAGAGGCCGGCCGGAGCATGGTGGTAGACCCGAACGGCGTGGAAGACCGGAGCGGGGTGGGAGACCG
>DATEPM010000122.1:0-3840 GCA_035273185.1 Gemmatimonadaceae bacterium
AGTGACCGACCCTCGCGCCCGCCGTGCACCGACATGACGGGCAAGTGGCTGCGTCTCGCGAGGAAATGGCTGCGTCTCGCGGGCAAGTGGCCGCGTTTCGCGGGCAAGTGGCAGCGCCTCGCGGGGAAGTGAAAGCGCCTCCCGGCCAAGTGAAAACGCCTCGCGGCCAAGTGAAAACGCCTCGCGGCCAAGTGGCAGCGTCTCGCGGGCAAGTGGTAGCGCGCTGTGGACATCTGGCCACGCGCCGGGCTAGTCGATCACCAGCACGCGGGCGATGGACTGCACCGGGAGCCGGCTGGCCAGGGCTGGGTGTGGTGGTGCAGCGCCTGTGCGGGGACTGGCAGCACTGGGCCCGAGCGACGCACCACCGCGCGGGCGGCGGACAACGAGTAGGGTTTTGCCGTGGCCGATGCTCGAGCAGGGGTTGCTGAGGACCGGCCGCGGGACTGGAGGCCGCGTGCGGCGTCAGCCTTGCGGGCGTTTCACGTGAAACATGCGGCGCGGTCATCCGCCAGCTGGAGCGCCGCTCGCTGGCAGCGGAACGGAATGAGGCTAGCGTGCTCCACCTGGCACGAACTGCCAGCGAGTGGACACGGACACCTGGACGGTCTGTTCGCCCGGCTCGATGGGGGTCGGGGTCGGCGCAGCGGATTTGGCCAGCATTTCCATCCGATATACCGGCCTCGGGCCTATTTCCGCCGAGCTGAGCTCGAGAACCGGGCCGAGCGAGCCGCCTGCGGCTCGGGCCATGGCTTCGGCGTCCAGTCGAGCCTTGGCGATCGCGTCGCCGAGCGCCGTGCGACGCGCCTCATCGCTCCGGGAGGAGAAGAACTCCAGTGAGTTGATCTGGTTGGCTCCCTTGGCGAGCGCGGCATCGACCACCGGAGCGACGAGATCGAGCCGCTCCAGCTCGACGTGGACCACGTTACTGACCGAGTAGCCAGTGATCGTGGACGTCTGCGTCTGGTTATCGTAGCGGGTCTCCGGGTTCACGCTGTAGTTCTGGGTGGAGATCATGCTGCGGCCCACACCCAGGGCAGCGATGGCATTGATCACGGCGGTCTGCCGCTGGGCGTTGTCGCGAGCCGCCGCCGCGGCCGTCGTGGCACGGGTCTGCACGCCGACGAAGATGCGGGCGCGATCCGGGGTGACCTTGGCTTCGCCAATCGCGCTCGTGACCACTTGCGGCGGCGACGCCGACGACGCAACAGGTTGTGCCAACGCGCGGGGCGCTGGCGTCGCGATGCCCAGGCTCACCAGCGCGAGCACGAGTGCAGAAAAGCGCACGGGAACACCTCCAGTGGGAGTCGGATGTCCTACCCCGCTCGCGCCCGCATGCTTCACGCCGGCCATTTAGTATCGCGGCGAGAATAAATAGCAGGCCCGCGGCGCGCGACACAACCTAACGCTGATCGCGGTGCGCCAGCGCGGAGCACCGCCTCCGCACCCCGCCCGACTCCGGGACACAGGCGGTGCGGCCCGCCTTCGCGCCGCCCCATGCAACAGCGCAGGCGGTGAGGCCCGCCTCCACGCGCTGGCCTATTCAACAGCGGCGGCAGTGAAGCCCGCGCGACGCCGCTTCTCCACCTCGATCACGAGATTCTGCAGATCCGTGGGGCTCACCCCTGGAACACGCGCGGCCTGCGCGAGGGTGGAGGGACGCAGGGCGGCCAGCTTCTGCCGCGCCTCGAACGAGAGCGAGTGCATGCCCTCGTACGGCAGATCGGCCGCCAGTGCGAACGCGCCCAGGCGGCGCAACTTCTTCGCCTGCTCGCGTTCACGCGCGAAGTACCCGGCGTACTTGAGCTCCAGCTCCGCCGTCACGAGTGCCTCGGCGGGCAGCTCGTGCCCGGCGTGCGCGGCATCGAGCAGCTCCGCGAGCGCGAGCCCCTGCCGCCGCGCCACGTCGGCCACCCGCACCGCGTGCGGCAACGGCGTGCTGCCGGCGCGGTCGAGCAGCGGCCGGGCGTCCGCTGGCGTGATGCTCACGGATTCGGCGAGTGCCAGTGCGCGATCCTCCGCCGCCAGGCGGGTGTCTGCCATCCGGCGCTCGCGCGCGGAGTACAGCCCCAGCGCCTCCGCGGCAGGCGCGAGCCGCCGGAGCGCGTTGTCCTGCCGCACGGTAAGGCGAAACTCGGAGCGGGATGTGAAGAGGCGGTATGGCTCGTCCACACCCCGGGTCACCAGGTCGTCTATCAGAACACCTATATAGGCGCTCTCCCGGCCGAACACGTGCGCCGGCCGCCCCAGCGCCAGAAGGGCGGCATTGAGGCCCGCGGCCACCCCCTGCCCCGCGGCCTCCTCGTACCCGGTGGTGCCATTGATCTGGCCCGCCAGAAACAGGCCCGGGAGCGCGCGCACCTGCAGCGACGGGTCCAGCTGCGTGGGCGTGTAGTAGTCGTACTCGATCGCATAGCCCGCGCGCGTCATCTCCACCCGCTCCAGGCCGGGAACGCTGCGCAGAACCGCGAGCTGCACGTCGGCTGGCAGCGAAGTGGACAGGCCATTGACGTACAGTTCCGCCGTGTCGTGTCCTTCGGGCTCGAGAAAGAGCTGGTGGCGCTCCGCCGCGGGAAACTTCACGATCTTGTCTTCGACGGATGGGCAGTAGCGGGGACCGCGCGACGCGATCGCGCCGCCATACATCGCGGAGCGCTCGATGTTGTCGGCGATGATGCGCTTACCGGCAGCGTCGAGAAAGGTGATCCAGCACGGCAGCTGTTCCGGGTGTCGGGTACGCGTTCCGTGCTCCCGGCTGCGCCGCGGTTCGGGCCAGAAGTGTGACCAGGAGTAGTCGAATGCTTCGATCTCGCTTTCCTGACGCTCCAGCCGCGACAGATTCACCGTGCGGCCGTCGATTCGCGGCGGAGTACCGGTCTTGAAGCGTGACACCGCGAGCCCGATGCGCTCCAGTTGCTCCGCCAGGTGCAATGCCGCCGGTTCGCCGGCGCGCCCGCCGGCGAACCGGGTCTCCGTGCCGATGTGAATGCGACCGCGGAGAAAGGTGCCCGTGGTGATGACCACCGATCGCGCGCCGAACCGCCGGCCTTCCAGGGTTTCCACGCCCAGCACGCGCGGCGCGGTGTCATCCAGGAGCAGTCGCGCAACCATTCCCTGAATCGGATGGACGTGCTCGTGCTCTTCCAGCAGCGTGCGTACGGCGCGTCGATACAGCCCCCGATCGCACTGTGCCCGGGGGGCCCATACGGCCGGGCCCTTGCTCCGGTTGAGCATCCGGAACTGCAGGGTGGCGAGGTCCGTCGCGCGGCCCATGATTCCGCCCAGCGCGTCCACCTCGCGGACCACGGTGCCCTTGGCCACCCCACCGATGGCCGGATTGCAGGACATCTGCCCGATCGTCTCCAGGGCACTGGTGATGATCCCGACGCGCGCGCCGACGCGCGCGGCCGCCACGGCGGCCTCGGTGCCCGCGTGACCGGCGCCGACCACGATGACGTCGAACTCCGCTTCGAGCGATGCGGGCGGGACGGAAGAGAACGGCGGCATGAGAGCAAAGCTACACGGCGGCAGGGCTGACCGCTTAGTCTACTAGGACATGCCCATTCCTGTTCCTGCGGGTACACCGATGCTCTTCCTGCGTCGCGCGGCCTACGAGCGCAGCGGCATCAGTCGCGCCGCTCTCGATGAGCGACTGGGTCTCACGGCCGACGAGTTTCGCGTCGAGGGCGATCTGGTGGCCGTGGGTCCGCTGCAGCGCGAGGAGACCGTCGCCGACATCATCTACGAGCTCGAGCGCGCCGGTCTCACGTACTTCGATGACTTCTTCGAACTGAGCGGCAACTGGCCGGAATGGCTTCGGCTGCACGCCCTCAGCGCGCC
>DATEPM010000123.1:0-3625 GCA_035273185.1 Gemmatimonadaceae bacterium
GTCGGCGAGAAGCCCGACGCGCTGGAGGATTTCCATCCCGACCGCATGGCGGGACGCATCCTGCAGCAGGGCGACGTCGTCACGCTGGTGGAGAAGGCGCAGCAGGCGATCGACGCCGACGAGGCCAAACGGCTGGAGAAGAAGGTTCGCAAGGAGGGAATGGACCTGAACGACTTCCTCACCGCCATGCGGCAGATCGAGAAGCTCGGCCCCCTGGAGGGACTGCTGAAGATGCTTCCCGGGGTCAATAGCAAGATGCTCAAGCAGGTGAAGGCGGCCGACCCCAGCCGGATGCGGCACGTGGAGGCCATCGTGCTCTCGATGACGCCGGCCGAGCGCAAGCAGCCGGCGATCATGAACGGCTCGCGCCGCGCACGCGTCGCGCGGGGCTCGGGGCGGCCTGTCAGCGAGGTGAATCGGCTGCTGGAGCAGTTCCGCGACATGCAGAAGATGATGAAGAAGGTGGCTGGCGGTGCCGGCGGGCCGGGTGCGGGGAAGCTGCGGCCCGGGATGTTCATGCGATAGGAAAACGGGATACGGCGGCCGGACTGCAGCCCCTGTCCACCGCCATTCCCGTCGCGTTGTGAACCGGGTGCGCTCCGGATCGGCCGGAGTCGCGAGGAGCCCGGTGCAGGACCCATCACCACTGCTCGAGAGGAGCGTACGTCCATGGCAGTTCGTCTGCGTCTACGTCGCACGGGCCGGAGAAAGGCCCCCACGTTTCGTATCGTCGTCGCCGATTCACGCAGCCCGCGCGACGGCAAGTTCATCGAGATCATCGGGCAGTACGCGCCGCGGCAGGGTGAGAATGCGCTGAACCTCGCCACCGACCGCGTGAACTACTGGCTGGACTGCGGCGCGCAGCCGAGCGACACGGTGCGCTCGCTGCTGCGCCGTGCCGGCGTGCTCAAGGCGCGGCACGAGCAGCGGCTGGCGTCCAAACTGCAGTCGCGCGCCGTGCCGCTCGCCGAGCGCGGCGAGGGCGCCGAAGGCGCCGGGGCGGGAGAGGCCTGACCGCCGCGGAGTCGCGCATGACCTCGCCCGCGTCCGAGCTCGTCATCGTCGGCCGCGTGCGGAAGGCCCACGGCATTCGCGGCGAGCTGGTCGTGGAACCGATCACCGACGAGCCGGACGCGGTCTTCGCGCCCGGCCGTCGCGTCTTCGCCGGCACCCGCAGCGGCGACGTCGCCCCCGATCGGCGCGAGCTGCACGTGGAGCGTTCGTCACCCTTCAAGGGCGGCCTGATCGTCGCGTTTCGCGACATCGCCGATCGTACCGCCGCGGAGCTCTGGCGCGATCGGTATCTGCTGGCGCCGCGGGAGGAGCTGCCGGCCCTTCAGGAGGGCGAGGTCTATCTGCACGAGCTGCCGGGTATGCAGGTGCTGCTCGCATCCGGTGAATCACTGGGGCGCGTCGTGGATACGTTCGATCTCCCGCAGGGGCTGGCGATCGACGTGAAGCTCGATGCCACCGGGAAGACGCTGATGCTCCTGTACGACCAGTGCGTCGTGGACGTGGACCGCACCGCGCGCCGGATCACGGTCGAGGTGCCCGCGGGGATGCTGGACTGAATGCTGCGCATCAATATGGTATCCATCTTCCCGGACTTCTTCACCACACCGCTGGGGCTGAGCATTCCGGCGAAGGCGGCGGCGGCGGGGAGCGTGGAGTATCGGGTGGTGGATCTGCGCGACTACACGCACGACCGGCACCGCACGGTGGACGATTATCCGTATGGCGGCGGGCCGGGGATGGTGATGCAGCCGGGGCCCTTCTTCGAGGCCGTGGAGGCGCTCGGCGCTGCGGCGCCGATCGTGCTGCTGTCACCGCGCGGGCGGCGCTTCACCCAGGAGGATGCGCGGCGGTACGCAGCCGGCACGGAGCTGACGCTCCTCTGCGGGCACTACAAGGACGTGGATCAGCGGGTGGCGGAGCACCTCGCCACGGAGGAGATATCGCTCGGCGACTTCGTGCTGAGCGGGGGCGAGCCGGCCGCGCTGGCGGTGGTGGATGCCACGGTGCGGCTGCTGCCGGGCGCGATGTCCGACCATGAGAGCGCGTATGGCGACTCCTTCTATGAGCGCGGGCTGAGCGCGCCCAGCTACACCCGGCCGCCGGTGTATCGCGGCCACGCAGTGCCCGAAGTGCTGCTCTCGGGGGATCACGCGCGCATCGCGGCATGGCGGCAGGAGCAGGCGGACCGGCTCACACGGGCGCGCTAGCGTTTTGCCCTGTCAGCGGTTAGCTTCCCGAGTCTCGACAGCACGACTTCTACCGGGCCGCGGGCCCCGAGCGTCATATGCATCCCTTTATCGAAACCCAGAAAGAGTGGCTCCGGACCGACATCCCGCCCTTCCGCGCCGGCGACACGCTGCGCGTGAACGTTCGCGTGAAGGAGGGCGAGAAGGAGCGCGTTCAGGCATTCGAGGGCGTCTGCATCGCGCGGCGCGGTAGTGGGGTGAGCGCCACCTTCACCGTGCGGAAGATCTCCAACGGGGTAGGGGTGGAGCGCATCTTCCCGGTGCACAGCCCGATGATCGGCGACCTGCACGTGGTGCGTCGCGGGCGGGTGCGTCGGGCCAAGCTGTACTACCTGCGCCACCTCACCGGCAAGGCCACGCGTATTCGCGAGAAGAAGGTGCGCGTCGCCGTTCCGGAATCGGGCAGCGCCGCCACGCCCGAGTAAGCGGCCGGATCACGGTGCCACGCGCGTCCGGCGAGAGCGCGCGGAGCGATCGCGGCGCCCAGGCGCGCCGCCGCTGGAGCGGCATCGAGCGCGAGCTGCGCCGCACGATGGGGCCGCTGGTCGCCGGGATGGACGAAGTCGGACGGGGCCCGCTCGCGGGCCCCGTCGTCGCGTGTGCCGTCATCATGCCGCCCGAGGAGCGCGCGATCCGCGGCGTGGACGACTCCAAGCGGCTCACCGCCGCGGAGCGCGTGCGGCTGGCAGTGCGCATCCGCGAGCGTGCGGTCGCAGTGGCGCTGGGTGCCGCGTCGGTGCGGGAGATCGACCGGTACAACATCTATCATGCGACGGTGCGCGCGATGCGCCGCGCGCTGGCGCGCCTCCCCGTGGCGCCCGACCATCTGCTGGTGGACGGCCGCGCGATCCGCACGCTCGGCGTGCCGCACACGGCGATCATCGGCGGGGACGCGGCCTGCTACAGCATCGCATGCGCATCGATCGTGGCGAAGATCACGCGCGACCGGCTGATGCGCGCGCTCGCGGTGCGGCACCCCGGCTATCGTTGGGAGCACAACGTCGGCTACTCCACGCGCGCGCATTTCGCGGGGATCGCGGCGCAGGGGATCACGCCGCATCATCGCCGCTCCTTCCTCCCGGTGCGGCAGATGGCGCTGGATCTCTCGAGCGTGGCGGCGCTGCCGGTGGACGCGCCCGTGGACCCGCCGCTGGACCCGGCGGCGGACGCGGCGCTCCTGGCCGCGGTGCTCGAGGACGTGCTGGACGCGGCGTCCGTCGCGTCCGCCGGTGACGAGCGGGCCGACGGCGGCGACGAGCTCCCGGGCCCCGAGGACCAGCCGGACGCGTGGGGCGGCCACGCGGCCGATTCGCGTGACGAGCCACCGCATCTCAATCACTGATACACGTTAGGCGCGATCCGCG
>DATEPM010000124.1:0-3021 GCA_035273185.1 Gemmatimonadaceae bacterium
GATCGAGGGCGTGCTGCTCACGCCGCCGGTGCGCTACAGCGCCCCCGGCCTGCAGACGCACATCACGTATCTATATGGAATGACCAATCAAGCCGACCAGCGCGTCGGCCGGGATGCCCGGGAGCGGTACGCCGAACTGCGCCGGGCGATGGATGACGTGACCGCGCGTCTCGACCGGCTGCTCGGCCGGACGCCGTAGCGCGCCCGGCGGTCCGCCTCCGCGGCCAAGCGGTCGCGGAACGAGGATCTGGTTCCGTCGTCCGGAGCCGGATCCCTTGTGCGTTCGTGGGCGCACGCACGCTGAGGGAGGAATGCAAGCCCCGGTCCACCAGCCACGAAATCCCGCGACTCCCGCGCGCCGGCGCGGCGCGCGCCTTCGCCGCGCATCTCGCGCGTGACCGGCCGGCGCCATACGAGCGCGCTCATCGTGGCAAGTGCGGCTGTGTCGCGGAGTTCGAAAAAGGTACAAAGAAGGGAATGCCATTTGCACAGTCCGACAGCGCGCATCAGCGCCGAGCACGAGCGGCGCGCCGTCGCCTTTCCATCGCGTCGCTCACCGCGGGAGTGACCGTCGTGCGACGCCGCGCCCGTCACCCGAGGAGAGGGAGATGCCGCAACAGGTTCTGATTACGGGAGGCGCGGGATTCATCGGATCGCATCTGGCGGACGAGCTGCTGCGCGCGGGCTACCGCGTGCGCGCGCTGGATAACCTCACGCCCCAGGTGCATGGCGCGAGCCGCGCCCGGCCCGAGTATCTCGACGCCGGCGTCGAGCTGATCGTCGGCGACGTGCGAAATCCGGACGAGGTGCGGCGCGCGCTGCGCGGGGTGGACGCCGTGTATCACTTCGCGGCCGCGGTCGGCGTCGGCCAGAGTATGTACGAGGTGGCGCAGTACACGCAGGTCAACAATCTCGGCACGGCGGTGCTGCTCGAGGCGCTCATCGAGCGGCCGGTGGAGCGGCTGGTGGTGGCGTCGAGTATGAGCATTTATGGGGAGGGGCTCTTCCGTGCGCCCGACGGGGCCCTCGTGGAAGGGGTGGAGCGCACGCGCGATCAGTTCGCGCGCGGCGAGTGGGAAGTGCGCGGTCCCGACGGCGAGCGGCTGACGCCGGTGCCCACCCCGGAGAGCAAGCGGCCGACGCTCGCATCCGTGTACGCGCTCTCCAAGTTCGACCAGGAGCGATTGGGTCTGATGATCGGCGAGGCATACGGCATCCCGACCGTCGCGCTGCGATTCTTCAACGTCTATGGGCCGCGCCAGGCGCTGTCGAACCCCTACACGGGGGTGCTGGCGATCTTCGCGTCGCGTCTGCTCAACAACAACGCGCCGGTGATCTTCGAGGACGGCTGCCAGAAACGCGATTTCGTGAGCGTGTATGACATCGCGCGCGCCTGCCGCCTGGCGCTCGAAAGCCCGCACGCGGCAGGCAAGGTATTCAACGTCGGTAGCGGCCAGTCGTACACGGTGCTGCAGATCGCCGAACGGATCGCGTCGGCGCTGGGGAAGGAGTACGTGGCGCCGGAGATCACCGGCAAGTACCGGGTGGGGGACATTCGCCACTGCTTCGCCGACATCGCGCGCGCGCGCGGCGTGCTCGGCTACCAGCCGCAGGTGACGCTCGAGGATGGCCTGGTCGAGCTGGCCCGCTGGCTGGAGGGACAGGATGCCGAGGACCGGGTGGGACAGGCGCGGGAGGAGCTCGCGGCACGGGGGCTGACCGTATGACGCGGAGCGATCGGGAGATCCGAGCCGTCGCGCAACGCGAGCCGGAGGTGGCGGGCACCACACTCGAGCGGCCGGTGCTCATCACCGGCGGCGCCGGGTTCATCGGCTGCAACCTGGCGCACCGGCTGCTGAGCGACGGCAACCGCGTGCTACTCTTCGACAATCTCTCGCGCGCCGGCGTGGAGCGGAATCTCCGCTGGCTGCGCGATGCGCACGGCGACCGCGTGCAGGCGGAGATCGGCGACGTGCGCGATGTGGACGCCGTGCGGCGGGCCGTACGCCGCTGCCGACAGGTGTTTCACTTTGCCGCGCAGGTGGCGGTCACCACCAGCCTGGATGATCCGCTGCTCGACTTTTCCATCAACGCGCGCGGCACGCTGAATCTGCTGGAGGCCATCCGGGAGCAGGACGAGCCGCCGCCGCTGGTATTCACGTCCACGAACAAGGTGTATGGCGGGCTGGACGACCTGCGCTTCGTGCAGGCGGGCTCCCGATACGCCCTCGCGGATGCCGCGCTGGGCGAGGCCGGCATCAGCGAGGCACGGCGGCTGGACTTTCACAGTCCGTACGGCTGCTCCAAGGGCACCGCGGATCAGTATGTGCGCGACTACGCCCGCTCCTTCGGCCTGCGCACCGTGGTCTTCCGGATGAGCTGCATCTACGGGCCGCACCAGTACGGCACCGAGGATCAAGGGTGGGTTGCGCATTTTGTCATCCAGGCCCTGAAGGGCCGGCCGATCGTGCTCTACGGCGACGGCAAGCAGGTGCGCGACATCCTCTTCGTGGAGGATCTCGTCGAGGCCTTCCTGCTGGCCCAGCGGCACATGCCCGCGATCAGCGGGCAGGCCTTCAACATCGGGGGTGGGCCGGCCAACACGGTGAGCCTGCTGGAGCTGCTCGATCTCATCGGCGCGTTGCGCGGCGAGAAGCCGGACATCGCGTTCCAGGGATGGCGCGTGGGCGACCAGCGCTACTATGTCTCGAACACCGGGAAGTTCAGCGCGGCCACGGGGTGGACCCCGAAGGTATCGGTGGCGCAGGGCGTGGAGCGGCTGCATGACTGGCTGGTGGAGTCGGAGCTCGCGCACACCAGGCCGCGCGCGTCGACGCGCACGGCGCTGGTGGCCAATGCGAGCGGCGGCACCGCGCCCTCCCTGCGGGTGGACGGAGGCCTCTCGTGACCGCTGCCGGGGTGCGTCCATCCGCATCCGTGGATGCGGTGCGGACCGGGACGATGCGGGCCGCGGCGATCGCGGAGCCGCGGCGCGCGGCCATGCTCGCGGTCGCGCGGCCG
>DATEPM010000125.1:0-16161 GCA_035273185.1 Gemmatimonadaceae bacterium
ACAACCCGGCGACACCCTGCACGCCGACACGACGGCCGCGGACAGCGCGCGGGCCGCGCAGCTCCGGCTCTCCGAGCCGGATTCGGTGATGCGCGCCCTGATGAGCAGGAGCGGATACACCATCACGCGCTACGAGGCCCAGCGCGTCACCTTCGACGCCACCGAGCAGCTCTTCCGCATCCTGGCCGAGGAGACCCGGCGCGCGATCGTGAAGCGCGACTCGGCCGTGGTGGTCACCGATTCCGCGATCCTGTACAACGAGCACACGAAGCTCGCCGTCGCGGCCGGAAAGGACATCCTGCTGCACGATCCCACCAGCGAGAGCTCGGACGTCGTCGGCCACGGCACCCTGCAGTACGACCTGTCGCAGCGCTCGGCCCGCATCAGCAATCCCGTGTTCACGGCGAACACCGGCGAGAGCTGGTACATCCGCGCCGACCAGGGGAAGATCGTGCTCCCCGATTCCACCCGTCACGATCCCTCGTTCTACGGGCTCGGCGGGCAGATCACCAGCTGCTCCGATTCCATCCCGGACTACCACTTCGAGTTCAGGGAAGTGAAGCGCTCGGGCGGGAACACGCTCGTCGCCCGGCCCGCGGTGCTGTACATCAAGGACATCCCCGTGGCGTGGCTGCCGTTTCTCTTCCAGGACACGCGCCCCGGCCGCCACAGCGGCATCCTCCCGCCGCGCTTCGGCCTCTCCGACATCGTGCGCAACAGCCCGTCCTACCGCCGGAACGTCGACAACCTGGGCTACTACTGGGTGATCAGCGACTACATGGACGCCACGGCGTGGCTGGACTGGCGCAGCTCCGCGGGCGGCAATCCGCTGGATCCGGGCTGGACACGGTTTACCGGTCAGTGGCAGTACAACTGGCTGGACCGCTTCCTCAGCGGCAGCATCGCCTCCTCGTACCAGCGCCTGCGCGACGGCCGCAGCAATCTCGCGCTCACGTGGAATCATCAACAGTCGTTCACGCGCGACCGGCGGCTGTCGCTGAGCATGAACTACGTCACCAGCACGCAGATCCAGCGGCAGACCACCACCAATCCTTACACCGCGCTCGCGACGATTCGCTCGAACGCCAGCTTCTCCGACAAGATCGGGCCGGCGAGCATTCAGCTGGGGGGCTCGCGCACCCAGTATCCCGGGCGTGATCAGGTCGAGCAGACCTTTCCGACCCTGACGGTGAACACCGGCACGCTCAACCTGACGCCGTGGCTGGCGTGGACGCCCAGCTTCAGCTTCAACGGCACGCAGACGCTGCATCAGGACACGCCGGGCCCGTTCGCGTATCAGTACTTCCACAACCCGGCGAAGGGCAACGCGCTCGACAGCACGCTCACGAAGCGCAACACCTACGCGACCAACACCTCGTTCGACACGCCCATCCATCTGTTCGGCTACGATCTCAGGAACTCGTTCCGGATGAGCGATCAGGTGTTCGACTACCCGCAGTCCATTCAGCTGAAGGACGTGCGGACCGGCGCGTCGCTCGGCACGCGCGTCTATCCCAAGGGCTACACGACCCAGGTGGACTGGACGCCGGACTTCCAGCTCCCGTCCGTCGCGCGGAATCTCTTCAACATCACGCCCAGCGTCAGCCTGCAGAACGCGACCTCCGGCGCGTTCTGGGTGCGGACGAACCTGAGCAACGGCCAGTTCGTGCACCAGAGCAAGCGTCCGACGTTCTCGCTGTCCGCCTCGCCCACGATCTTCGGGCTCATTCCCGGTTTCGGCCCGTTCACGCGCTTCCGGCACTCCATCCAGCCGACCATCGGTTACAGCTACGCGCCGCGCGCCAACGTGAGCGACGACTTTCTCCAGGCGCTGGGCCGCACGCGCGCGAACGAGTTCGTCGGGCTGCAGTCGAATACCCTGAACTTCGGGCTCACCCAGAATCTCGAGGCCAAGATCCGGTCCCCGCGCGACACTGCCCCCGAGCAGGCGACGCCCATCAAGCTGCTGACGCTCACCTTCTCCTCGCTCCAGTACGACATCGATCGGGCGCGGGCGGCGCATTCGGCGATCCGCGGCCTCACCACGGACAACTTCAGCTACTCCCTGCGCTCGGAGCTGCTGCCCAGCTTCAACTTCCAGGTGGATTACTCGCTGTTTCAGGGGAGCACGTTGAGCGACACGGCGAAATTCAGCCCGTATCGCACCCGCATCGGTGCGGGGTTCTCGATCAGCCGCGATCAGAATCCGTTCGCGGTGTTCACGCGGCTGTTCGGCCGCGCGGTGCCGGCGGATCAGCTCCCCAACCCGAGTGCTCAGGGCCAGCCCGGGCAGCCGGTCGACGAGGCCTATGCCCGACAGATCGCATCGCAGCCGGTGGCGGGCGTGGGCGCGAACAATTCGCGCTTCATCGTGCCGCAGACGCGGGGGTGGTCCGCCTCGCTCAACTTCAGCTCGGCGCGCACGCGGCCGGTGGTCGGGGGAAACGTGGTGGTGCTCGACCCGCGCGAGCGGTGCGAGCAGTTGGGCCAGACGTCGGGCAACCCGCTCGTGCGCGACGTCTGCCTGCAGCAGCTGCAGAACGGCACGCAGTCCACGGCCGAGCCGCCGCAGCTCGGGATCGTCGGGGCGACGCAGTTCGTCAGCCCGCCCACCACGAACCTGGGCGGTCAGTTCGCGTTCGACATCACCCAGAACTGGGCCGCGAGCTGGAATACGTCGTACGACTTCGTGCGCCACGAATTCGCGGAACACATCGTGAGTCTCCAGCGCGATCTGCACGACTGGCGCGCCGTGTTCAGCTTCACGCAGTCGCCCAACGGGAACTTCGCGTTCAGCTTCTTCGTCGCGCTCAAGGCCGAGCCCGACCTGAAGCTGGATTACAACCGCGCGACCATCCGGTCGCAGAACGGATTCCCCTAGCCGGAATTCGGCCGCCGGCGTGGCGAAACGGCGGCATACAGCTGTCACCGTGATGGGACGCCGTGCCGGTCGCGACGTCCGGAACTCCAACAGGGATCCCGACTTCCACGCGAGTTCGTGGCGGTCCGGCGAGTGCGTTCGTCCATGTTAGGCCACTACTGGAGCCCGACATGCGCCTCACTCGTTTCCTCGCCCGTCTCTCGCTCGTCGGCGTGCTTCCGCTCGCGGCGTGCGAGCTCAACACCGCCCCGAGCCTGCAGGGCGGCGGTCAGGAGCAGCTGCCCGCGCCGCTCGGCCTCACGTCCATCTCGCTGAATCACGCCGTTCAGCTCTCCTGGTCGGACAACGTGCCCCAGACCGGCGGATCGCTGTTCTCGTACTACCGCGTCTACTCGGCGACGTACGACGCGACCTCCAACACCTGCGACGCCGATTACGCGCTGGAAGGGAGCACGGTCTCCGATGGCTTCCTTGCCGCGAATCTCACCAACGGCGCCTCGCGCTGCTACTGGGTGAGCGCGGTGGACGTCTACGGCTATGAGAGCGACTGGAGCACGCCACGGCAGGACACGCCCCGCTACGATGCGCGCAACGTGGTGGTGTACGCCAGCGACGTACGCCCGGATAGCAGTGGCTTTCTGTTCTACGACGGTCTGACGCAGCGCTACGGCGTCGTGAGCTCCGACGGCCGCACCGATCTCGATTTCACGATCGAACGGCATTCCGATGGCACCCTCTGGTTCAATCCGGCGCGCGCCGACGTGCAGATGGCGTTGTACGGGAGTGCACCGGTCACCGATCTCACGTCCATCGACTATGCGGAGACGTCCACGCTGAGCAGCGTGACGGTCGAGGCGGCACCGGGCTACGCCTACATCTTCGGCACGGTGAAGTCGGACGGCGTGCATTACGCGGGCGTCCGCGTCGCCTACATCGCTCAGGATTACGTGGTGCTCGACTGGTCCTACCAGAGCGCTATCGGGAACCCGGAGCTGGTACGCAGCGCGAACGCGGGCCGCATGCCGTAGCCGCCGCCGCGGCGGCGGAAATCGCGGCGGACCAGTGGCCGATGACCACTTGAATGCCTCTCCTGGCACGGCGACATTGACGCATGCCGACGCCAGTGGTCATCGATGGAAGCTCGCTCACCGTGGACGACGTGTTCGCGGTGGCGGCGGAGGGGGCCAACGTGTCGGTGGCGCCGGCGGCGCGGGAGCGCGCCGGCGCCACGCGCCGCGTGGTGGAGCGGCTCGTCGCCCGGAATGCGGTCGCCTACGGCGTCACCACGGGGTTCGGCAAGCTATCAGAGATCGCGATACCGGTGGACCGGCTGGCCGACCTGCAGGTGAACCTGGTGCGCAGCCACGCGGCGGGTGTCGGACCCTTGCTGTCCGAGCCCGAGACGCGCGCGATGATGCTGCTGCGCGCCAACGTCATCGCGAAGGGGTATTCCGGTGCGCGGCTGGAGCTGGCCGAACTGCTCGCGCGCATGCTCAACGCCCGTCTACATCCGCCCATCCCGGAGCAGGGGAGCGTGGGAGCCAGCGGCGACCTCGCGCCGCTCGCGCATCTGGCGCTCGCGCTCATCGGCGAGGGTACACTGCGCCGGGAGGGGCAACAGGGGCCCGCGCGCGAGATGCTCGCCGGCTGCGGGTTGTCCCCCGTGACCCTCGGTCCCAAGGAGGGGCTGTGCCTCATCAACGGCACCCAGGCGCACACCGCGATTGCCGCGCTGGCGCTCGTGGACGCGCACCGTCTCTGGCGCGTGGCGCACGTGGCCGGCGCCATGTCCCTGGAGGCGCTGCTCGGGACGCCCGTGGCCTTCGACGAGCGCATCCAACAGCTGCGCGGGCAGCTCGGCCAGGCCGCGTCGGCGGCACTGCTGCGTGAGCTGCTGGCCGACAGCCAGATCCGCGAGTCACATCGGCTGGGCGATCCCCGCGTGCAGGACGCCTACTGCCTGCGCTGCATGCCGCAGGTGCACGGGCCCGTGCTGGACGCGATGGATTTCGCCGCGGGGCTCATCGGCCGCGAGCTCAATGCCGCCACCGACAATCCGCTGGTATTCGAGAACGGCGAGCTGCTCAGCGGGGGCAACTTTCACGGCCAGGCGGTCGCGATGGCGCTGGACGTGCTCGCCATCGCGCTCACCAACCTGGCGACGATCTCCGAGCGGCGCGTCGATCGCCTGCTGCATCCCGATCTCAACCAGGGACTGCCGCCATTTCTCACGCCCGATGCCGGCGTGAATTCCGGGTACATGATGGCGCAGGTGAGCGCGGCCGCGCTGGCGAGCGAGTGCAAGGTGCTGGCGCACCCCGCGAGCGTCGACAGCATCCCCACCGACGGCAGCAAGGAGGACGTGGTGCCGATGGCGATGGGCGCGGCCTGGAAGCTGCGTCGCATCGTGCAGAACGTCCGGTACGTCCTCGCGATCGAGCTGCTGTGTGCGGCGCAGGGCGTGGACTACCGCGCGCCGCTGTCGCCCGGGCGCGGCGTGGCGCGCGCCCACCACCGCGTCCGCGCGTTGGTGCCGCCGCTCGAGCGCGACCGTGTGCTGGCGCCGGATATCGAGCGCCTCGCCGGCGCGATCGCCGCCGGTGACTTTACGGAGACCATGAGCACATCCGCATGACGGCTTCTCTCACCACGTCCGGCGCGTCCGGCCCCCCGCCGGCGCGCCCGGGGGGGGCGCGCCCCGTGCGCGCCCCCCGCGGCGCCGCGATTTCCTGCAAGGGCTGGCAGCAGGAGGCCGCGCTCCGGATGCTGATGAACAATCTCGATCCCGACGTCGCGGAACGGCCCGATGACCTGGTGGTGTACGGCGGCACGGGCCGCGCCGCGCGCAGCTGGCCCGCCTTCGACGCGATCGTCCGCGCGCTCCGCGCGCTGGAGAACGATGAGACGCTGCTGGTACAGAGCGGGAAGCCGGTGGGCATCTTCCGCACGCACCCCGGTGCGCCGCGGGTGCTCATCGCGAACAGCAACCTCGTCGGACGGTGGGCCACCTGGGACTACTTCCGCGAGCTGGAGCGCGCGGGGTTGATCATGTACGGACAGATGACGGCGGGCTCGTGGATCTACATCGGCTCGCAGGGCATCCTCCAGGGCACGTTCGAGACGTTCGGCGCGGTGGCGCGCCGGCACTTCGGCGGCACGCTCGCGGGGCGCTTCGTGCTGACCGCGGGGCTGGGCGGCATGGGCGGCGCGCAGCCCCTCGCCGCCACCATGAACGGGGCCGCACTCCTCGGCATCGAGGTGGACGAGGCACGCATCGACAAGCGGCTCGCCACCGGCTACTGCGACCGCAAGACCGCGCAGCTGGACGAGGCGCTCCGATGGATCCGTGAAGCCGCGGCCGATCGATTGCCCCTGTCGGTGGGGCTGGTCGGAAACGCGGCCGCGGTGATCCCCGAGCTGGTGCGCCGCGGCGTGAACCCGGACGTGCTCACTGATCAGACCAGCGCGCACGACACGCTGAACGGCTACGTGCCCATCGGGCTCACCATCGCGGCCGCGGCGGAGCTGCGCCGCCGCAATGCCTCGGAGTACGTCGCCCGTGCCAGCGATTCGATCGCGGCGCACGTGCAGGCGATGCTCGAGATGCAGCGGCGCGGCGCCATAACGTTCGACTATGGCAATAACATCCGCACGGTGGCCTTCGATCACGGCGTGAAGGATGCCTTTGCCATTCCGGGGTTCGTGCCCGAATACATCCGGCCCCTCTTCTGCGAAGGGAAGGGCCCCTTCCGCTGGGTGGCGCTCTCCGGCGACCCGCGCGACCTGGCGCGTACCGACGAGCTGGTGCTGGACCTCTTTCCGCGCGACGAGCATCTGCGCCGCTGGATCACCCTCGCGCGCGAGAAGGTGCGCTTTCAGGGCCTTCCGGCGCGCATCTGCTGGCTGGGGCAGGGCGACCGCGCGAAGTTCGGCATCGCGCTGAACGATCTGGTCGCGCGCGGCGAGCTCTCCGCGCCCATCGTCATCGGCCGCGACCACCTGGACACCGGCAGCGTCGCGTCCCCGTTCCGCGAGACCGAGGGAATGCACGACGGCAGCGACGCCATCGCCGACTGGCCCATCCTGAATGCGTTGCTGAACACCGCGAGCGGCGCATCGTGGGTCTCCTTCCACCACGGCGGCGGCGTCGGCATCGGCAACTCGCTGCACGCGGGGCAGGTGATCGTCGCGGACGGCACGCCGGAGATGCGCGAGCGCCTCGAGCGCGTGCTCACGAATGATCCCGGCATCGGCGTCGCGCGGCACGCAGATGCCGGCTACGAGGAGGCGCGCGCGGCGGCACGGCGCCATGGCATCCGGCTGCCGATGGAGGAGTAGGCGGTCGGGCCGATCGATGCTCTCGTCCCGCTTCAGGCCATACCACGTCGCGCTCTTTCTCGCGAAATACGGCTGGCTCACGCTGCGCCGCCGCCCCGTGCTCGTGCATTTCGAGGTCACCCTGCGCTGCAATGCGCGGTGCGGCTTCTGCGACTACTGGAAGACGCAGCCCTCGGCGAGGGCCGGTGAGCTGGCGAGCTTCGCCGATGCGGCGCGTTACTTCAATCCGATGCTGGTGACCTTCACGGGCGGCGAGCCGCTGCTGCGCCGTGATCTCGAGGACCTCGTGGCCGCCGTGGCGCGCGCGATCCGGCTCAAGTACATCACGCTCATCACCCACGGCGGCATGCTCACCGCGGAGCGTGCGCGCGCGCTCTGGCAGGCGGGCGTCAACCAGTTCAACATCTCCCTCGACTATCTGGACGAGCGGCACGACCGTGCGCGCGGCATCCCGGGGCTTACGGGGAAGATTCTCGACACGCTTCCGCGGATTCGCGCGCTGGGCATCGACAGCGTGCGCTTCAACACGGTCATCAAGAACGACAATCTCGATCAGATCATGCCCATCGTCCGGCGCGCGGCATCGCTCGGCTGCGGCGTGAACCTCAGCGTCTACACCGACTTCAAGAACGGGAACGACAGGCTCCGGCTGGGAGCGGCGCACCACGAGCAGCTCGACGAGCTGGTGCGCGAGCTGCTCGCCTTCAAGAAGCATCGGCGCGGCGTGATCACGAGCTCCGATTATTACCTCGAGCAGATTCCCCGCTACGTCCGCGGCGAGATGCGCGAGCCGTGCCGGTCCGGCATCCGCACCATCCACATCGACCCCGCGGGATTCGTGAAGCGCTGTCCCGACTTTCCCACCGACTTTCACTGGCGCGACTACCGCGGGTATCGGCCCATCGACTGCAACGCGTGCTACTACGCCTGTCGCGGCGAGGCGCAGGCGCCCTTGCGGCTGTCGAGGATCCGGGATGTCATGGCCTGAGCCGGCGCTGCTCTTCGTCGGTGCCGCGCAGGTGGTCACCTGCGCGGGGCCGGGTCGGGCGCGCCGCGGATCCGAGATGCGCGACGCTGGCGTGCGCTCTGAGGTCGCGGTGCTCACCGCGGGCGAGCACGTCGCCGCCGTCGGCTCCGCGGCCGAGCTGCGCCGGGCCGCGCCCCATGCGGCGGAGGTCGACTGCGCAGGGGGCGTGCTCGCGCCCGGATTCGTGGATTCGCATACCCACGCCATCTTCGGCCGTCCCCGCTACGAGGAGCAGGAGATGCGCGCGTCCGGGTTGGATTACATGGAGATCGCCCGGCGCGGCGGCGGGATTCATGCCTCGGTGCGCGACCTCCGCGCCACGGACGAGGAGGCGCTGCGCCGCCTGGCCGCGCAGCGGCTGATGCGGCTCGCCGCGTCCGGCGTCACCACGGTGGAGGTGAAGTCGGGGTACGGCCTTACCCTCGAAGACGAGCTCAAGACCCTGCACGTGATCGCGAGTCTCGCCGCGGAGCTGCCGCTGCGAATCGTGCCGACCTTCCTCGGCGCGCACGAGATCCCGCTCGAGGCGCGCGCAAGCGCGGAGGCGCGCGCGGCCTACGTCGATCTGGTCGTCCACGAGATGATCCCGAAGGTCGCGGCGGAGCGACTGGCCCGTTTTGCGGACGTGTTCTGCGAGACCGGCGTCTACACCCCCGCCGAGAGCCGGCGGATTCTCACCGCGGCACGCCAGGCTGGCCTGCTGCTCAAGCTGCACGCGGACGAGCTCACCTCCAGTGGAGGCGCCGAGCTCGCGGCCGAGCTGCACGCCACCTCGGCCGACCATCTGGCCGCGATCTCGGAGCAGGGAATCCGCGCCCTCGCGGCGGGCGCGACCGTCGCAACGCTCCTTCCCGGCACGATGCTCTTCCTCGGTAAGACCAGCCGCGCCCCCGCCCGGCAGCTCGTGGATTCCGGGGTGGCCGTCGCGCTGGCCACCGACTTCAACCCGGGCACCTCACCCACCACCAACTTCCCGCTGGTACTCACCCTGGGGGTAAGCCAGCTGCACCTGAGCGCCTCCGAGGTCATGCTCGCGGGCACGGTCAACGGAGCAGCCGCGCTGGCGCTGGCCGACCGCGTGGGCCAGATCGCACCGGGCTTTTCCGCGGACCTCGCCCTCTTCGACGTCCGCGACTTTCGTGAGTTGCCATACTGGTACGGTGATCGTCGCTGCCGGGGGAGTTGGCTGCGAGGCAAAGCTTGTCACCCCCTTGAGTTAGGGCTAACTTAACCGCCCGACCGACCCACCTTCCTCGCGGAACCCGAGTTCCGTTCCGGAGCCCGCCACGCGCTGATGTCCAACGTCGCGAAGCTGAAGAAGAAAGCGGCTGAGCTCGAGGCCAAGAAGGACTTCGGCAAGGCGTTGGCGGTCTACGTCGAGCTGCTGGACAACTACGACAAGAACGCCGCCGAGCTGGACGTCTCGCTCTTCAATCGCGTCGGCGACCTGATGTTGCGCCAGGGCAGCGTCGCCGACGCGCTGGACTATTACGAGCGCGCGGTGGACAAGTACGTGGACGGGGGCTTCTACAACAACGCCATCGCGCTCTGCAACAAGATCCTGCGCCAGTCGCCGGGACGCGCGTCCATCTACTACAAGCTCGGCAAGATCAGCGCGCACAAGGGCTTCACCACCGACGCCAAGCAGAATTTCCTGGAGTACGCGGACCGGATGCAGAAGGCCGGCAACATGAACGAGGCCTTCCGCGCGCTCACCGAGTTCGCGGACCTCTGTCCGGGTCAGGACGACATTCGGCTGATGCTCGCCGATCAGCTCTCTAAGCTGAACCGGAAGGAGGAGGCGATCGAACAGCTGCAGATCCTCTGGCAGCGCTACTCCAGCGAGGGTCGTCAAGCAGAGGCCGCGGCCACGCTGCAGCGGATGAAGGGAATCGACCCCGCCGCCGAGCCACGCGAGTCGAGTGGAAAGCGCCAGGCTCGTGGTGGAGATCTCGTCTTCCTGGATCTGAACGACGCACCAGCCGCGCGCCCGAAGTCACCCACGCCCGCTGCGTCCATGCGGCGCCCCGCGAGCAACCGCCCGCCGCCGCCGAAGGAGGTGGCCGACCTCCCGCTGCTCGACAGCGGCTTCGGCGAGGACGAGCAGACTCCCGCCCCGCAGTCAGCTCCACCCCCTGTATCACCGCCTCCGACGCGGCCGCGCGCCGCGGAGCCCCCCCACGCGAAGCGACGTGAGCCGGCCCCCCCGGCCCCCCCTCCAGCGCACCCGGAACCGCCGCTTCAGGCGGCAGCCGGCACGCTCGAGGGAATGGAACCCACGAGCGTGGCGCCGGACGCGGCGGAATCGGCGCCGTTGCCCGACACCATCGACTTTCAACCGACGTCCTTCGACGACAGCTCCTTCGGCAGTTCCGGAATAGACGATGGCAGGGGCGGATCGCTGCCCGATTCCGTCATGCTCGAGCCGGTGGCGCCGGACCCCAGCCTCCTCGGCTCCATGGACGTCGGCAGCTCCAATGGCTACTCCCCCTTCGATTCACTGGGCCACGATCCGCTCGGCCTGGAATCCCCGCCGCGCGACCTCTCTACCCTGGATCTCGATGCGCCGACCCAATCCCCGTTCCAGGACTGGGGTAATGGGATGGCCTCCGACGTGGCGGGCGAGATGGGTGGCGAGGGAGTCAATCACGGCTTCCTCAACGACGCCATCGATTTCGGCGAGTCGCCGTCGTCGGAGGGAGCCGGAGCGGCGCCCTCCGATGCGCTCGTCGATTTCGACATCTCGGATATCGACAGTGCGCCGCCCATGAGCGGCGGTCCGCACGCGATCGGCCGTTCCACTCAGTTCGCCGAACGCTCCGTGGAAGCCCTGCGTGCCGCGGTGGACAATGATCCCGGCAACTGGGAGCTGCACCGCGAGATGGCGGAGGCGATGCTGGAATCCGGCGACCGCGAGGGGGGCATTCACGAGCTCGAAGCCACGATGACCGGCGCTGAGCGCGCCAACGATCTCGATCTCGCGTCCTCCATCGCGGAGGAGATCGCGCGCCTGTCGCCCGACACGGTTCGCTATCACCAGAAACGCGTGGAGTACGCGTTCCGCACCAACGACAAGCTGCGCCTCATCGAGGCGTACCTTGCGCTGGCGGGTGCATTGCAGAGCTCCGAGCAGTTCGAGAAAGCCCGTGCCGTGTACGAGCGCGTGCTGGATCTCGCGCCGGACGACATTCGCGCCCAGACGGCCCTGGAGAGTCTACCTGCCTCCGCACCTGCCGCCGAGGACGAGCAACCCGGCAGCACGGCGCGCCCCGCGGCCCGCGCAAGTGGTGCGCGGGCCGCCGCGCCACGGACGCGGACCGCCGCGGAGCCAGCCATCTCGGAAGACGGCTTCATCAACCTCGGTGACATGCTGCGCGACGATGCTCCGCGAAGCACGCGCATGGTGGTGGACGAGGAGGAGCCGACGGGCGACGAGGAAGCCGATTTCGCGGACATGCTCAAGAAGTTCAAGCAGGGCATCGCCGAGAACGTGGATCAGGAGGATTACCAGAGTCATTATGATCTGGGGGTGGCCTTCAAGGAGATGGGGCTGGTGGACGAGGCCGTGGCCGAGTTCCAGAAGGCGCTGCGCGCGCCGAGCAATCGGGTGCCCACCTTCGAGGCCCTCGGCCAGTGCTTCATCGAGAAGGAGCAGTACGCGATGGCGGCGACGGTCCTGGCGCGTGCTCTCAACGAGACAGGCCACACGGACGACCAGCTCGTCGGCGTTCTGTATCTGCTGGGGCGTGCGGCCGAAGCGCTGAATCGCTACGAGGAAGCCCTGACCTATTACCAGCGAGTGTTCGTGGTGGACATCGAGTTCCGCGACATCGCGGATCGCATCGCCGAGTTGGAGCGCGCCGTCGGATGAGTGGCATCGCCGCGCGGACGCGCACGGGGCCCAGCGATGCGCTGCGCGAGATTCAGATGCCGGTGCAGGATCGGTTGGAGCAGGTAGTCCACGAGATGCACGGTATTCTCACCACCGACTTGCCGATGATCGAGCAGGTGAGCGCTCATCTGCTGCGGATGCGCGGCAAGATGTTCCGGCCCACGCTAACGCTGCTCGCGAGCGCCGTGGACGGAACGCCGCAGCCGCGCGCCATGCGCCTGGCCGCGGTGATCGAGTTGATGCATCTCGCCACGCTGGTGCACGACGACTCCGTGGATCACTCGGTGCTGCGGCGCGGGTTGCCGACCATCAACTCGCTCTTCAGCCACCAGGTCTCCGTGATCATGGGAGACTTCCTGTATTCCCGCGCGCTCACGGCGCTGGTGGACGTGGGCGATCTGGAGATCGTGCGGGTGCTCACGGGCGCCTCCAATGAGCTCGCGATCGGCGAGATGCGCCAGCTGAGCGCGCTCGATGCCCTCGGCTTCTCCGAGGACGACTACTTCGGGCTCATTCGCTCGAAGACTGCCTCGCTCCTCTCCGCGGCGTGCGACGTTGGCGCGCTCTGTGGGGCGGAGCGCTTCCGCGACGCGCTTCGGCGTTACGGCGACCTGCTCGGCATGGCCTTTCAAATTGCCGATGACATCATCGATTACACGGAGGACGCCTCGGTGACCGGAAAACCATCCGGATTGGACCTGAAGGAGCACAAGGTCACATTGCCCCTGATCGCGGCACTCGGTAAGTTGACCCCGGCTGCGCGGGCGCGCGTGGATGGGCTGTTCGCGGCGGAAACGCCGGACGACGCATCCATCGCGGACGTGGTGGCCATCGTGGCCGAGAACGGCGGCATCGAGTATGCGCGCCGTCGCGGTGAATCATTCGCGCAGGAGGCGGAGGAGGCGCTCGTGCCGCTTCCCGATACCCCCATCCGGTCGGCGCTGACCGACGCGATCTCGTACGTCATGGACCGGCGGTCGTGATGGCACCTCCTCGTGGATCTTCGCGCCACCGCCCGGGGTTTCATGCCCTGGTGCTGGCGATCGGGTTCGTGGTGGGCGGCGCCATGACGCAGATCGCGCGGCGGTTTCTGCCGGCTGGTGCAGTGAAGGAGTTCTTGACGACGGGTGTGACCCCCGAGCTGGGGCCGCTTCACATCGATCTCGTGATCCTCAAGTTCGCGATCGGACCGGTAGCCCTGGACGTGTCGCTACTCAGCCTCGTCGGCGTGCTCATCGCGTATCTGATCGCGCGGTCGCTCTTCTAGGAGACTATATGAGTTTCGGGAATCTCGGCTTCGGCGAACTCTTGATGATCCTGGTGATCGTGCTGGTGCTCTTCGGGGCACGGCGCGTCCCGGAGATCGGTGCCTCGATTGGCAAGGGCATTCGCGAGTTCAAGAAGAACATCAGCGATGTCGATCGCCAGATTCGCGAGCCGGAGCGCGACGCGCGTATCGACCGCCTGGCCGGCGGCGATCGCGAGCCGATGGCCGCGGGACGCGACGAGGAGTCGCGCCCGGAGCCAAAGCGGCTGCTCAGCTGATCAGGCTTCGCCGCCCCGTCGCACCGCCTGATTGATCTCCTTCCGGCGGTCGTCGATCTTGGCGGTCTGCTTGAGATCCTGCAGGAACATCTGCACCCGCTGCTGCTGCAGCTGCTGCATGCGGGCCTGCCGCTGCTGATCCTTCTGCTTCAACCAGGCGGCACTGTCCGCGAGCACGCGCTTGTCGACGCGCTCCACCGCGAGCGCGTCTGACGTGCGCACCGGAGCACCCACGGCGCCCACGGGCAGCCCGAACGCCGCTCCGATCGCCGCATTGAACTGTCCCAGCCCGGGCACGCTGCCCGCGCGGGTGAACATCGGCGAGTGCTGCACCGTGAGATGCTCCTGCGCCGCGGCACTCTCCAACGACGTCCGCGCGGCATTGGACGCGAGCTGCTGGGCTCTGGGAGTGAGCTGGTCCAGCGAGCGCTCGGTGGCGATCCGTTCGCGAATCTCCCCCTTCACGATATCGAAGTTTGGCTCGCCGCCGGGCCTCAGGCTGTCCAGCCGGGCGAGATAGTAGCCCGACTCGTCATCGAACAGCTCGCTGGTCTCCCCGACGTGCGCGCCGCCAAACGCCCAGGCGCTCACGCTAGGCACCAGCTTCCCATCGTAGACCGCGGGCTGGTCTTCCGTGGCTACCACCTTCATCACCGTGAGCCCGAGCTTCCGGGCTGCGGTGTCCAGCTTGGCACCCTGCTCACTCGACGCCGCGAGCTTCGAGAGCGAGTCGGCATTTCGGTCGATGCGTGCCTCGCTGGAGTCACTCGGCTGGATCCGCAGCAGGATATGGCTCAGGTCGAGCGTATCACCCTTGCGCTCGTTCACCCGGATCAGGTGGTAACCGAACTGGGTGAGCACCGGCTGGGAGATCTCTCCCGGCTTGAGGGCATAGGCTGCCGTCTCGAACTCTGGCACGAAGCGCCCGCGGCCCCCCTTGCCCAACTCGCCCCCCTTGGCTCCCGTCGCGGTGTCCGCAGACTCGCGCTTGGCGACATCCTCGAACTTGGCGCCGCCCAGGATCTCGTTGCGGAGCGCGACGGCGTGCTGCCGTACCGCCTCGGAGTCCGCGGCGCTGACCACGCGCGGGATCGACACCACGGACAGAACGGCCCGGCCGGGACGCTTCAGCTCGTCCTTGTGCTTGTCGAAGTACTCCTGCAGCGATGCGTCCGAGATCGATCGGAGGATCGCCGAATCCGGCCTGGCGGGGAAGCTCACGAAGCTCACCTGCGCACTGTCGTGTTGATCCTGCCAGCTGCGCCAGAGCTCCGCGTCGGTGACGTAGATGCCGCTGGTCACCTGATCCATCAGCTTCTGGCGCGGGATCTGGGTGCGATAGTACTGCTCGAGGCTCGCCAGCAGGCCGCTCTGGCGCGCCTGGGCGCTGGCGAGCAGCCGCTGATACTTCTGAATGTCGAACCGACCCTCGGTCTGGAGCTCCGGCGCCTGCATGATCCAGGGTGGCGGCGCGAACTTCGCGTACTGCTGAATCTCGTCATCAGTGACGATGATTCCCCGCCGCTGATACTCCTGCTGCAGCAGGATGTCCATCACCATCTGATCGAAGACGTTGTTCTGGATCTGGCGAATCTCGTCCTCGCTCAGGCTCCGGCCGGACTGCTGCTGCTGGTTCTGGAGCTCCGACTGCCACCGCTGCATGTAGTCGTTGTACAGAATCTCATGACCGTTCACCCGGGCGACGGCCGTGGTCGGCGTGACGGCGGTGCGGCCGAGCAGGCCGGAGGTCTCCACGAGCAGGAAGCCGCCGACAAAGCACAGTGCGATGAAGATCCACAGGTACTTGGCGGCGCTTCGCATTTTTTGCAGCACGGCGCGAAACTCCTCGGCGCGGGGGTGGAAAACGGCGGGTACAAGCGGTAAAAGGTAGGCGCGCGCGCTCCGTAAAATCAAGTGAGCGATGCACTTCCTGATTGACTTGTTCTCGTGACGGGATGTATTTTCCCGCGTCTCCCACCCGCGACGATCCTCGGTAGGCGCGCCCAATGGCCGGTTCTCCCCGCATCGACGAGCTCCGCAAGAAATTCGACGAGAATCCGCGCCGGTATTTCGCGCCTCTGGCGAACGAGTACCGGAAGATGGGGGATTACGAACAGGCGATCTTCATCTGCCAGGAGTTCCTGCCGCAGCAGCCCGGCCACATGAGCGGGCACATCGTGTATGGGCAGGCGCTCTTCGAGGCCGGTCGCCACGACGAGTCGCGCGCGGTGTTCGAGACCGCGCTGGGCCTCGATCCCGAGAACCTCATCGCCCTGCGGCATCTGGGAGACATCGCGCTGGCCCGCGGCGACTCCGTGGCCGCGCGCGCATGGTATCAGCGTGTGCTCGACGCCGACCCGCGGAACGAGGAGATCGCGGTCGTGCTGCAGTCCATCGACGGACAGGCCGCCGCAGCTGCCGCCGCTCCGGCGTCCCCTGCGGCGCCGACGGCCTCCCCTCCCGCGCCTGCGGAGCCCA
>DATEPM010000126.1:0-8609 GCA_035273185.1 Gemmatimonadaceae bacterium
AATCCGAGGGGCCGGAGACGCGTTGACGTGTGGCCCTCGCCGGGAACGCCCGCCGACCGCCGGCGTGCGCCTAACTGGACCACCGGCGCCAAGGACGGGGTGGGCACGGCCAACAACGGGCGGAGCCGCGTCTGGTTCACCATCGCGAACGGCGTGCTCACCGAGACCTTCTTTCCGCGGGTGGACCAGGCCAACACGCGCGACCTGCGCTTCGCGCTCACCGACGGCACGGGGTTCATCTCCCTCGAGGGCAGCGACACCGAGAGCCGGCTGGAGGCGCTGGACGTCGGGGTGCCCGCGTATCGGGTGCGCACGCGTTACGGCCCGTACGAGCTGGAGAAGATCATCATCACCGATGACGAGCGCGCGACGGTGTTGCAGCGTGTCAAGCTGCACGCGGACGGCGATGCCGCCGGACGGCAGCCGCGGCTCTTCGTGCTGCTCGCACCGCACATCGGCAATCAGGGGGAGGAGAACGACGGCTGGATCGGCGATTACAAGGGCGCGCAGATGCTGTTCGCGCGACGGGCGAATCGCGCGCTCGCGCTGGGATGCTCCCTGGGCTTCCGGGAAGCGGAGTGCACGTACGCGGGGCTGGACGACGCCTGGCACGATCTGCAGGCGCATCACGAGCTCACGGTGCAGCGGCCGCACGCCTACAACGGGAACCTGCTGCTCGCCGGCGAGATCCAGGTGCCCGTCGGCGCGGCGTTCGTGCTCGCGCTGGCGTTCGGTGATTCGCCGGACGAGGCTGGGCAGCAGGCGCGGGCCGCGCTGCAGCAGGACTTCGACCACGCGGTGCAGTCGTACGTGCGGGGCTGGCGCGAGTTCCACCAGGCCTGCGAGCCGGTCACGGCACACGAGAACGCGGCGACGGAGCGCGGCTATCGCGTGAGCGCGGCGATGCTGCGGGTGCACGAGGACAAGGCGCACTCCGGCGCGATCATCGCGAGTCTCGCCATCCCCTGGGGCGACGCTCGTGGCGACCACGACGAGGGCGGCTACCATCTGGTCTGGCCGCGCGACCTGGTGGAAAGCGCCGGCGGGCTGCTCGCCGCGGGGCTGCGCGAGAGCGGCCGCCTGGCGTTGCTGTATCTCATGAGCACGCAGGAGGACTCGGGCCACTGGCCGCAGAACATGTGGCTGGACGGCAGTGCGTACTGGCACGGCGTGCAGCTCGACGAGACCGGGCTGCCGATCCTCCTGGCCGACGCTCTGGCGCGCCACGATGCGCTCGATGGGCTGGACCACATCTGGGCGATGGTGCGCCGCGCGGCGAGCTACATCGTCTGCAACGGCCCCGCCACGCCGGAGGACCGGTGGGAGGAGGAGGCGGGCTACTCCCCCTTCACACTCGCGGTGGAGGTCGCCGCGCTGCTCGCGGCCGCGGAGTTCGCCGAGCACGCGGGCGAGCACGACATCGCGCGGTATCTCTGCGAGACCGCCGACTACTGGAACAGCTGCATCGAGCGCTGGACCTACGTCACGGGCACGGAGCTCTCGCATCGGTTGGGCATCGACGGCTATTACGTGCGCCTCGCACCGCCCGCGTCGGACGTGCCGGCCGACCTGCCGCCCGGTGCCGCGCCGATCGCGCTCAAGAACCATCCGATGGCGAACACCCGGGTGCCGTACGGCAAGCTCGTGAGCCCCGACGCGCTGGCCCTCGTCCGGTTCGGGCTGCGAGCCCCGGATGATCCACGAATGCTCAACACGGTGCGCGCGATCGATGCCCTGCTGCGGACCGAGACGCAGACCGGACCGGTGTGGCACCGGTACACCGGCGACGGCTACGGCGAGCACAAGGACGGGGCAGCGTTCGACGGCGGCGGCATCGGCCGCGGCTGGCCCCTGCTCGCGGGCGAACGCGCCCACTACGAGCTCGCGGCGGGGAACGTCGCCGAGGCGCGGCGGCTGCGCGACGTGATCCTCGCGCAGACGGGATCGGGCAGTCTGATCCCGGAGCAGGTGTGGGACGCGCCCGATATCCCGGCGCGCGGTCTCGTCAACGGCCGTCCGTCCGGATCGGCGATGCCGCTCGTGTGGGCGCACGCGGAGCTGGTGAAGCTCTGCCGTTCGCTGCGTGACGGCCAGGTCTTCGACATGCCACGGCAGACGGTGCGGCGCTATCGGGAGCAGCACACCGGATCGCCGCTCGTGGTCTGGCGCCGCAACAACAAGCCGCGCACGATGCCGCAGGGGCAGGTGCTGCGCGTGGAGCTGCCCCAACCGGGGGACGTGCAGTGGCGCGTGCTCGGCAGCGAGATGGGGGGCCGCCTGACCACGCAGCCGAGCGGGCTGGGGATCGCGTACGCCGATCTGCCGACGCGCGAGCTTCCGCCCGATGCGGAGATCGCGCTGGTGGAGCTGAACGCCCAGGGCAAACCGGTGGACCGGGAGCACACGCTGCGCGTGGTGGCGCGCGGCAGGTGATCGCGGCTGTGACCGCGCGTGCGGCGCCGCTCGCGCCGCGTTCGCGCGGCACCGGGCGCAATATATGCGTGACCCATGCAATCGTGTTGAGGCACGACGGGACGGGACGGGCGGTGTGGCGTGCGCGCGCGAGCGCCTGGAGCACGGCTCGATGAGGCCGCGTGCGATCGGGCCGCGTGCCGCACGGGCGCGCATCGAGCGCGTGCTCGCCGACGCGTACACGATTCCGACGGATGCGCCGGAGTCCGACGGGACGATCGCATGGGACGCGACGACCATCGTGGTGGTGCGCGTGCTCGCGGGCGGAGTGTGGGGGCTGGGGTACAGCTACGCGGCCGCCGCGGCGCGCGACGTCATTGTCCATTCCCTCACCCCGGCGGTGCGCGAGGTGGATGCGATGGACGTGCCCGCAGCGTGGGTGGCCATGGGGCGCGCGGTGCGCAACATCGGGGCGCCGGGCATCGCGTCCGCGGCGATCGCCGGCGTGGACAATGCGCTGTGGGATCTCAAGGCACGTCTGCTGGGCATCCCGCTGGTGACGCTGCTCGGCGCCGCACGCGAGGGGATCGCGGCGTATGGCAGCGGCGGCTTCACGTCGTACACGATAGACGCCCTGCAGGCGCAGCTGGGAGGGTGGGCCCGCGAGGGCTTCGGCGCGGTGAAGATGAAGATCGGCCGCGATCCCGCCGCCGACGCGGATCGGGTGCGGGCCGCGCGGGAGGCGATCGGACCGGGCGTGGAGCTATATGTGGATGCCAATGGCGCCTACACGGGACCGCAGGCGCTCGCGTACGCCGAACGGTTCGCCGCGTACGGCGTGAGCTGGTTCGAGGAGCCGGTGTCGTCGGACGATCTTGCCGGGCTGCGGCTGCTGCGGCAGCGGATGCCGGCCGGGATGCGCGTCGCCGCCGGCGAGTACGGCTACGATGCGCGGTATTTCCGGCGCATGCTCGCTGCCGGCGCGGTGGACGTGCTGCAGGCGGACGCCACGCGCTGCGGCGGCGTGAGTGGCTTCCTGCGCGCCGCGGCGCTCAGCGAGGCGTACGGGGTGCCGCTGTCGGCGCACACGGCGCCATCGCTGCACACGCACCTCTGCTGCGCCGCGCCGACGGCGATCAACGTGGAGTTCTTTCACGATCATGCGCGCATCGAGCGCATGCTCTTCGATGGCGCGCGCGAGCCGCGCGATGGCGTGCTCGTGCCGGACCGCACGCGACCCGGGCTGGGTCTCGAGCTGCGGGCCGCGGATGCCCGGCGGTTCGCCGCATGAGGGTTGCGCCGCGCCGACCGGTAGGCTGCCGGGTGCCACTCGTATTCCGCGAGCGATCCTCCTCGAGCGACTCCCCCGGATCGGGCGTGGGGCCGGGTGGCTCCGGTGGCCATCATCATCCGCGCGCGCGCCGGCGGCGAGGCTGAGGCGCGCGCGGGTGGCGCGGCGCGGGAATCGCGCCACGTACGGCCGGCGCAGGCCGGCGGGATGGATGAATGCACAGTGAAGTGATCGTGCCCGGATCGGCGCGCACGGATGCGGTGAACCGGGCCCCGGTGGATGCCATGGCGCTGGCGCGCGCGCTGACGGCGCGCGTGCGCGGGGACGTGCGCTTCGCCGACGGCGACCGCGCGCTGTACGCCGCGGACGCGTCCAACTACCGCCAGGTGCCGATTGGCGTGGTGCTGCCGCGGGACGTGGATGACGTGGTTCGCACCGTCGCCACCGCGCGGGCCTGCGGGGCGCCGGTTCTGATGCGCGGTGGCGGCACCAGCCTCGCTGGCCAGTGCTGCAACGTGGCGGTGGTGCTGGACGCCACGCGGTACTTCAATCGCGTGCTCGAGGTGGATGCGGACCACCGTCGCGCGCGCGTCGAGGCGGGCTGCGTGCTGGACGATCTGCGCATCGCCGCACGGCCGTTCGGGCTCACCTACGGTCCGGACCCTGCCACGCACGACCGCTGCACGCTGGGCGGGATGATCGGCAACAACTCGTGCGGCGTGCACTCGGTGATGGCCGAGTTCTATGGTGCCGGCCCGCACACGGCGCATCAGGTGGAAACGCTGGAGGTGCTGCTCTACGACGGCACGCGCCTCACGGTGGGGCCGACGAACGACGCGGAGCTGCAGCGCATCACGCACGAGGGCGGGCGTCGCGCGGAGATCTACCGCGCCCTGGCGGAGCTGCGCGACCGGTATGCGTTCGAGATCCGCCGCCGCTTTACCCGGGATCTCATCCGGCGCGCCTCGGGCTTCAGCATCGATCAGCTGCTGCCGGAACACGGCTTCAACGTCGCGCGCGCGCTCGTGGGCACCGAGGGCACCTGCGTGGCCGTCCTGCAGGCGACGGTCACGCTGATGCAGGACTTCCCCGAGCGCGCGTTGCTGGTGCTCGGCTATCCGGACATCGTCGCGGCCGCGCGCGACGTGCCGCGCCTGCGCGAGCTGAAGCCGCTGGCCATCGAGGCCATGGACGATCTGCTGGTGAAGGACGCGCGCGACAACGACGTCCATCCCGATGCGCTGCAGTACCTGCCGGAGGGCAACTCGTTTCTCGTGGTGGAGTTCGGCGCGGCGACGCTGGACGGGGCGCGCGAGTGGGCGCACCGGGCCGAGGGGCAGCTGAAGCGCGAGAACGCCAGCCAGCCGATGAAGTTCTATGACGATCTCGTGGCACAGCGGAAGATCTGGGAGGTACGCGAGGCGGGGCTCGGCGCCACGGCGTTCGTGCCGAACAAGCCGGACACGTGGCCGGGCTGGGAGGATTCCGCCGTCCCGGTGGACCGGCTCGGCGACTACACCCGCGACCTGCGGGCGTTGTTCCAGCGGTACGACTATGAGTGTTCACTGTACGGTCATTTCGGCCAGGGGCTCATCCACTGCCGGGTGCCCTTCGATCTCCTCAGCGAGGCAGGACTGGAGAAGTACCGCCGCTTCATGCACGAGGCGGCGCACCTCGCCTGCGACGAGTACGGCGGCACTCTGAGCGGCGAGCATGGCGACGGCCAGGCGCGCGGCGAGTACCTCCCGATCATGTTCGGCGAGGAGCTGATGCGCGCCTTTCGCGAGTTCCACGACATCTGGGACCCGGAAGACGGGATGAACCCCAACAAGACCATCGCCGGGTACACCAGCACCGAGAATCTGCGGCTCGGGGTGAACTACGCGCCCGCGCACCCCGAGACCTACTTCCAGTTTCCCGAGGATCACGGCGACATTGCGCGGGCGACGCTGCGCTGTGTCGGCGTGGGGCTCTGCCGGCGGCACGAGGGCGGCACGATGTGCCCGAGCTACATGGCGACACGCGAGGAGCAGCACGCCACGCGCGGTCGGGCGCACCTGCTCTTCGAGGTGCTGCAGGGACGCGAGCTGCAGCAGGGATGGCGGAGCGAGGCGGCGAAGGAGTCGCTGGATCTGTGCCTTGCCTGCAAGGGCTGCAAGGGTGATTGCCCGGTGCACGTGGACGTGGCGACACTCAAGGCCGAATTTCTCTCGCACTATTACGAGGGACGCATGCGGCCGCGGTACGCCTACGCGTTCGGCTGGATTCGCCGGTGGGCCGAGCTGGCCGCGCGGATGCCGCATCTCGCCAACGCGGTGACGCACGCGCCGGGCCTCGCGCGCCTCTCCAAATGGGCGATGGGGATGGCGCCGGAGCGCACGATCCCGCGCTTCGCGCCCCGCACGTTTTCGACCTGGTTTCGCGCGCGCGATGGGTCGCGCGCTCCCCGCGGTGATGCGGCTCGCCGGGTGATCCTCTGGCCCGACACCTTCAACGACTATTTCCTGCCCGAGACGCTCGCCGCCGCGGCGGACGTGCTGGAGGCTGCCGGCTGGCAGGTGGTGCTTCCCAGGGCGGGGCTGTGCTGCGGGCGGCCGCTGTACGACTTCGGCATGCTGGATCAGGCGCGCCGCCAATTGCGGGCGATCCTGCGCGCGATGCGCGCGGATATCGCGGCGGGCACGCCCATCGTCGGGTTGGAACCCAGCTGCGTCTCGGTATTTCGCGACGAGTTGCGAGGGCTGTTCCCGCACAGCGAGGATGCCACCCGTCTGGGCAAGCAGGTGTTCACCTTCGGCGAGTTCCTCGCGAAGGAGCTGGACAACGGACGACACCTGCCGACGCTCGCGGGAGAGGCCCTGGTGCACGCCCACTGTCATCACCGGGCGATCATGAAGGTGCAGGGCGAGACCCGGGTGCTCGATGCGCTCGGCCTCGACTACTCGCTGCTCGAGTCGGGCTGCTGCGGGATGGCGGGCGCCTTCGGCTACGAGCGCGGCAAGTACGAGGTGTCGCTGGCGATCGGCGAGCGTGTCCTGCTGCCCGCCGTCCGTGCGGCGTCGGATCGTACCTTCCTCATTGCCGACGGATTCAGCTGTCGCGAGCAGATCGCGCAGGCGACGCCGCGCCGGGCCCTGCACCTCGCGGAGGTCGTCCAGCTGGCACTGCATCAGGACGAGATGGTACGCGACGGCCAACGTCCGGAGCGGCTCGCGGCGACGCTGCATCCGGCGGGACTGCGACATCCCGGGCCGACCCTGGCCGAGGCGGCACTGGCCGGGGGCGCGCTGGCCGCCGGTGCCGTCGCGGTCCATTCCACCAGAGAGCGTCATGAAGAGTCGCGTCCTCCACGCGAGTGAGCACGCGCGCCGGTTCGCGGTGGTGCTCGATCCGGGCGACGAGGCCATCTGGTGCCTGCGTGCCTTCGCGGATGCCGAGCAGCTCACCGGCTACTTCACGGCAATCGGCGCCTTTCGCGAGGCCACGGTGGCGTACTGGGAGCCGGAGCTGCGGAGCTACCGCGACATCCCCATACACGATCAGGTGGAGGTGCTCGCGCTCACCGGCAACATCAGTCTGCTGGACGACGGCACGCGCAAGGTGCACAGCCACGCGGTGCTCGGCGCCTCCGACGGCAGGGCGTTAGGCGGGCATCTGCGCAAGGGCTTCGTGCGTCCCACGCTCGAGGTGCTCGTGGAAGAATCCCCCGTGCGGCTGCGCCGGGTGCGCGACGAGTCCACGGGGCTCGACCTGCTCGAGCTCTGAGCCTCCGAACCAGCACGAGGATCGTTCCGTGGCGGCTCTCTTTCCCCGCTGGGCGAATGCGGCCATGCGCGCGGCGCTCGTCGTGCTGTTCCTGCTTCTCGCCGGCTTCCCGCTCGGGCTCATGGCGTGGGTGCGCACGCCGAACGCGACGCGCCGGTACGCGCCCGTCACGCAGCCGGTGGCATTCGATCATCGTATTCACGCGGGCGCGCTCCGCATCGATTGCCGGTACTGCCACTTTTCCGTGGAGCGCTCTGCGTATGCCGGGCTGCCGCCCACGCAGACCTGCGTGCCGTGCCACAGCAGCTCGTGGATGGCCGGCGCGCCGATGGCGCCGGTACGCGCGAGCCTGGCCAGCGGCAAGCCGATCCCGTGGCAACGCGTGAACGGGCTCCCCGATTTCGTCTTTTTCAATCACGCCATCCACGTCACGAAAGGCGTGGGATGCGAATCGTGCCACGGGCGCGTGGATCGGATGGCCCAGGTACACCAGACGGCGCCGCTCACGATGGGGTGGTGCCTCGACTGCCATCGCATGCCCGAGCAGCACCTGCGACCGGTGGAGCAGATGACGACGATGGGCTACACGCCGCGCGAATCCCAGCGCGTGCTCGGCCACACCCTCGCGCAACGCTACGGCGTGCGGTCGCTGACGAGCTGCACGGACTGCCACCGGTGACGGAACGTCATGAGTGAACGCTCAAGGGCACATGGGCCGCGCGGCGACGCCCGCGGCCGGGCCGCGTTCTGGCAGCGGCTGGAGCGGCTGCTCGAGGATCCCGAGGCACGGGCACGGCTGGAGCGCGACCACCCCGGGGCCGCGGCCGAGCTGGCAGCCGGACTCTCCCGCCGCAGCTTCGTGAGGCTGCTGGGCGCGAGCGTCGCCCTGGCGGGCCTGGACGCGTGTACGCGCATGCCCGCGGAGAAGATCCTGCCGTACGTGACGCCGCCGCCGGAGCTCGTACCCGGCGTGGCGCAGTACTACGCCACGTCGATGGTCCTGGACGGCTTCGCTACCGGACTCGTGGTGGAGGCGCACGAGGGCCGTCCCACGAAGGTGGAGGGCAACCCCGACCACCCGGCGAGCCTTGGCGCGGCGGGGGTGCGGGAGCAGGCCTCGGTGCTCCAGCTCTACGATCCC
>DATEPM010000127.1:0-9448 GCA_035273185.1 Gemmatimonadaceae bacterium
GTTCGTCACGAGGGTGCGCACGCGCGCGTGCGCCGGCAGCGCGACGAGCTCCGTGACCGGCGGCGCGTCGGCGCGCGACCAGCTGTGGAACGCCCACCGGCCGTTCGGCGAGATGTCGTAGGCATGACTCCCCGGCTCCGCCTCGGGCGAGACGCGGCGGGGCGGCCCTGGGTCGCGCAGCGCCACGCGGTAGAGATACCGCTGCGTCGCGTTCGCCGGCGAGGCGATCACGTACAGCCAGCCGCCCGGCTCATCCACTGACGCCACGTCGATGACGTCGTACGCGCCGGGCGTCAGCAGGCGCACGGTCCGGCCGTCGCGCGACACGGCGTACGCGTGCCGCCAGCCATCGCGTTCGCTGATCCACAGGAACTCGGTGCCGTGGTTCAGCCAGCGGAGGTCGTCCACCACGTCCACCCACGCGCTGTCCTGCTCCGTGAGCACGGTGCGCACCGCCCCGGTGCGCGCGTCGGCCAGCATCACCGCATCGCGATCCTGCTGCCGGTTCATGTGCTGCAGTACCAGCTCGGTCGGCGACGCCCACGCGGCGCGCGGCAGATAATTCTGCCGCGGATCCCCCGCGAGCTGCACCCAGGTGGGCGGTGCGCTGCCGTCGGCCGGCACCACGCCCAGCCGCACTGCCGAGTTGGTGGTCCCCGCCTTGGGATACTGCACCGGGATCGTGAAGGGGTACAGCGAGTCCGTGTCGTCGATCAGCAGGAAGTCGCGGATGCCGCTCATGTCGAACTGCCAGAAGGCGATCGCGCGCCCGTCCGGCGACCAGCGGAAGGCGTCGCGCAGGTCGAATTCCTCCTCGTACACCCAGTCGGTCATGCCGTTGACGAGGGTGCGTGACGCGTCGTGCGTCAGGCGCGTGACACGGCCGTCGTCCACGCCCTCGACGTACAGATCGCCGGCGGTGACGTACGCCACGCGCCCGCCGTCCGGGGAGAACTTCGCGAACATGAGCGACGATGCGGGCGCGCCGGCGCCGATCTGGCGTAGCCGGCCGGTGCGGAGATCCAGCGCCCAGTAGTCGCCCCGGGTATTGCGCCGCCAGACGCGACGCGAGTTGGTGAAGACGAGCAGCCGGGCGCCGTCCGCGGACCATTGGTAATCCTCTATGTCGAGCGGCGCGGCCGCTCCCGGGGGCCGCAGCTGGCTGGCTCCCACCTTCACGCTGCGGCGGCCCGTCGCCGCGTCGTACGCCACGATGTCGGCACCGCTTCCGTCGGCTGCGGGCTCCACGGTGGTGTAGCTGTCGCCGCCCGCCAGCCATCGGGCCGGGCCGAAGCGCTCGCCCACGAAGGTGCGACTGGCGAAGAGCGCGTGCAGCGTGGAATCGACGCGGGCGGGGAGCTGCGCGCCGGCGGACGGCGCCAGGACGCACGCCAGCAGGAGCACGGGAATCGTCAGCCGGGCGCGTGCGCGCGGCGAGCGCCACAGGCAAGGGATCGGGAACACGGGAAGGAGCGAAAGGGAACGTGAGGGATGTCGCGCGGAGGGCGCGACCGGTGCCGGCCCGCGGTGGGCCCGAATGGGACTTGCGCCGGGCCGATCCCGGGCGCCCTATTGTGGGATATTGTATCCAACGGCGCAACTCGCCGGCCCAGCGATTCCCCGCCCGCCCTGGAGACGTGCCGTTGACCGAGCCCTCGTCCCTCCTCGCCCCCGCCATGCACACCGATGCCCGCGACGTGCTGCTGCTGGCGCTCGGCCTGCTCACCGCGTTCTTCGTGGCGGTGATCGTCGCGACCGTGCGGCGCGCGCGGCGCACCGATCGCGAGCGCGTCGCGCCACCCGGGTCCCTGCTCGCCACCGGCTTCATCGCCAACTTTTTCGACACCCTGGGCATCGGCTCCTTCGCCACCACGACCGCCATCTTCCGCAAGTGGCGACTCGTGCGCGACGAGCGCATCCCGGGCACGCTGAACGCCGGCCACACGCTCCCGACCATCGCGCAGGCGTTCATCTACACCAAGCTCGTGCCCGTCAACGCCGGGACGCTCATCGGCATGATCGCCGCCGCCGTGCTCGGCGCATGGCTCGGCGCCGGCGTGGTTGCGCGCTGGCCGCGCCGACGCATCCAGATCGGGATGAGCGCCGCCCTGCTCGGCGCCGCGCTGCTCATGCTGCTCGCGCAGCTGAAGCTCGTCCCCGCCGGTGGCGATCTCCTTCGGCTGGACGGCTCGCGGCTGGTGCTGGGCCTCGCCGGCAACTTCGCGCTGGGCGCGCTGATGACCATCGGGATCGGGCTGTATGCGCCATGCATGATCCTGGTGAGCCTGCTGGGCATGAATCCCACGGCGGCATTCCCGATCATGATGGGTTCCTGCGCGTTTCTGATGCCCGTGGCCAGCACGCGATTCATCCGCAAGCGCAGCGTGGACGTGCGGGCAATGCTCGGGTTGCTGATCGGCGGGATTCCCGCGGTGCTTCTCGCCGCGTTCGTGGTGAAGTCGCTGCCCCTCGCCGCGGTGCGCTGGCTGGTGGTGATCGTGGTGGTGTACACGGCGATCGGGCTCCTGCGGGCCGCCTTGCGGCCAGCGGCCGAGAGTACGACCGCCGATGCCGTCGTGGCCGAAGCGTCGACTCCGTGAGCCGCTTGCAATCCAGCTCCCCTTTCGAGGACGATCTCCGTGTCTGCTTCCCCTGACCCGCGCTCCAACTTTCGCGCAGTCACGCTCGCGGCCGGGATGCTGGTCGCGACGTCCATGCCCCTCGCGCCGCTCTCGGCCCAGGGCTCCGCCTCCGACTACGCCCGTGCCGAAGCGCTGCGCCAGCGCTTCGAAGGCACGGTGGTCGACGCCGTCGAGCAAACGGGCTGGATCGGCACCAGCTCGCGCTTCTGGTACCGCAAGACCGTGCCCGGGGGTCGCGCATTCATGATCGTGGATGTCGCTACCCTCCAGAAGCAACCCGCGTTCGATCAGGTGCGATTGGCGGTCGCCCTGTCCGCGGCCGCACATCGGACCTTCCAGCCCATGCGGCTCCCCTTCACCTCCCTGCGCTTCGAGACTGGGGAACAGGCCATCGACGTCGTGGCTGACAGCACGAGGTACCGCTGCACCCTCACCACGTACGAGTGTCGGCCATCCGCGGGCCGCCGCGACTCACTTCCCGCGGAAGCACGGCAGTTTGGTGGCGGATTGTACGGCGACCCCCGTCCTTACGACCAGCATCCGCACGTTTCTCCGGACGGCCAGTGGGAGGCGCTCATCCGGAATTACAACGTGTACGTGCGCCCGGTCCCGGGCTCGGCGGATTCCGCGCGCAATCGCCACGAGGGCAGGCGCGCGGACCGGAATGGCCGGATGCTCAGCACCGACGGCTCCGAGGGCGATGCGTACGTGCAGCAGTCCATCGTGTGGTCGCCGGATTCCAGGCACCTCGCGGCGTATCGCGTGAAACCGGGGTACCAGCGTGAGGTGCACTACGTGGAATCCTCGCCCGAGGATCAGATCCAGCCCAAACACTCCGCACGCCTGTACAACAAGCCGGGCGACGTGCTGGACGTGGACCGGCCGGTGCTGTTCGATGTCGGCACCGGGCGCGAGATCCCCGTGAGCGATTCGCTCTTTCCGAACGCCTACGACGTGTCCGCGCTCGAGTGGCGGCACGACGGCCGGGCGGTGACCTTCGAGTACAACCAGCGCGGACACCAGGTCTATCGTGTCATCGAGATCGACGCCGCCACCGGAAAGACCCGAGCGATCATCGACGAGCGGATGCCCACGTTCTTCGAGTACTCGGGGAAGAAATACCGCTACGACATCGGTGACGGCCGCGAGATCATCTGGATGTCCGAGCGCGACGGGTGGAACCACCTGTACCTGTACGACGGCCTCACGGGTCGGCTGAAGAACCAGATCACCAGGGGCCCCTGGGTGGTGCGGGGCGTGGACAAGGTGGACACCCTCGCGCGTCAGATCTGGTTCCATGCCAGCGGCATGTATCCCGGCAAGGATCCGTACTTCGTGCACTACTATCGCATCGGCTTCGATGGACGCGGGCTCACCGCGCTCACGGATGCCGACGGGATGCACAGCGTCACCTTCTCGCCGGACATGCAGTACTACGTGGACACCTGGTCGCGGGTGGACCTGCCGCCGATCACCCAGCTCCGCCGCACGCGCGATCGTAAAGTGCTCATGGAGGTGGAGCATGCCGACGCCAGCGCCCTGCTCGCCACCGGCTGGCGGCCGCCGGAGGTCTTCGTGGCCAAGGGCCGCGACGACAGCACCGATATCTGGGGCGTGATCATCCGGCCCATGCACTTCGACCCATCAAAGAAGTACCCGGTGATCGAGAACATCTACGCCGGCCCGCAGGGCTCGTTCGTCCCCAAGACCTTCAGCACGCAGCTGAGCATGCAGGCGCAGGCGGAGCTCGGGTTCGTCGTGGTGCAGATCGACGGGATGGGCACGTCCAACCGATCCAAGGCCTTTCACGACGTCGCCTGGAAGAACCTGGGCGACGCCGGGTTCCCGGATCGCATCCGCTGGCACCGGGCCGTGGCCGCGAAGTATGCCTGGTACGACACCTCGCGCGTGGGCATCTACGGCACGTCGGCGGGCGGACAGAGTGCCATGGGCGCCCTCCTCTTCCACCCGGAGCTCTACAAGGCGGCTGTGTCGGCGGCGGGCTGCCACGACAACCGTATGGACAAGATCTGGTGGAACGAGCAGTGGATGGGCTGGCCCATCGGCCCGCAATACTCGGCATCATCGAACGTGGATAACGCCTGGCGGCTGCAGGGGAAGCTGCTCCTCGTCGTCGGCGAGATGGACCGCAACGTGGATCCATCGTCCACCATGCAGGTGGTGAATGCGCTGATCAAGGCGAGGAAGACCTTCGACCTGCTCGTGATCCCGGGAGCCGACCACGGCTCCGGCGGCGACTACGGCGAACAGAAGCGATGGGATTTCTTCGTCCACAACCTCCTGGGCGTGGAGCCGCCCGACCGAAACATCGGCGGCCCCGTGCTCTCCGGTCAGGCGCGATAGCACGCGACGCACTGGCGGCAGCCGTCGTCAGTGCTCAGCGATGCTCTTGAGCCCCCGTCTGCTGGGCCCCGCGTCCCGCATCCCGGTTCCAGTAGACGTCCATCGGGATGTGATGATCCGGGTACACGCGGGCGAAGATGCCGTACAGCGCGGGGTCGTACCGCTCCAGATCGTCCGGGGACGAGAGGCGCTGACCGTCGAAGGTGGCCGGGATATTCGACCAGAACCACCACTGCGTGCCTTCCGCCCAGTACTCGGCGACCGTATTCGCCGCGTAGTGGCCTCGGTACATCCCCTTCGCCTTCGCGTTCCGATACGCGGCCAGAATCTCCGTGTACAGCGACGAGTCCGCCGTCCGCAGCGCGCTCATGATGCCGTGCGAGAACTCGTGCACCAGGATGTTCTCGCCGTAGTAGCGCGTGCCCGGGTAGCCGAGGATGTTCTCCTCCGCGCCCGAGGTCATGCGCCCGCCCATCCCGCGCGCCCGCCGGTTCCAGTACTCGCGGTCGGACATCGCGGCAATGCGGTCGTAATGCGCGCGTTCGCTGTCAGTGAGGCGCGGGTCGTCGATCGCCGGTTTCTTCCAGTCGCGTTGCTCGGGCAGATCGGTGGTCGCCTCCGACTCGGCCATGATCGTCACCCGGAAGCCTCGTCTGATCATCTCGTCGCGGACGTCCGGCCGCTTCGCCAGCATGTGGATGACGATGTCCCGCGCCACGAGCAGGGCGGTGTCCGGGACTCGGGCCGAGCCCGTGATCGGCAGGCCCTCCGCCGACGTGTACTTCTGGTAAAAGGGGTCCAGATGCAGCGAGTCGGGAGGGTGCGTGATCGCGGCACGGGCGTAGTCCGTGATCAGGGCATCGGCGCGTATGCCCGACGGAAGGCGCGCGGTGGCGGCTTGGGGCGCCACCGCGCCGGCCGGCGCCACGTGCCTCGGATGCGCGCAGTCGGCCAGCAGCAACGCCAGGGCGATCGCGGTCGATTTCATTGCGACTTTCCCCACCTGAAGCGCAGTCATGGGAACACGGCCGTGCCCACCTTCATCACCGTTCGCGGCCGGCGTCTCGGTTCGGCGGAGGTGCTGTCGCTCGATGCCTCGGCCTCGGCCCAGACGCCGTGGATGTGCCCATCGTACACGGTCATCCACGTATAGTCTCCGAGAAAGGCGCCGCGGCCCTCGAATGGCTGGTCGGACCAGCGGTAGCTCGTGAACGTGCGCGCTCCGTCGGGGGAACGCGCCAGCGTCACGCTCGTCAGCCGGTTCTCCGGATCCGCTCCGCGATCGTAGAACTGCACGTAGACGTTCCCGGTGACCGGGTCCACGGCCATCCACTGAAAGAACTGATCGCGGCCGTCATGCACGGAATCGCCATTCACGCGAACGGGCGCCGACCAGGTGCGGCCCTGGTCGGCGGACGCCGCGACGAACACGTCCACGTCACCGTTGCGGTAATCGCTCCACGATACGTAGACGCGGTCGACGTGCCCCGCGCGCCAGTCCACCCCGATCTGCGGAAACCCGAACACCCGCGACACGCCGGGCACCGCGCCGGTGCCGCCAAAGTACGGCGGTCCGACGTCCACCACCGGCCGCGAGGGCGAGAAGCTGCGCCCACCGTCGCGCGAGACGGCCAGCGTGATGGTGCTTTTCCAGTTCCAGACGGTGTAGATCGTTCCGTCCGCACCGACGGTGCCAATGAACCCCACCACGTCGCCGTTGTCATCGCGCGGATACCCCGGCTGTGTGCTGATTCGCATGGGCGCCGACCACGTCCTTCCCTGGTCGGTGGAGCGCGAGAAGAGCATGATGGACTTGTCCAGCTGCCACTCGATCCAGCCGGCGTACAGCGATCCACGATGCGGGCTGTCCGGGGCATTATCCGCGAAGATGCGCGGCATGTCCTCGTACTGCAGTCCGGGCTCCTTGCCGGTATACCATACCTTGATCGGGATCGCCTTCGCTTCCCAGGTCCGCCCCCCGTCCAGCGAGCGCCGCACGTAGATCCCGTTCCGCCCGGCGCCGTGCCGCCAGTACGACGCGCTGCCCAGCTTGTCGAACACCAGATACGCGACGTATGCAATGCCGTGCGCGTCGAACGTGGTGGAGACGTCGCCGGCGGTGCGCCAATCGGTCGGCGCGATGGGCCCCGACGGGCTGAAGGTGCGGCCCGAATCGGTGCTGTAGGCAGCCGTCGCGGGCTGGAACACGGCCACGACGCGCGAGCGATCGTGCGGATCGACCGCGATGCTCGGCTCGCTCCAGGAGCCCGCAGCGGGCGACGCGGTGGCGACGTGCGCTCCCGGGGCACGCGGCAGCGGCGCGCTCGCGGCAGGCGGGCCTGGCGCCACCGGCGACGTGATCTCGGTCGCGAGCAGCACCACCGCGACCCAGCGCACTATCACGGCGAGCATCGGTGTGCACTCCATGCGGATCTATGGCGCCGCGATCGCGCCCACCGTCCCTGCCATCGTCCGATTGAAGCCGGGCAGGATGGTGGATATCAGCTTCTGATAGTCGCTGCGCGCGGCCGCAAGGTCCTGCTCGATGCTCGCGAGCACGGCGAGCGAGGCGTCGGTCGGTCGGACGTCGGCGCCCCCGGCCACGTCTCCCGCGCCGCTCCCCACCTCGCCGCTCAGCCAGATCAGGTTCATGTACACGCGGTAGCGCTCCACGTAATACTTGTCGTCGCTGTTGAGGTCCTCGCGCGACAGCAGCTGCAGCTCCACGTGCAGCATCTGCGCGTCGAGCGCGGCGAGCGCCGCCGCCGCGCCCGCCTTCCCGGCGCTCGCCGCGCGCCGATCCTCGATCTGCCGGCGCAGCACCTCCAAGTGATTGATCATCGCGACCGCGGAATCCATGTCGTCGCGAATTCGGATCTGCGCCCGCGTCGAGGCCACCAGATCGGCCGCGGGGGAGGTGATCGCCGCGTCCCGCAGCACCTCGAGCGGCTGTATCAGCGTGGTGCCGGCGACCGTGAGGCGGACCGTGTAGCGTCCCGGCACGGCAATGGGGCCCGTGCGTTCCGGCCCCTGAATGCCCCAGTGCGTGATCGGCCGCGTGTCCTTCCCCCGGAAGCGCGCCTCCTCCCAGATGTGCGGATTGTCCGGCGGCGTGGTGCGCAGCGCCACCTGCGCCGGTGGCTCGTAGCGCAGGTCCCAGCTGGCGCGGTTGTACCCGGCCCGCGTGGGTACGTGCAGCGTTCGGATGCGGGCGCCCGTGGAATCCAGAATCTCGAGCTGCGCGGGCCGCGCGGTCGCCGCAGCGAGTCGGAAGGTGATGTCCGCGTGCCCGCTCCGCGGCTGCCGATACCCGGGGTGCGGTGCGTACAACTCGGCGTTCGCCCGCGCCGCCTGGATCACCTGCTCCGGCTGCTCCAGCGGCGCGATATCCTTCAGGATGTACAGCCCGCGGCCGTAGGTGGAGACCACCACGTCGTGCCACTGTTTCGGCACCATGATCCAGCTCACCGGCGCGGCCGGGAGACCCTCGTCGAAGCGCGTCCAGTGCCTGCCGTCGTCCAGCGTGTAGTAGAAGCCGTGCCCAGTGCCGGCGAAGAGCATCCCCTGACGGTTCGGGTTCTCGGCAACGGCCATGACGTAATCCAGCGGGTGGTCCGCGGGCAGATCGCCGGTGACGTTCGTCCAGGTTTTGCCGAAATCCGACGTCTTGTACACGTACGGCCTGCGATCGTCCATCAGATGCAAGTCCACTGCGACGTAGGCGGTCGCCGGATCGAAGTGCGAGGGCTCGATCTTCCGGATGGTGCCCCACGCGGGCAGCCCCGTGATGTGCGTCGTCACGTTCGTCCAGCTCCCGCCGCCATCGGCCGTGTACCAGAGCTGGCCGTCGTTCGTGCCCGCCCAGAGCAGTCCGCGCTGGATCTCGGACGGGGCGATGGCGAACACCACCTCGCCGTAGAACTGCCCCAGATTGTCCGCGACGATCCCGCCTGACGAGACGAGGCGGGACGAGTCTCGGGTCGAGAGATCGGGGCTGATCACGCTCCAGCTCTGGCCGCGATTCGACGTCCGGAAGATCACCTGGCAGCCATAGTACACCGTCTCGTGGTCGAAGGGATCGATTGCCAGCGGCGGCGTCCAGTGGCAGCGGTACTTCGTCTCGTTCGGGGGGGAGTCCAGGGTGTGAATCCACGGACTCACCGACCGCGCCAGCCTGGTCTTCGCCTCCCACCGGGTCACCTGATTGCCATAGCAGCTCGCCCAGACCACGTCGGGGTCCGTGGGATCAGGAAGTGTGAATCCGGACTCGCACCCGCCCAGACCGTGGTCCCACGTCGAGCCGCCCCCGAAGCCGCCGCCGCCGAACTCGGCGGGTGCCGCCTCTTCGCGGGCGGTGGAATCCCTCCGCGTGCTGTCGCGGCGCGCGTCCCGGCGGAAGCTCCGGCGTGCGCTGTCGGCGCGCCCGGCGCTGTCGCGCAGCG
>DATEPM010000128.1:0-3158 GCA_035273185.1 Gemmatimonadaceae bacterium
TCAATGAGTACATGCTCAAGGCGGAGCGCGAGGCCAAGCGGCGCACCAGCTGGACGGAACCCGATGCCGCCTACGAAGACGCCCTCGCGGCGTTCGTGGACGCGGTGCTGGAGCGCGGGGAGGAGTCGCCCTTCCTCACCGACGTGGCGCGCTTCGTGGCGCAGATCGCGCCGCGGGGCCACTGGAACGCGCTCGCGCGGCTGCTGCTGCAGCTCACCGCGCCGGGCACGCCGGACATCTACCGCGGCGACGAATTGTGGTTCTTCGCTCTGGTGGACCCGGACAACCGCAGGCCGGTGGACTACGCCCTCCGGCGCCGGGCGCTCGACGAGGTGCTCCGGGGCAGCTTCAGCCTGGCGGCGCACGATCCGCCCGTGATGGATCCCGCCGACCCGAGGCTCAAGCTCCTGGTGCTGCACCGGCTGCTGGAGGCGCGGCGCGGCGCGGCCGGGGAAGGGGAAGGAGTAGAGGAGGGGGAGGGAACTGCGGCAGGTCATCGTTCGGGCGCCGGCGCGCGCGCGGAGCACGACGGGGGAGCAGTAGCGGCGAGGCGTGCTGTCTTCACGGACGGTGCCTACGTGCCGCTCGAGGTGCACGGAGCCGCGGCCGCGCATCTCGTGGCGTTCGCGCGAGCGCACGAGGGGCGCTTTGCCGTCTCCCTGGCTCCGCGGCTGCTGGGGTCCCTTCGTGCCCCGGGCGAGGAGGCGGGCGCGTGGAAGGACACGTTCGTGGTACTCCCTCCGGAGATTCGCGCGGAGCACTGGCGATCGGTGGTGGACCGACGCCAGATTCGGACGGCGGCCGTGGCCGACGGTGGTGCGCGCGGGGTGTGGGCGCCGGAGGCGTTCGCGACCCTGCCGCTTGCGCTCCTGCTCAGCCCGTAAGCAGCCTGGTGAGAGCGTTTCCAGCGCCGGAGTCGATCGTCCACAGTGTTGTCGCAGCGGTGCCGCACAGAGTTTTCACCCAGCTTCCAACCCGCCCAGCAACCCAGCACATTCGCCAGCACGCATTCACCACGTACGCCACCACTTCGCTCGTTCCTTCCCGCTTCCGGCGTCCAGACCGCAGTTCCCTCCTCACTGGCACGGATTACTCAGCGGAGACAAGCTTTCGGTGACCCACCGCACCGCCCGTGTGGCCCTCTCGGCCGTTCAGCTCGCCGAGTGCCGGCCTCGGGAGACATCGGTCCAGTCGGCGGGTATGAACACTCGAAGCTTTTCGTTCGCTCTTCGAGGCAAGAATGACACTGGTACACATCAACTCGACCGTTGCGTACTTCTCGATGGAGATCGCTCTCGACCAGGGGATCCCCACCTACAGCGGCGGTCTGGGAGTTCTGGCGGGTGACACCCTGCGATCGGCGGCAGACCTCGGCGTCCCGGTCGTCGGGATCACGCTGCTGCATCGCAAGGGGTACTTCGAGCAGCATCTGGACGCGGCGGGGAACCAGAGCGAGCAGCCGGTAGCGTGGCGGCCGGAAGACGTGCTGGAGCCGGTGGCGGCGTCCGCCACGGTGATGATCGAGGGGCGCGAGGTGCGGGTGCGCGCCTGGAAGTTCGTGGTGCGCGGGGCCGCGGGGCACGAGGTGCCGGTGTATCTGCTGGATACGGCGCTACCCGAGAACACGCCCTGGGATCAGACGCTCACCGACTACCTCTATGGAGGCGACAGCCATTACCGGCTGTGCCAGGAGGTGGTGCTGGGGATGGGCGGCGCGTCAGTGCTGCGCGCGCTGGGCTACAACGGCGAGGTGCACTATCACCTCAACGAGGGACATTCGGCGCTGCTGACGCTGTGCCTGCTGGAGTGGCAGCTGGACGGCCGCAAGCCTTTCGAGCTGGACGAGACCGACGTGGAGGCGGTGCGCCGCCGGTGCGTGTTCACGACGCACACGCCGGTGCCGGCGGGGCACGACAAGTTCCCCATCGACATGGTGCGGCACGTGCTGGGGAGCGAGCAGGTGTCGCTGCTGGAGGCGGCGGGCACGGCGGAGGACGGGATGCTCAACCTCACGCACCTGGCACTGCGGCTCGCGCGCTTCGTGAACGGCGTGGCGATGAAGCACCGTGAGGTGTCGCAGGGGATGTTCCCCGATTACCCGATCAACTCCATCACCAACGGCGTGCACGCGGCCACCTGGGCATCGCCGGCGTTCCAGGGGCTCTTCGACCGGCGCATCCCCGAGTGGCGCACGGACAACAACTACCTGCGCTACGCGGTGGGCGTCCCGCTGCAGGAGATCCGCCACGCCCACGCGGACGCGAAGCGCGCGCTGTTCGAGGAGATCCAGCGGCGCAACGGCGTGGAGCTGGACCCGAAGGTGTTCACCATCGGCTTCGCGCGCCGGGCCACGCCATATAAGCGTGCTGATCTCGTGATCTCGAACCCCGAGCGGCTGGTGCAGATCGCCGACGCGGTGGGGCCCATCCAGATCGTGTTCGGCGGCAAGGCGCACCCGCACGACGTGGGCGGCAAGGAGCTGATCCGCCGCATCCACGAGGCGGCCGCGCTGCTGGCCGACGCGGTGAAGATCGTCTACATCGAGAACTACGAGATGGCCATCGCCGCGAAGATGATCGCGGGGGTGGACCTCTGGCTGAACAACCCGATGAAGCCCCTGGAGGCGTCGGGCACCAGCGGCATGAAGGCCGCGCTCAACGGCGTGCCGAGCCTCTCGGTGCTGGACGGCTGGTGGATCGAGGGCCACGTGGAGGGCGTCACCGGCTGGTCGATCGGCAGCTCCAGCGCCGAGGGGGACCAGTCCAAGGACGCGAGCGATCTGTACCTCAAGCTGGAACGGGTGATCCTGCCGCTCTTCTACGGATTACCGTTCGCGTATGCCGAGGTGATGCGGGCCGCGATCGCGATCAACGGGTCGTTCTTCAACACGCAGCGGATGGTGGAGCAGTACGTGCGCAATGCGTACTTTCCAGCCGCGGCGCTTGTCGAGGAAGTAGTCGGATAAGAGACCGTCGAGTACCGAGACGGCGTAGCTACTGAACGGCGTAGCTACTGGACGACGACGGCGAGCGTGCGCATCCGCGCCGCTCGCCGTTTTCGATTTTCACGTCGTTACCCTTGCGCCGTCCGGTGCTCCGCCCGTGCCGTCCCGCTGTCCTCGACGTAAGCAGTCGCGCAGTTCAGGCGTCGTTTCGTAG
>DATEPM010000129.1:0-32487 GCA_035273185.1 Gemmatimonadaceae bacterium
GCGCCACTCCGGAACCCCGCGGCGCCGGGCTGGCCCGCACGCGGCGAGCGCACGGAGCACCAGGACGTCGCGGAGCGGTGGAAGTGGAAGTACATCGATGTGCTGGGCGACGATGCGCGCCGCGCCCAGATCGGGCTCCGCCCACGTGCGCAGCCGCTCGGCGCGACCGTCGCAAGATTCCTGGCCGAGCGCGAGCTCACGGCCGCCTTCTGCACGCGGCGCGGCGACAGCACGGTGCTCGAGACGCACCTGATCGGCGCGTGGGGGGCCGCGCACGACGCCGAGGGGATCGATCGCGCGGCGTTGCAGACGTTGTTCTCCGCGCTCGCCGCCGCAGGCTACGCGCCGGGCACGCTGCAGAAGTACCTGGTCACGGTGGGCGCGTTCTTCACGTGGTTGGGGCGCGTCGACGCGGATAACCCCGCGCGCGGCGTGGTGCTGCCGGCGATCGCCACGACCGACGTGCGCACCTTCACCCTGGACGAGCTCGAGGACCTTCGCGCTGCCGCGGACGACTTCGACGCCGGCCGCGTGGTGCTGCAGGGCAGCCGACGCACGCCGTTTCCGATGCGCCGCGCCGTGGAGCTCGGGCTCGGGATGGGCGGCCGCCAGGCCGAGCTCTTCGCGCTGGAGTGGCCAGCGTTCCGCGAGGCCTCGTGCACCGTACGCCTGACGGTGCAGCTGGCGCGCGACGGCCGGGCGCTCGCGCCGCTCAAGGGCAAGCGCGCGCGCACGACGCTGGTGCTCCCCTCCTGGTGGGCGCATCACGAGCGCCGGGGCCGCGGACGTATCTTGGGGCTCGAGCAGCTCGACGGGCCGCGCGTGTTGCACCTGGCGTATCGCTGGATCAACTACCTGTACGACCACGCAGGGCTGAACGCCCAGGGCCAGGCCTGGCACGTGCTGCGGCATACGTACGCGCGGATCTTCGTCGAGGCCGGCGGTCGGCTCGAGGAGCTCCAGAAGAGTCTCGGCCACACGTCCATCCTGACCACGGAGCAGGCGTACGGCCACCTGAGCGAGGACGCGGCCGCGACGCTCGCGCGGCAGCGGATCTATGGGACCAGCGCGCCGCAGACGCCCAACGCACCGGCGGCCGCGGGCCTCGCGAGAGCAGGCCAGCTCCGCCGGGTGAAGTAGCCGCCCGGAGCGCTCGCCGCGGGCGAAGTGGCACACGATCTGGCACAACCGCCGCGTAAGTCGTTACGCCGCAACGACGCTAGTACTTCGCGAGATACTGCTCCAGCTCCCAGCCCGACACCTGGGTGATGTAGTCGCGCCATTCCTGCCGCTTGGCTTCCAGGAAGTGCCGGGCAATGTGCTCGCCTAACGCACCGGTCACCACCGCGTCCTTCTCCAGCTCGTCCAGCGCCTCGTTCAGGTCGTGCGGCAGGTCGTCGATGCGCAGCCGCCGGCGCTCGCGGAAGCTCATCTCCCAGATGTTCTCGTTCACCGGCTCGCGGTGGTCGGCCCGCGTGGCCAGGCCGTCGAGCCCCGCGGCCAGCATCACGGCCAGCGCGAGATAGGGGTTGGCCGCCGGGTCGGGCATGCGCAGCTCCACGCGGGTGCCGGTGCCGCGCCGCTCGGGCACGCGGATGAGCGGCGAGCGGTTGCGCATGGACCAGGCGACGTTCACCGGCGCCTCGTAGCCCGGCACCAGGCGCTTGTACGAGTTGACCAGCGGGTTGGTGATCGCGCACATGCCCCGCGCGTGGCGCAGCAGGCCGCCGATGTACTGCAGCGCCACGGGCGAGAGCTGCCACTCGGCATCGCGCGCGAAGAAGGCGTTCTCCCGGCCGTGGAAGAGCGACTGGTGGGTGTGCATCCCGCTGCCGTTCTGGCCGTATATGGGTTTTGGCATGAACGACGCCAGGAGCCCGAATTGCTGCGCCACGTGCTTCACCACGAACCGGAAGGTCGCGATGTTGTCCGCCGTGGTGAGCGCGTCCGCGTAGCGGAAGTCGATCTCGTGCTGGCCGTTGGCCACCTCGTGATGGGCGGTCTCCACCTCGAAGCCCATGCGCTCGAGCGTCTCCACCATCGCGCGGCGGGCGTCCTCGCCCAGGTCGGCGGGCGCGAGATCGAAGTAGCTGCCCACGTCGTGCGTCACCGTCGCGGGCTCGCCCTCCGGCCCGGGCTTGAAGAGGAAGAACTCCGCCTCCATCCCCGCGTTCATCACGTAACCCTGCTCGGCCGCGCGCGCGCGCACCTTCCTGAGCACGCCGCGCGGGTCGCCGGGAAAGGGAGTGCCGTCAGGCAGGTTGATGTCGCAGATCACCCGGCAGATGCGGCTGTCCGGGTCGCCCCAGGGAAAGACCTGGAAGGTGGCGAGGTCGGGGACGAGCAGCATGTCCGACTCCTCCACGCGCACGAAGCCCTCGATGGACGAGCCGTCGAACATGATGTCGCCCGCGAGCGCCTTCTCGAACTGCGATGCCGGGATCTCGACGTTCTTGTTGATGCCGAGGATGTCGGTGAACTGCAGCCGCATGAAGCGCACGTTCAGCCTGGCGGCGAGCTCCAGGACGTCTTTCCGGCTGGCGCCCCGCAGGTCGGGCACAATCGAGCGCGAGTGTTCGGCCACGGTGGGTGGAGATGAGCGAGAGTGGTGAGGCCCGAAGCTTTGCCGCCGCGCTTCGCAAAGGCAAGCGTCGGGGGCACACGCCTTGCGCGCCAGATCTCTCTCGTCAACGGCCGCGTGGCGGCAGTGCAGCGCGCCGGGGTGATGTCAACAGGGAGGAATGCGATGCGAGCTCAGGATGTCATGACGAAGGACCCGGCGTGCCTCACGCCGAACGCGACGGTGCGTGAAGCCGCGCAGCTCATGCAGCGCGAGGACGTGGGCATCATCCCCGTCGTGCAGGAGCAGCAGGGCTCCCGGCAGCTGCTCGGCGTCATCACCGATCGGGATATCGCCATTCGCGTGGTGGGCGATGGGAAGGATGGCAGCACGCGCGTGAGCGACGTGATGAGCCGCGATCGGATTTCCACCTGCCAGCCGAGCGACGATGTGGGCGAGGTGATGAACGCGATGGCGAAGGAGCAGGTGCGCCGCATCCCGATCGTGGACGAGCGCGGCGGGCTGGTGGGCATCGTCGCCCAGGCGGATATCGTCCGCCGCACCAAGGACGACGCGCGCTCGGAGCGCACGGTGGAAGAGATCTCCGAGCCGCGGCAGCGACACTCGCAATAGTTCGGGGCGGGAAACGGGGGGGCGATCGGGAGGGCGTCGGGACTCGGGAGCGGGGGGCGGGGAGAGCGCGTCTCCGTGTTAGCTTTCGATCCATGCCTGTACCCGCCTCCCCTGCCCCATCCACTCCCGAAGCCACCTGCCCCGCCTGCAAGGCGCCGGCGTCAGGCAAGTTCTGCTCGGCCTGCGGCGCGCCGCTGGCGGGCGCGGAGTGCGCCGCGTGCCACGCCGCGCTGACACCGGGCGCGAAGTTCTGCCACCGCTGCGGTACCGAGGTCGGCGCCGCCGTGCACGCCGCGGGCGCCGGTGAGGAGCGCGGATTCAATGCCGCGCTGCCGTGGGCAGTGGCGGCCATCGCGCTTGTGGCGCTCATCGCGATGCTGGCCGGCCAGCGCTTTGCCCGGCAGTCCACGGCAGCTGCCGACGCCGCCGCTCCGGCGGGGCTGATGGGGGCCGGGGCAGGCGGCCCGGGCGGTGAGGCCCCGGCAGGTGCGCGCGGCGCGGCAGCGGTGGACATCAGCAGCATGAGTCCGGAGGAGCGCGCCATCCGGCTGTACAATCGCGTGATGTCGCTGGCCGAACGCGGCCAGGCGGACAGCGTCCAGCTCTTCGCCCCGATGGCCATCGCGGCGTATCAGATGCTCGGCCCTCCCAATGCCGATCAGCGCTATGACCTTGGCCGCATCGGCCTCGCATCCGGCGACGACGCGCTGGCCACCGCGGAGGCGGATTCGATTCTCGCCACCCAGCCGAACCACCTGCTGGGCCTGATCCTGGCCGCGGACGCCGCGCGCGCCCGGAACGACCAGGCGCGGGCGCGCGGCTACCTCCGCCGCTTTGCCGCCGCCGAGCCCGCGGAGCGCGCGAAGCAGCTTCCCGAGTACGTGGACCACGCCAACGACATCCGCCTGGCGCTCGAGAGCGCGAAGAAACTCTGAGTCATGCCGACGACCACGACCCCGCGCACCATCCACGTTGCCCACAGCCCCGACTCGGACGACGCGTTCATGTTCTACGCGCTGGCCGAAGGGAAGATCGATACCGAAGGGCTGACGTACGTGCACGAGCTGCAGGACATCGAATCGTTGAACCGGCGCGCCCTGAACGCCGAGCTGGAGGTGACGGCCGTCTCCATCCACGCGTACGCGCACCTGGCCGACCGGTACGCGCTGCTGCCGCACGGCGCCTCGATGGGTGATCGCTACGGCCCGCGGCTGGTGGCGCGCGCACCGATGCCGCTGGCCGGCATACGCGGGCGGCGCGTGGCGATCCCCGGCACGATGACCAGCGCGTACCTCGCGCTCCGGCTGGCCGAGCCGAACTTCGTCCCCGTGGCCACACCCTTCGACCGCATCGAGGACGCCGTGGTGGACGGGGAGGTCGATGCCGGTTTGCTCATCCACGAGGGCCAGCTCACCTTCGGCGACCGGGGCCTGCACCTGATCGCGGACATGGGGGAGTGGTGGTTCGCGGAGACGGGGCTCCCGCTGCCGCTGGGCGGCAACGTGGTCCGGAAGGATCTGGGCCCCGAGCTGACGCGGAAGATTTCCAGGCATCTGCGGGCCAGCATTGCCTACGCGCTGCAGCATCGGTCCGGCGCCCTGGACCATGCCATGCGCTACGCTCGCGGGCTGGACCGCGGGCGCGCCGACACCTTCGTCGGTATGTACGTGAACGACTGGACACTGGACTACGGACCCCGTGGACGCGAGGCGGTGCGGCGGCTGCTGGAGCGCGGGGTCGGCGCCGGCGTCATCGAGCAGCCGGTGCAGGTGGAGTTCGTCGAGGACTGAGTCGGCCGGTCCCCGTGACGCGGTAACCGCCGATGCGTCTGCATTGACGCCCGGCAGCGCCATCGCCGCGCGGCAATGGACGTCCAGCTCCTCCTCCCGCCTTTCTCCTCCTCTCCTCCGGTCTCATGACCCGGTGGCCGGCATGATCCAGCACAGCACCGCCCCCGACTTTCTCGTCGCGTCTCCTGTCGCGCCGGAGATCACGCCTCCGGGCGCGTCTTCCACGCCCGAACCCTCGGCGCGGCGCCTCCTCGTCGTCGACGACGAGGAGATCATCTGCCGCGCGATCGGCAAGTACCTGCGCTCGCGCGGATTCGACGTGGTGACGGCCGGCTCCGGCGAGGCGGCGCTGGACCGGCTTGCCGAGCAGCGCTTCGCGCTGATGCTCTGCGACGTGCGCATGCCCGGCCTCTCGGGGGTGGACGTCGTACCGCGCGCACTGGCGCTGGACGACGAGCTCGCGGTGATGATGCTGACCGGCGTGAACGACGCGCCTACCGCGACCGACGCCATGATGCGCGGCGCGCTGGACTACCTGATGAAGCCCGTGGAGCTGCCCGATCTGGAGCAGGCGATCGAACGCGCGCTGCACAAACGATCGCTCATCGTCGAGCAGCATCGCGTCGAGCGGATGGTGCGCGAGGAGGTGGCGCAGCGCACGGACGAGCTGGAGCACGAACGCGAGGCGCTGCGCTCGCTCACGGTGCGGGTGGCGGAGACGCTGATCAACGCGATGGAGGTGAAGGACGTGTATCTCCGCGGGCACTCGCAGCGCGTGGCGGAGCTGGCGGCGTCCATCGCCGAGGAGCTGGGACTCCCGGCGGACGTGGTGGAGCAGGTGCGGCTGGCCGGCCGCCTGCACGATGTCGGGAAGATCGGCACGCGCGAGGCGGTGCTCAACAAGCCCGGCTCGCTCACCGCGGAGGAGTACGAGCACGTGAAGGAGCACGTGCGCATCGGCCTGGACATCCTGGCGCCGCTGCACCATCTGGGGGATGCGCTCACCTTCGTCGGGGATCATCACGAGCACTGGGACGGCGGGGGCTATCCCCGCGGCCGGCGCGGGGCGGAGATCTCGATAGGCGGACGCATCCTCGCCGCCGCCGACGCCTTCGACGCGCTCACCTCCAAGCGCGCCTATCGCGATCCGATGACGCCGGAGCAGACGCTCGAGTTCCTGGAAAAGCACACCGGCGGGCTGCTGGACCCGCGCATCTTCATGGCCCTGCGCACGGTGGTGGCCCGGCGCAAGTCGCTGGTGTACATCGATCCCTGAAACTGCGAGCTCGGGAAGGGCGATCCGCGGGGCCTGACGAGCGGGGCCGGCCCATGCGGATGGCACGTGCTCCGACGAGCGTTGCCTCGCTGCCGGCGAGCAACGCTATGCCCGCGATCGGCGTATACTTGACGATGATTCGCCCCGTATTCGCCCTCACCTGCCTGGCGGCGTACGCCCTGGCCGGCCCCGGGCGCGCCGGCGCCCAGCCGGCCCTCGCTCGCGCGGGTGCGCGGGATACGCTGCAGCTGTCCCTCGAGGACGCGGTGGCCACCGCGCTGCGCGCCTCGGACGAGACCCGGCTCGCCGCCGCCCAGACCGACGTCGCGGAGGCGCAGGTGATGTCGGCGCGCGCCGGCGCGCTGCCGCAGCTCCGCGTCAACACCAGCTACTCGCACGTGTACGAGAGCGCCCGCGGCAACGCCGTTGGTTCGGTCTTCAATCAGCCGAACACCTACAACGTGAACGCTGGCATCACCCAGCCGCTCTTCCAGGGGGGACGCGTGGTGGCCGGCATGCGCGCCGCCGCCGATACACGGAGCGCCTCACGACTGGACGAGCAGGAGACGCGCCGCCGGCTGACGGTGGACGTGCAGCGGGCGTACCTCGACGCGCTGTTCAGCCGGCGACTGGCCGCGCTGCAGGACAGCAACGTGGCGCTCGCCAGCGCGCGCGTCGAGCAGATCGAGCAGCTGTATGCGGGAGGCCGCGCCGCTCGCTACGACGTGCTCCGCGCTCGCGTGGAGCGCGCGAACCTGGAGCCCCTCGCCATCCAGGCACACAACGATCGCGAGCTCGCCGTGCTGGAGCTCCGGCGGCTGCTGAACCTGCCGGTGGACCGCCCGCTCGAGCTGACGACGCACGTGGACGCCGACGGGGTGCGCGCGCTGCTGCCGCGACTGGCCGCGCTCGAGGACAGCGCCGTCGTACCCGACCGTGCCGGGTTGCGCAGCGCGGAGCTCGCGGCGCGGGCGCAGCGCGAGAACATCGCCGTGGCCCGTGCCGACTTCCTGCCGACTGCGAGCATCAGTTTCAATACGGGGTACCAGGCCTTTCCGCCGCTCGGCTACGGGCTCCCCGACCGCTTCGGCCGCGCGGCCGCGGAGTTCTGTCCCGCCGATTCTCCGGCCGGGCGGGTCTGTCAGAACGGCGGCTGGTTCTCCGACCGCTCCCTCTCTGCCACCCTCAGCTTTCCCGTGTTCGACGGAATGCGCGCTCGCTCGAGCCTGAACGTGGCGCGGGCGCAGGCACGCATCGCGGAGATCCAGCTGCAGCAGGAGCGTGAGACGGTGGCGCTGGAGGTGGCCCGGGCGCGCGCTGAGCTGCGCCGCGCGCGCGCGGTGTACCTGGCCGGCCAGCAGAATGCCGGCGAGGCGCGGGAAGCGTTCCAACTCGCGTCTCTGCGCTTCTCGCGGGGGCTCAGCACCCAACTGGAGGTATCCGACGCCCAGCTCGCCCTGCTCACCGCGCAGTCGAGCGAGGCGCGAGCCACCTTCGACCTGTATCTTGCTTCCGCAGAGCTGGCCCGCGCCCTGGGGCGGCCGATTCCCTTTCCGCCCACGGCGCAGTCCCCCTCTCCACGCGGGTCCGACGACGGTGCAGACAAGTGAACGATAGACCAGCGCGCGGGGTGCTCCGCGCGATGAGCATGACCGCCCTGCTGCTCGCCGCCGCAGCCTGCGGCTCGGACTCCGAAATGGCATCCGCCGCACAGACGGAGGGTCCGGCCGCGCAGGAAACGCGGGCGGGCGGGCGGCCGGTGCCCACCATCACGCTGGCGCCAGGCGACATCGCCACGGTCGGGCGCGAGAGCGTGGAGGAGGCAACCCCCATCACCGGCGACCTGCGGCCGATCGAGACCATCGAGGTGCACGCGAAGTTGGAGGGCGATCTGGTGGGCGTGTACGTGCGCGAGGGCCAGCGGGTCGCCGCGGGCGAGCTGCTCGCGCGCTTCGAGTCCAGCGCGCAGGAGAGCACCCGCGAGAGCGCAGTGGCCGACCGTGCCTCGGCACGCACCGATCTCGCCACCGCGCAGTGGAACCTGGATCAGAGCGCGGAGCTGTTCCGGGCAGGCGCCATCGCGGAGCGCGACTACAAGGTGGCGCAGCAGGCGGTGGACGCGGCCAGGGCACGCCTCGCCGCTGCCGAGGCTCGGCTGCGCCAGTCGAGTCTCGAGGCGCGCGACACCCGGGTGGTGGCGCCCGCCGCTGGCGTCGTCGGCAAACGGCTGGTGGAGAACGGCGAGCGCGTGGCGCGCGGCGCGCCGATGTTCACCATCGTGCGCAACGATCACCTGGAGCTCACCGCGCCCGTGCCCGCCCGGCAGGCCAACGTCGTGCGCGCCGGTCAGAAGGTGCGCTTCGTCGCAGACGGCCGGGCATTCGAGGGACACGTGTCACGGGTGAGCCCCACCATCGACTCGCTCACCCGCGCCATCACGGTCTATGTGGACGTGGCCAACGCGAGCGGCGCGATCAAGGGGGGCACGTTCGCGAGCGGCCGCATCGTCAATCGCACGGTGACTGGCGCGCTCACGGTTCCCGCGGCGGCCATCCGGCAGTCGCAGGAGGGCGGCCATCCGTTCGTGTACACGATCGCCGACAACCGGGTGGCCCTGACCCCCGTGCAGGTCGGTGTCCTCGACGAGCGCATTGGTAAGGTGCAGGTCCTGGACGGCCTGTCTGCGGGCGATCGGGTGATCGTCGGCAACGTGGGGGTGTTGGGCCGCGGGATGCAGGTGCAGGTCGTGGGCGGCGAGCAGGAGCGTGCGAGCAACGGGCGGTTGGGGCAGCCGATGAAGGCCGCCGGGGCAAGTGCCGGCGGGCATCGCTGAGCACGCAGGAGGCCGATCGTGTTTCTGTCCGACGTTTCGATCAAGCGGCCGGTGTTCGCCACGATGATGATGCTGGCGCTGGTGGTGCTCGGGGTCGTGAGCTACCGGCGGCTGGCCATCGACGAGTACCCGGACGTCACCTATCCCACCATCTCGGTGCAGACGACCTACACGGGCGCATCCCCGGAGGTCATGATGCGCCAGGTCTCCAAGCCGCTGGAGGAGGCGCTCAACACCGTTCAGGGGATCAAGGAGATCAACTCCAACTCCTACGAAGGCGGCTCGCAGGTGCGGCTGTCCTTCAACCTGGGTGTGGACATCGGCGAGGCGCAGCAGGACGTGCAGGCCAAGGTGGCGCGCATCCGCCGATCGCTCCCCCCCGGTATCGATGATCCGATCATCCGGCACTTCGATCCCAACGACTCGCCGATCATGTCGATCGCGCTGCAGAGCAGCGAGCGGCCGTTGCGGGAGATCACCGACCTCGCGGATCAGGTGGTGACGCCGCGGCTGGAGGCGATCCCGGGTGTGGGCGGCGTGAACATCGTCGGCGGCAACCGCCGGCAGATCCAGGTGCAGCTGGACCCCAACCAGATGCGCGCGTACGGCATCAGCCCGGTGCAGGTGTCCACGGCGTTGCAGCGCGAGAACCAGGAGGTGCCGGCTGGCCGGGTGCAGCGCGGCGCCATCGAGCAGTTGGTGCGCATCACCGGACGCATCGCGGACCCGAAATCCTTCGCGGATATCGTGGTAGCGGTGCGGGGCGGGGTGCCGGTGCGCCTGGGCGACGTCGGCACCGTGATCGACGGCTCGGAGGAGCGGCGTTCGGCGGCTGAGGTGGACGGCAGCCCCGCGGTGACCGTGGACGTGCTGAAGATCGCGGAATCGAACACCGTGGCCGTGGCCGACAGCGTGCGCGCCGCGGTGGCCGACCTCGAGCGGGTGCTGCCGCCGGACGTCACCACGACCATTCGGCGCGACGATTCCGTGCGCATCCGCGAATCGCTGGCGGACGTGCAGCTCTCGATCATCCTGGGTGCGATCCTCACAATCGCCATCATCTACCTGTTCCTGAACTCCTGGCGGTCGACGGTGATCACCGGGCTCACGCTGCCGGTTTCGATCATCTCGGCGTTTTTCGTGATGTGGCTGTTCGATTTCACCATCAACACGATGACGCTGCTGGCGCTGTCGCTCGCGATCGGGCTGCTGATCGACGACGCCATCGTGGTGCGCGAGAACATCGTGCGCCACTTGGAGATGGGAAAGGATCACTATCGCGCGGCGCGGGAAGGCACCGACGAGATCGGTCTCGCGGTGGCGGCGACGACGCTGGCCGTGGTGGCGGTGTTCTTTCCAGTCGCCTTCATGGGAGGGATGATCGGCCGGCTGTTCCTGCAGTTCGGCATCACGGTGGCGTTCGCCGTGCTGGTGTCGTTGTTCGTGTCGTTCACGCTCGACCCGATGTTGTCCAGCGTGTGGCCGGATCCCGAGGTGGAGCACGGTGCGCTCGCGCCGGAGAAGCGCGGGAAGGTGAACCCCGTCCGGCGCTTCGCCTTCGCCTTCAACGACTGGTTCGAACGGGTGGCGGATCGCTATCCATCGTGGCTGCGTTGGGCACTGGGCCACCGGGTGATCGTGATGGGAATCGCCGCGGCGTCAGTGCTGGTGGCCTTCCTGCTGGTGCCGCGGCTGGGCTTCACCTGGATGCCCGAAGCGGACATGGGCGAGATGAACGTCAGCTTCCGCACCCCGCCCGGGTCGAGCCTGGACTACACCCTGGAGAAGGGGCGGGAGATCGCGAGCTTTCTCAAGTCGCAGCCCGAGGTGGAGTACACGTACCTCTCGATCGGCGGCGGCTACCGCGGGACGCCGAGCAACGGCAGCATCTTCGTCCAGCTCACGCCGCGCGAGCAGCGCCGGCGGGATCTCTTCGAACTCCAGGCCGATCTGCGCGCGCGGCTGCGGAAGATTCCCGGCGTGTCGCCGTCCATTCGGAGCCAGGGCTCCATCTTCGGCGGTCATGGCCCGCCCATCTCGATCAACGTACAGGGGCCCGAGGTGACGCGGCTCAAGATCGTGGCGGCGCGCGTGCTGGACGCCGTCAGGTCCGTGCCGGGGATCACGGAGCCACAGTCGAGCGACGAGGGTGAGATTCCGGAGCTGGACGTGCGCGTGGACCGCCAGGAGGCATGGCGCGCCGGGCTGGGGATCAACACCATCGGCACCACGCTGCAGCCGCTCTTCCAGGGCCAGCGCGCCACACGCTGGGAGGATCCGCAGGGCTTCGAGCACGACGTGCTGGTGGTGTATCCCGATTCGATGCGCACGTCCGCGGCGGACGTCGCGCAGATCGTGGTGCCCGCGAACAACTTCGGTGGCGCCGGCGGTACTCCGCCGATGATCCCCCTGTCGCAGGTGGCGGAAGTGCGCGCCGGCGTGGGGCCGCAGCAGATCGACCGGCGGAATCTCGAGCAGCAGATCTCCATCTCTGCCAACGTGCTGCCGGGGAACGCCACCGGCGACGTGGCGGCAAACGTCGAGCAGGCGATCGACAGCATCGGCCTGCCGCCGGGATACCATTTCGTGTTCGGCGGCGACGTGCAGAACCTGCAGGAGACCACCGGCTACGTGCTCGAGGCGTTGCTGCTGGCGGTCATCTTCATCTATCTCATCCTGGCCTCGCTCTTCGGCTCGTTCGTGCAGCCGCTGGCGATCATGCTGGCGCTTCCGCTGAGCTTCATCGGGGTGACCGTCGCCCTGCTCGTCACGCGGGACAACATCAACGTGATGACTATGATCGGCATCATCATGCTGATGGGGCTCGTGACGAAGAACGGGATCCTGCTCGTCGATTTCACCAATCAGCAGCGGGAGGGTGGCGCCGCGCGCGCGGAGGCGCTGCTCACGGCCGGCCGGATCCGGCTGCGGCCCATCATCATGACCACCGTCGCGATGATCTTCGGGATGATTCCCCTCGCGCTGGCCATCGGCGCCGGAGCGGAGCAACGCGCGCCGATGGCGCGCGCCGTGATCGGGGGCCTCGTTACTTCCACGCTGCTGACGCTCTTCGTGGTGCCGGTGATGTACACGTTGCTGGATGACCTCACCGCGTGGATCACACGCCGGGGCCGTGTGCATGAACCGGCGTCCACCGGTGCGCCGGTGCCGGAGCCCGCTGCCGGCGACTGAGCGCGCGCCATCGCCGTGCACATTGTCCTTGACGTTTTGACCGGTTCATTGTACTAGGAGTTGCGCGACGCGCGCGCACGTGCGCGATGTTGATGACGACATGCGCATCACCAACGTGCACGGCGGTCGGCACACGACGTGCAGGCGCAGCGCGCGTCGTGAACGGATCGACGATCAACGATATGCTGAACACATTTGCCTCAGGAGGCGCGCATGCCGCGGGGTGACGAGCTGCACGAGGAGTACCGGTTCTCGGACCGCGACGACGACGCGGACGACCTCGGATACGGGGGCGGCGGGGGTGGCGGCGGATACGAGGAGGACGAGGAGGACGAGAGCGGCTGGGCGACGGGGCGCAGCAGTGACGACCTGTGGGATAGCACCGACGAGGGCGAGGACGAAGAGGAAGAGGACGAGGGCACCTTCGCCGAGGAGGAAGAGGAGGAGACCCCGCTGTTCACGGGCGGACGCACCGCGCGGACCGGCGGCGCGGCGGGCGGCGCGATGGGCACGACCGGCGCTGCAGGCGCTGGCGGAATGACCGGCGCGACGGGTACCGGCACGGGCGGAACCGGAATGCGGGCCGGTGCGACCGGCGCGAAGAAGAGCAGCGCCGGCGGTGCCAAGAAGACGACCGCGAAGAAGACCAGTGCAAAGAAGGCTGGGGCCAAGAAGAGCGCGGCCAAGAAGAGCACGGCGAAGAAAGGCGGCGCGAAGAAGAGTGCCGCGAAGAAGGGCGGTGCACGGAAGGGTGCGGCAAAGAAGGGCGGGGCGAAGAAGGGCAGCGCCAGGCGTCCCGCGGCGAAGAAGGGCGGCAGCAAGAAGAGCGGCGCAAGGAAGGCCGCCCGGAGAGGTGGACGCCGCTGAGCGGCGCGCTCCACCCGGCTCGGCATCACCTCGCGGCAACCGACGGCGGAACGCGTATGCGCGTTCCGCCGTTTCACTTCTCGGCTGTCAGACCTCTATCATCCAGCCATGGCCGTCCTCGAACGCCAGACTCTGGAGACCGGGCTCGCGCTCGCGCACGCCATCTCACTGGAGCGTGTGCTCACCGAGACCGCGCAGCAAGTTCGCCGGCTCACCGATGCCGAGGCCGTGGCCATCGCACTGGCCCGCGGCGGTGCCGTCGCGCCCACCCTCATGCACCAGAGTGGCTTCGACGAGGAGCCTGGCAGGCTGGGATCCCGGCTGGCCGACAGCTGGCGCGAGGCGATGGAGCTGCGGGAATCTGATGCCGGCAGCGGCCGCGGCATCGTTCGCGAGCAGCAGGGGAGAACCGAGATTACCGTCCCGCTCTCGGCGCCCGGCGTTCGCGGCGCGTGCACCGTGCTGCTCACCGATTCGGACGCCGCCGGCCGCGCCGACGAGATCGAGCGCGCTCTGGCGACGATCGTACCGCACCTTGGAGCGGCCGTGGAACGCGCGCACGCCGTGGAGCTCCTGCTCGAGAAGCGGCGCATGGAGACCATCGGTGAGGTGGTGGCGGGGATCTCGCACGAGCTGCGCAATCCGCTGTACGGCATCTCGTCGGCCGCCCAGCTGCTTCGCTTTCGGGTGAAGGAAGATCCGGTAGTGGAGAAGAACGTCGGACGCATTCTCCGCGAGACGGAGCGGATGAATGCGATGGTGAGCGCGCTGCTCGAGTATGCCCGGCCCGCTCCGCTGCAGCTGGAGCGCGGGGACCCCGACGAGGTGTGGGCCGGCGTGATCGCGGAGCACCGCGGACTGCTGGAGAGCAAGGCTCTGATGCTGCGCCACGCACCCGTGGTGCCGCGGGCGCGGTGCAGTGTGGACGCTGGCCAGCTGGCGCAGGCCTTTGGCCATCTACTCGACAACGCGGTGGACGCCACGCCGGAGGGTACCGACCTGACCCTGCTCTCCGCCGTCAGACCGGACGGATCCTGGCGCTGTCAACTGCACAATGGCGGGCCGCCCATCGCGGCGGACTCGCTGCCGCGCGTCTTCGATCTCTTCTATTCCACCAAGCCGGGAGCGGCGGGAATCGGCCTCGCGCTCAGCCGGCGCATCATTGGCGAGCACGGCGGAGCGCTGGAGATCGAGAGCAACGCGGAGGCGGGAACCACCGTCTCCGTCACCCTGCCCGCGCGCGCCGCGTACTCCGTCTGAGCAGCGCGCGCGGTTATTGTTCCGCCATGGCTGCTTCGGACATCATCATCGTCGCCGACCATGGCTGAGTCGCCCATCGCGCTGCTGCGCGTTCATGCGCGGCACGCGCCGTGGAACGCGCGGGGACTCGCCGCCCACGTCACCGGGCTGGTGGATGCAGCCGGGATGCGCCCGACCAACGCCTCCGCGCGGGCAGCGCCCAGCGCGCGGGCCATTCGTTTCTACGTGGCCAACGGGTTGCTGGACCGGCCGGAGGGCACCGGCACCGCCGCGACGTACAACTACCGGCACTTCCTGCAGCTGCTGGCCATCAAGATCCGCCAGCGCGAGGGCATCACCCTCGACCTCATCAAGCGCGAGCTGCAGGAGCTCACCGGTGACGCGCTCGAGCGTCGCGTCGCCACGGCGCTGGCGCCGGCGCTCGGCGTGGGCGCCGACACCACCGCACGCTCCGACGAGGATCACCTCATGAGCTGGCGCCGGGTTCCGGTGGCCGACGGCATCGAGCTGCACGTGCGCGACGACTCGCCCGCGGCACGGGACGAGGCGCTGGTGGCCATGCGCGAGGCCGTGCGCGCAGCGCTGGGACGCGGCTGAGGGTGGCCGCGCGCCTCGGGGCGCGCAGCGGTCAGCGGGATCAGAGCACCCGGGAGAGCATCACGGCGCCGGTCTCCAGCACGTGGTCCCACCACGGGCGCTTCCGGAACTCGGCGAGCCTGATCTCCCGGGAATAGCGAAGGTCCTGCTCGAAAACCGAATCCATCTGGGCGCCGAAGCCAGGATCCAGCACCACGAGGTTGGATTCGTTGTTGAAGGCGAGCGACCGATTGTCGAAGTTCATCGAGCCGATGGTGGCCCACTCACCATCCACGACGATCGTCTTGGAATGCATCATCGTCGGCTGGTACTCGAAGATCCGAACCCCGCCCCGCAACAGCTCCTCGTACCAGTAGCGCCCCGCGTACCAGGTGGTCTTCACGTCGGTTTTGGAGCTCACCGTCAGCACGCGCACGTCCACGCCGCGCTTCACCGCCGCGAGCAGCAGGCTGCGAAAATCGTCGTCGGGCACGAAGTAGGAGTTGGTGATGTACAGCGACTTGCGCGCCGAGGCGATGCTGAGCGCCAGGAATCGTTCGGCCGGGGTGCTGCCGGTGGTGGGCGCGGTGTACAGCACCCCGGCATCGATCCCGCCGGGAATGGGCGCGAACGAAGATCGCGGGAAGAAGACGTCGCCGGTGATCAGCTCACCGGTAGCCTCCGCCCAGCCCGCGGCGAAGGCCGCCTGGAGCTGCATCGCCGCCGGTCCCACGAAGCGCACGTTCGATTCCCGCCACTGCTCCTCGTGCCGGCCGTCCCCCAGCCAGTAGTCCGCCAGGCCGAAGCCCCCCGTGTAGGCAATCCGCCCGTCGATCACCACCACGCGCACGTGCGACCGGTCGGTCGCGTTGTGAATGGAGTACCACTTCAACTTGCGGAGCAGCGCGAGCTCCACGCCGGCCTGGCGCAGCCGCTCCGCCCAACGCGCCGACAGATGCTGCGAGCCAAAGGCGTCCAGCAGGAGCAGCACGCGCACGTGCGCCCGCGCCCGCTCGGCCAGGATCGCCGCGAGCGAGTCGGCGACCTTGCCGGGGAGGGAGTAGTACATCTGGACGGTGATGGTCCGCTGCGCCCGGTGCAGGTCGTGCCAGAGCGAGTCATAGACGGAGCCGTTGTTCACCGACTGCACCATGTTTCCGGAATCCATGTGCGTGCCGGTGTACAACTCGATGGTGCGCTCGAAGAGGGAATCGGTCACCCGCGGCGCGCCGCCGCGATCCCCTTCGGCGATCACCATCTGCACGGGAGTGCCCCGCGTGATCGAGAGAAAGCCAACGAACGCGAGATACAGCACGAAGATGGCGGCGATGACGACGGCGAGCCGCTCGAGCCGCCGCTTCACCGAGATGGTTTCTTGCGCTGACATTGTGGCCGCGTATCTGACATACTTCGTGCCATGAGCTTCGGCTCGCTTCCTCTGAGCTCTCTTCGATCATGTCATTCACCAACAGCACGGTCCTGATCACCGGCGTCGGCCGCGCGGGCCAGGTGGGCGAGGCGGTCGCCCGCGCGTTCGGGGAGCAAGGCGCCGCGCTGCTGCTCGTAAGTCGTGACGCGGCGGAAGCGACGGCGCGCGCCGAGGCCCTGAGCGCCGGCGGCGTGCGCGCCACGGCTTACGAATGCGATCTGACCGATCCCCCGGCGGTGGCCGAGCTGGCCGACCGCGTGCGGCGGGCGCACGGCGGGCGGCTGCAGGCGCTCGTGAACGTCGCCGGCGGTTTCGCGATGAGCGGCCCCGTCGCGAACAGCGACCTCGCGGTGTGGCAGCGGATGCTGGCGAACAATCTCACGACCGCGTACATCGCCTCGCGTGCATTCCTTCCCATGGTCCGCGCGGCGCGCGGCGCCATCGTGTTCTTCGCGTCGGAGGCGGCGCTGCCCGGCGCGCGGCTGGCGGAGATGTCGGCGTACGCGGCCGCGAAGAGTGCCGTGGTGATCCTGATGCAGACCATCGCGCAGGAGGAGCGCCGGAATGGGGTGCGGTCGAACGCCGTCGCCCCCAGCACCATTCGCACGCTGGACAACGAACGCGCGATGGGGAGCGACGCACGCTACGTGGAGCGCGCGGACGTGGCATCAGCAGTGGTATATCTCTGCTCGGACGACGCGCGCGCGGTGACTGGTCAGGTGCTACGGCTGTCGTGAGGCGGTGCCGGCGGCGCGACCCCGCTTGCCGGGTGGGGTGCGGGGCGTCACTTTCCCGCCATGAGCCTGGCCGCCCGGCGCCGCACCGCGACCCGAGCCATCCTGCTGGATCGGTCGCTGGAGGCGCTTCCGGTGTTCCGGTTGAGCGATTCCGCCGAGGATGCCGCCATCACCCTCGCGGGGGAGGATGGCGGGCGCTGGCGCGTGCTGCCGGCTCCCGGCGACCGGCTGCCGGGCACCTTCGATCAGGACGTGTACATCGAGCTGATGCACCGTTTCCACGAGGCGGGGGAGCCCGCCGACGGCAGCCTCACGTTCACGCTGCACGCGTTCCTGCGCTCGATGGGACGCCAGGTGGACGGACGGACGTACGAGCAGGTGCGGGGCGCGCTCGGGCGGCTGGAGCGCACGACCCTGGAGTCCCAGGGAAGCTACTACAGTTCCGCCGTCGGCGGTCTGGCCGATGCGCGATTCTCGATCCTGTCCTCCGTCTCGATCGAGCGCCGCCGCATCTCCGATCGGGAGCAGCTTCCGCTCTTTCCCGGCGTGGCGGCCGCCGAGCCTGGCGTCGCCCGTGTGGTGATCTCGCCGCTCATCCGGTCCAATCTGGCGGGCCGACACACCTCGAGCCTGGCTGTCCAGCGGTATCTGGAGCTCAGCTCCCCCGTAGCGCGCCGGCTGTATCGATTGATAGAGGTGGCGCGGGCGGAGGGCATGGTCACCTGGCGGATCGCCCTGGAACGTTTGAAGGAGCTGCTGCCCCTGGTCCAGCGCTACCCGTCCCACCTGCAGCGGGTGCTCCAACCGGCCCACGACATGCTATTGGCGGACGGGCTGGTGCGAAGCGTCACCGTCCGACAGCAGCAGCGGGAATGGTTCGTGGATTACGTGCTGGCTCCCAAGGGCGTCTAGAACCGTCGGACAGAACCGCAGTTGCGGCCCAGGGTATCAGACTCCGCATGCCAACGAAGCTGGAGCGAACCATTCGGCGCGAAGTGGAGATCGATGGAGAACCGTTCACGGTGGCCATCTCGCCCGATGGGATTCGCCTCACGAAAAAGCGGTTTCGCTCCGGGCTCGCGCTGTCCTGGCGGCAGCTCTGGCGCCAGAGCGAGCATATGAACGAGCCGCCGGTGGAGGCGGAGCGTGCATGATGCGCCGCTCTCGCCCCCGCGCAGGTTAACTTCCTCCTACACCAGAGTCGGACCGGTCGATGTCACGGATCTCTCGCACTCGCACGCTCGCCCTGGCGAGCGTCGTCCTCGTTCCGCTGTTCGCCGGCGGCTTTCTCTATCAGGACAAGGTCACTCGCACCGGCGAGCAGCTGCTCAGCCAGGTCGTCATGCTCGTCACGGACCGCTACGTGGACACGCTCGACACCTCGGCGGTGTACGAGAAGGCCGCCCGCGGACTGGTGAAGGAACTGAACGATCCGTACAGCGAGCTGTTCTCGCCCAAGGAACTCAAGCAGTTCACCACCCAGACCGGCGGACGCTACGGCGGCATCGGGATGTCCATCGAGTACCAGGATGGTCAGATCGTCATCGCCACGGTGTTCCCAAACACCCCCGCTGAAGCGGGTGGTGTCCGCGTGGGCGACCGGATCGTGCAGGTGGACACGCTTTCTACGCGCGGCTGGAGCACGCAGCAGGTCTCGGACTACCTCACGGGGACACCGGGCACCAAGGTGGAGGTCAAGTTTGCGCGCCCCGGCGTGGCGGCTCCGATCGACGTGCACTTCACCCGGGCCGTGATCCACGTGCCGGCCGTGCGCTACTCCATCGTCTTCGGCTCGGGCAACGAGAAGATCGGCTATGTCCCGCTGGACCGCTTCAACGAAACGGCCGCCGCCGAGGTGCAGGACGCCGTCGAGTCGCTCACCAAGCAGAACGTGCACGGCATCGTCCTGGACTTCCGCGGGAACCCCGGCGGCATCCTGGACCAGAGCCTGGCGATGAGCAATCTCTTCCTGAAGGATGGGCAGGAGATCGCATCGATTCGCGCCCGCAATGGCGAGTCGCAGACCTACAACGCCAAGGGCACCCCGCTGCTCCCGACCACACCGCTCGTCGTGCTGACCGACGACTACACGGCGTCGGCCGCGGAGATCGTGGCGGGGGCGCTGCAGGACCACGACCGTGCCCTCATCGTCGGCCAGACCTCCTTCGGCAAGGGTCTGGTGCAGTCGGTGTTCAATCTGGAGGGGGGCTACGCGCTCAAGCTCACCACGGCCAAGTGGTACACGCCGAGCGGTCGCTCAATCCAGAAGGAACGCAAGTTCGAGAACGGCCACTTCGTCGAGACGCCGCCGGACAGCACCGCGGAGACCGAAGCGGTGAAGAAGAACCGGCCGGCGTACAAGTCTGACGCGGGGCGCGTGGTGTACGGCGGCGGCGGCATCACGCCCGACGTGATCGTGGCGGATGACACGCTCACCACTCCGGAGCAGCATCTGGCCAAGGCACTCGCGGCCAAGCAGCAGGAGGTGTACACGACGCTGTACGATTACGCGCTGGAGCTCTCGAAGCAGGTGCCCCGAGATTTCACGGTTCCTCCCGCGTGGCGCGCCGAGTTTCTGCGCCGCTTGCAGGCCAAGGGCGTGACGGTGGACCAGAAGGACTACGACGCGTCGGCACGGTACATCGACCGCCTGCTGGAGCAGCGCGTGACCCGGTTCGCTTTTGGCGACTCGACCGCAAAGCGGCGGGATCTGCCCTATGACGCGCCGCTGCGGCGCGCCATCGACCTACTGGATCATGGGCAGTCGCAACGCGACCTGTTCGCTGAGGCGCAGCGCACGGCGCAGGTGGCGCCGAGGAAGCAGTAGCGTTGCATGGCAGGCTGGAGCGGGTGACGATCGGACCGGCGCTCGATCACCCGCTCCAGGCCCGGCGCGTTTCCCCGTGTTGCAGCAGCCAGAGCCGCGTGGGGTCGAGGGCCTGCTCGCGCCAGAGCCGCTGCGTCCACGCAGGGGGATCGGTCATGGCCTCGTCGGTGAGGCGGAAGGTGCCCCAGTGAATCGGCAGCATCGCCGGCGGCGGCACGGCAGCGTTGGCGCTCGTCAGGTCCCTGTAGGCGCGCAGCGCGTCGTCGGGGTTCATGTGCACCGAGCGCATGAACCAGCGCGGCTCGTAGGCGCCGACGGGCAGCAGCACCAGATCGAAGGGGCCGAAGCGCGCCGCGATACGGGCGAACTCCGGGTGATAGGCGGTATCGCCGGCGAAGAACACGCGATGCCGCTCGCCCAGGATCGCCCAGCTACACCAGAGCGTGCGGCCGCGGTCCCCCAGGCCGCGCGCGCTGAAGTGCTGTGCGGGCGCACAGCCCACCCGGAGCACGCCCGCCGGCATCTCCAGCGGCATCTCCTCCCACCAGTCCAGCTCCTGCACGTGCCTGGCGCCCCAGCGCCGGAGCAACCCACCAAGGCCCAGGGGAGCGAGCCATCGCGTCTCGCTGGAGCGCGCCGCAAGCCGACGCACCGTCGTGCGGTCCAGGTGATCGTAGTGATTGTGCGAGACGAGCACGAGATCGATGGGCGGCAGGTCGGCGAATCCCACACCAGGCTCGACGAAGCGCCGGGGACCGAGCATCGGCAACGGTGAAGCGCGCTCGCTCCAGATCGGATCGGTGAGCACGTTGATGCCCTCGAGCTGCAGCAGCACGGTGGAGTGGCCCACCCATGTCGCGGCGAGTCCGCGCGCGCCCACTCGCTTATCGAAGAGTGGCTGCGCCAGGGGGAAGACGCCGGGAGCGGGGTCGGGCGCTCGGCCGTTCCGCCGGCGTTCCAGCAGCACCCACCGAAGAAAGTCGCGGTAGCCGTGCAGGGCGGCGTCGGGCCAGGGATTGCGGAACCCACGTTGCGTGTGGTGCGTTTCAGGAGCGGCCATGTGCCGCGTCGCACGCGATCTCAGCATTCCAGGAATATCACATGGATACCGCGACTGTCCGAGCGCCCGATTTTCCGGCGCAGCTCGACTGGATTCATGCCGGAGGGCGCCCGCGCACGCTGGCCGATTTTCGTGGCAAGCTGCTCGTGCTCGATTTCTGGACCTACGGCTGAATCAACTGCATCCATGTGCTTCCGCAGTTGCGGAAGCTCGAGGAGCGTTACCCGCGCGAGGTGGCCGTGGTGGGCGTGCACAGCGGGAAGTACACCACGGAACGGGTGACCGACCGCATTCGCGAAGCCACGCTGCGGCTGGGGGTAACCCACCCGGTGGTGAACGATCGTCAGTTCCGCGTCTGGCGGAGCTATGCCGTGAATGCCTGGCCCACCCTGGTGGTGGTGGATCCCCGCGGCTACGTGCTGGGCCAGCACGCGGGTGAGTTCACGCTGGAAGCGCTCGAGCCGTTCGTCCAGGGCGCGCTGCGGAGCGCCGAGGACCAGGGTACCCTGCGGCGCTCGGAGCAGCAGGATGCGCCGGAGTGCCCCGCCATCCAGCCCGGCACGCTGCGCTATCCTGGGAAGGTCGCGCTCGGTCCGGCGCGGCGCCTCGCGATAGCCGACAGCGGCCATCACCGCGTGCTCATCGGCCGACTCGATGCCGCCCGCGGCCGCCTTCGTCTCGAGCACGTCGCTGGCGGCGGCGCGCGCGGCCTCCAGGACGGCCGGGGGGAGGATGCCCGCTTCGACTACCCGCAGGGGATGGCCTTTCACGAGAATACGCTCATGGTTGCCGATGCGGGCAATCACGCGCTCCGCGCCATCGATCTGGACAGCGGGACGGTGCGCACGCTCGTGGGCACCGGGGCGCAGCTGCGCACGGCCGCCGACCTGCGCGCCGGAGCGCTGTCGTCACCGTGGGACGTGTGTGTGGCGGGCGACCGGGTCTTCATCGCGATGGCCGGCACGCACCAGCTCTGGTCGGTGGGCGTGCACGGCGAGGGCCTTCGCGTTCACAGCGGAAACCGGCACGAGGCGCTGGTCGACGGTCCGCAGCAGGATGCCGCGCTGGCGCAACCGATGGGCATCGCGCGCGATACCGCCGGCGAGTGGCTGTACTTCGTGGATGCGGAGTCGAGCGCGATACGCCGGGCCACGGTCGATCCTGCCGGCACCGTCGAGACCATCATCGGCACGGGCCTGTTCGATTTCGGCGATCGCGACGGCAGCGGCGACCGCGTGCTGATGCAACACCAGCAGGGTCTGGCGGTGGCGGAGGACGGCCGCCTGATCGTCGCGGATTCCTATAATGACGCGCTCAAGTGGGTGGACCCGACCACCCGCGAGGCCAGCACCTGGACGCGCGGATTTCACGAACCGTCCGGCGTCGCGGTCGATGCGGCGCACGTGTACGTCGCCGACACGAACGCGCACCGGATCGCCGTCGTGGACCGGCACACGGGGGCGGTGGAGGATCTGGCGATCGGAGCGTGAGCCCGCGCGTCAGCCCCGGGCGCTCTCAAGGTTCTCGGCGAGATGCGCGGCATCTCGCATCCCGACCAGGGCAGTGGTGACTCCCGGCAGGCCGCGAACGAAGGCGAGAGCGCACTGGGCATCGGTGCGGCAGTTCGGGGCCAGCGCACGCACGCCCGCCGGCAGTCCGCGCGCGAGCTGCGCCTGCATTAGCGACGCGCTCGCCACCACCGAGATCCCCAGCGCCGAGGCGGCATCGAGCAGGGGGACGAGCCGTCCGGTTGCACCAAGCGCCTGCGTCGGTACGCGCACGGCCTCGGGCATCGCGAGATTGATGGGGAGCTGCACCACGCGAAAGTGATGCGCATCGCCCGCCACGTCCCTGGCGAGGCCCACGAGCTGCTCCAGGGACAGGTGGCCCTTCGCGTCCGGGGGCACACGGAGCGCGTTCCAGGTCGCGCAACCATAGACGGCGATCTCGCCGCGTGCCACGGCGTCCTCGAGCACCATGAACGCGGCCCGCAGCCGCTCGCGCAGGGACTGCGGCGTCAGCACGGCTGCCTGCTGCTCCGGGTTGTGCAGGTAGTACACATCGATCGTGCGCACGCCGAGATTGCGCCGGCTGCGGGCGATGCAGAAGCGCAGAAACCCCGGCGCCAACGAATGTCCCCCGGCGGCGAGGTCGTCCGGCATCATGATGCCGCTGTCGAAGAACTCGCGTTTCAGGTAGTCGCGATAGTGCTCGCGATCGGTGGGAGGCGCGTCCTCCAGGGGCACGTACCCGCCCTTGGTACACACCACCAGCTCGTCGCGCGCCGCATCGCCCCGCGAGAGCACGCGCTCGATCGCGCTGCCCACCGCCCGCTCCGAGCGCTGGCAGCGGTAGTTGATGGCGGTATCGATGACGTTGACTCCGGCGCCGATCGCCCGCGCCACCGCATCGGTGTACCGGGCGTCCTCCGCGTCGTCGCACTCGCCGAGATACGTGCCGATTCCGATGGAGGAGAGCATCAGCCCCGCAGGGCCCGAGCGATAGAAGGACGGCTCGAGACGGGGGGACTCTCGGGCCGCATAGCGCGCCGTGCCGGATGCCGAGGCTCGCAGCGCCTGCGGTTCCCGCACGTCCATCGCCGCTGGTGCAGGGTGCGGCGTCAAGATCCGTTTTCGCATGTCTCGCAGAGAGTTACGCACGCTCGGGCGGCCAGGCAAGCCCCGTGGCAAGGGCAGCGGTTGGACGCGCTGCTGGTGGCCGGGCACCGACGGCACTTCCATTGCGGCGGATTACGGGTCGTGCGCGTGGTGCACATGGCGCCGCGAGATCATGAAGGATTCGTGATCGCGCGGCTGTCACTCTCGCGTGGTCTCCACCTCAATCCAGTGGCTCGCTCCCGTGAAGCTCTCGATTTCTCTCGCGGCTCTCCTCGCCGGCACCGTGGCGTGCTTTCACAGGGCACCGCAGGTGCTCACGCCGGTTCGCATCGATACCACGCCCGTCTCGGCCGAGCCGGTCGCGACCGCACCGGCCGCGGCCGTCGACAGCGAAGGGAGCACGCGCGCCGGCATGCTCGCGGATGATCCCTTTGCCCGGATCGACCGGATGGACTGGCCCGGTCCGAACGCCTTTCGGGCGGCGGATGGATCACCGGGCCCGGACTACTGGCAGCAGCGGGCCGACTATACCATCGCCGCGACGCTCGACACCACCTCCAGGACGATTCGTGGTGCGGTCACCATTCGCTACACCAACAACTCCCCCGATACGCTGCGCTTCGTCTGGCTGCAGCTCGATCAGAATCTGTATCGGCCGGGCAGTAAGGGATCGGCGCTGTTCACGGCTGAGTCGCGTTGGGGAGTGCGTGGTTTTCAGGGCGGGTACGATCTCTCCGAGGTTCGCGTGAATGGCCACGCGGCGCGCATTCACGTGGACGACACGATGGGCCGCATCGATCTCGACACACCGCTGCCCGCCCGGGGCGGCACCGCGACCATCGAGATGAATTACAGCTTTCGCGTCCCCGAGCACGGCTCGGATCGCATGGGGCGCGACAGCACGCTGTACGAGATCGCCCAGTGGTACCCCCGGATGGCGGTGTACGACGACCTGCGCGGCTGGAATACCGATCCCTATCTCGGTCAGGGCGAGTTCTACCTCGAGTATGGCGACATCGAATATGCGGTGACGGTTCCCGCGGGCTACATCATCGCCGGCACGGGAGTGCTCCAGAATCCCGCGGAGGTCCTGACGACGACGCAGCGTGCGCGGCTGGAGCGAGCGGCGACCGCGACGAGGCCCCTGGCGATCATCACACGCGCGGAGGCGGACTCCGCACGGCACCGCGCCGTGCCGGGCACCAGAACGTGGCGCTTCCGCGCACAGAATGTACGCGACGTCGCGTGGGCCGGGGCGCCGGACTTTCGGTGGGATGCCGTGAGCACCGGTCCCATCGCGGGAAATCCGGCACCGCGCGGCGTGCTCTGCCAGTCGTTTTATCAGTTTCCGAAGGCCGGGACGGCGTGGGAATCGGGCGCGGAGATGTGCCAGTGGACAATCCGCCTGTACTCGACGCTCTGGATGGGATACCCGTACCCGCAGGCCAGCGGCGTGGCCGGCCCGGTGGGCGGAATGGAGTATCCAATGTTCGTGATGGTGAGCTACGGAACGAACGATCCGGCCTCGATCTTCTCCACACTCGATCACGAGCTGGGTCACGAGTGGTACCCGATGGTGGTCGGCTCGAACGAGCGTCGGTATGCCTGGCAGGACGAGGGATTCAACACGTATCAGAATGCGTTCTCGAACGAGCGGCGCTATCCGGGAACGAGCGCGTTTCCCGGTTACATGCGGAACTGGAGACAGTCCGTGGACGCGCGGACGCAGGCGCCGCTGATGACGCGGCCCGATCGCATCGAGGCGAGTGCGTTGGGCGCGATCGGCTATCGCAAACCCGGCGCGGTGCTCCTGGCCCTGCGCGACAACGTTATCGGGCGCGAGGTGATGGATCGGGCCATGCGCGAGTACGCACGCCGCTGGACGTTCAAGCATCCGACGCCCGGAGATTTCTTCCGCACGGTGGAGAGTGTCTCGGGTGAGGATCTGTCGTGGTTCTGGAACAGCTTCTTCTACGGTCAGGACGTCCTCGACATCGCCATCGACAGCGTGACGCCGCGTCAGGAAGGCGGACAGCACGTGGTGGACATCGCGCTCCGCCGGGTGACGTCGGTGCCCTTTCCAGTCGCGATTCGTCTGAAGTTGGCGGACGGCTCGACACAGGACGTCTCCCTGCCCGTGCAGATCTGGTGGACGCGTACCGCTTCGCAGACGGAGCGGAGCCGCTATACCGCGACAATCCCCGTGCGCGGCACCGTCACCGGCGCGCGGCTCTGGCCGGATCCGGATGTTCCTGACTGGAACGCAAGCAATGACACGTGGGGCGATGCACCGCCGGCCGACAGCAACGCGTCCTCCACCTCTGGCGGATTGACCCCGCCGATCGGCACGAGGGCGACGAGCACATCGGGGGGAGCGGATCGGCGGCGATGACGACAGTGGCTTCACGCCCCGCACGTTGGTAGTGTGGCGAGTCTCTGGCGGTTAGATTGTGATGTCTGCACACCGAGGAGCGCGGTATGCGGAATGCACGCGGCGCCGGGTGAGCGGAGCTGATCAAACCTGAGTGTGGAGTGATTCGGAATGCCAGAGTTCGGCGCATTGGCCCATCGGTGGTGGATTCCCATCCTGTTCATCCTGATCGCGGGGCACATCACGAACGTCTGCGTGACGCTGTTCCTGCATCGCGCACAGACGCATCGCGGAGTGCGGCTGCACTATCTCGCCGCGCTGCCCATGCGACTGTGGCTGTGGTTGACGACCGCGATCGTCACGAAGGAGTGGGTGGCGTGCCACCGAAAGCACCACGCCTTCGCTGATCGCGATGGGGATCCGCACAGCCCGTTGATGGAGGGACTGCGCAACATCCTGCTCAAGGGCGCGTTCTACTATCGCCGCGCCGTACGCCAGCCCGGTGTGCTTGAAAAGTACGGGAAGGGAACCCCGAACGACTGGATCGAACGGCACCTGCTCTCGCGTCTGAACTGGCTCGGTATTCTGTTGATGCTCGGCATCGACGTCTATCTCTTCGGCTTCTTCGTCGGCCCGCTCGTGTGGGGCGTGCAGATGCTCTGGATTCCGTTCTGGGCTGCCGGCGTGGTGAACGGCATCGGTCACGCGCTGGGTTACCGCAACTTCGAGGTGAAGGACGAGAGCCGGAACATCGCGCCCATCGCGATCTGGCTCGGCGGCGAGGAGTTGCACAACAACCACCACGCCGACCCGAAGTCCGCACGCTTCGCGGCGCGCTGGTACGAGTTCGACATCGGCTGGCTGTACATCCGCCTCCTGTCGCTCTTCCGGCTCGCCCGCGTCGAGTACGCACGGGTGGGCAGCGGGCGGCACGAACGCCCGAGCGCGCAGGAGCTCTCCACCATCGCTTGATCCGCGGGCGCATTCGTACGAGGCTGTCATGCCGGACATCACGTGCACCCGCTGCGGCCAGACACGGGCCGGTTTCGAACGGCCGCCCTTTCCGGGCGCCGTTGGCGCGCGCGTGCTCGCGGAGATCTGTCAGGAGTGCTGGGGCCAGTGGACGAAGCAGCAGATGATGCTGATCAATCACTACGGACTGAACCTGATGGACCCGCAGGCGCGCAGCTTTCTCACGAAGAACATGCAGGCGTTCCTGTTCAAGGCGGGCCAGGAGGAGGACGTCGACACCACGCGCAAGGGAACGATCAGCTGGTGAAGCGTCGTGCGGCCGCCGGCGCGCGCCCGCGTTGACTTTGATATTCGAGTGACAGTTGATTGGGCGGTATGCGTCAGCATGCCGCCCAATCGTCTGCCGGCCCCAGGGTGAGGGCCGTCACGCTGTCCATCGACGTCGTGCTGCTGTCCGCACCCGCGCAGCGGCTGCAGGTGCTGCTGCGACGCGCGCCCGAAGCGCGGGGACGGACGCGCTGGGTGCTTCCGTGGGACGGACTCCGGAGCGGCGAGTCGCCGGAGGCTGCCGCCCAGCGCATAGGGCGGCTGCTGCTCGGAGTCGCTCCTGCAGACGTGGAACAGCTTGGCGTGTTCGCAGGATCGGAGCGGCACCCGGGCGCCCCGCAGCTCTCCATCGCGCTCGTCGGGCTCCTGCCCGCGACGAATGAAGCGCCGCGCGACGAGCTCGCCGAATGGCACGACATGGGGACGTTGCCCACGCTTCCGCCGCGCCAGAGCGCGATGATCGCGAGCGCTCGTCGGGAACTGCGGCTGCGTGCGGCGCAGGGCCCGGTGGCGTTTCATCTGCTGCCTGCGGCGTTCACGCTCACCGAGCTGCAGGAGACCTACGAACTGCTGCTCGGGCACCGGCTGCACAAGGCGAGTTTTCGCCGTACGCTGCAGGCCGCCGCGCTGGTGACCCCGCTGGACGAATGGCGCAGCGATGGACGCGGACGCCCCGCGCAGCTGTTTCGCTATGCACCCCGAAGCCGGCCTGACGAGGTGCGGCACCGTTCGCGGTTCCAGCGCCTGGACGACTGAGTGCGCACGTGCTAGCCGAGGATCTCCGGACGTCCGGTCTGCCAGCGCAGGATGGCGCGCGCGAGTGCGACGTTGTCCGCCGCGACGTGATACAGCTCTCCCAACTCCGGCTTGGAGGCGTCGCACTTTACCTGCATGATCACCGGCGGCTCGTGCCCCGAGCGCCGGTCGGCATTGCCCCGACGCTCGACGTAGACGCGGGTCCACGCCACTTCCCGGTCACCGATCGCGGCCGGCTCGCGATGCACTTCGATCGCGACATAGCCGCCCCCGGGGAGATCGCGCCGGTAGAGCGATGTCCGTTGCACGTCCATCTCCTGCATCTCCTCTGAATGCATCACTCCTCCCGTTACGCGCTGGCGAGCACGCCGGCGACGGCGCGCGCGCTGTTCTTGCGGTGCATGGCCTCGCCCCAGAGGTCGCCCAGCTTCGCGATCCGTGCGGGCATCGTACGAATCGTGAACCGCTCCAGCCGCAGCGAGGAGGTGAGCTCCTCCCATGCGAGCGGCGCCGAGACCGTGGCGCCGGGCTTCTCACGCGCCGAATACGCGCTCGCGACGCTCTTGCCGCGTGCATTCTGTTGCGCGTCGACGTAGATGGTGCCTGCCGGACGCTCGTCGAGGCGTCGCTCCAGCGTCGCGAGCCGCGGTTCCGCCGCGGCGGCTCGCGCCGCCAGCATCTCCGCGAGCGCGGCCGATCGTTCGTAGGTGGTGCGCGGCGCCACTGGCAGCACGATGTGCAACCCGCGCGAGCCCGAGGTCTTCAGGGCCGCGTGCAGCCCCAGGCCATCGAGATCCCGCTTGATGGCGCGGGCCAGCTGCACCACGCGGCTGAACGGCACGCCTTCCCCAGGATCGAGGTCGATGGTGCTGTAGTCGGCAAACTGGACGGTCTGCAGCCGCGACTGCCAGGCGTGCACGGCGATGGTACCCAGCTGCACCAGATAGAGCAGGGTCGTCAGGTCGCCTCCCACGATTCGCTGCGCGCGATCTCCCTCGCCCGTGTCGACCTCGGCGACGCGCACGCTTGAGGGCACGTGCGGACCGGCATTCTGCTGAAAGAAGTGCTGACCGGTGATGCCGTCGGGGTAGCGCTTGAGGATCAACGGCCGGTCGCGGAGGACCGGCAGCAGCACCGGCGCGACCTCGGCGTAATAGCGCATCAGGTCGCCCTTGGTGATGCCGGCTGCGGGGAAATAGATCTTTCCCAGGCTCGACACGTGCAGCCGCGCCGTCCGCGAGGTGCGCAGCGTGCCCTCACCTCCAGCTGCTTCGAGGGCGTCGATCTGCGCGACCACATCATCTTTCCGCACGAGACGATCCGGAGCGGCGGCGATCGACATGCGAAGGTCCCTCGGGGTGATACGCGCCGCATGCATCCGCGGCGCAGCGGCGAGGCATGGCGTCGCAAGAGAGGTGCCCGACTCGACGGCCACAAAAACGACGAGCGCCTCGACGGAAGTCGAAGCGCTCGCCGTTCACGACCCTGGCGCGGGATCAGGAAATTCAGCTCGCCGCCGATTCCACCTTCGTCACGTCGGCGGCTTGAGGACCCTTCTGCCCCTGGACGATCTCGAACTCCACGTGATCGCCTTCCGCGAGCGACTTGAAGCCGCTCCCCTGGATGGCGCTGAAGTGCACGAACACGTCGGGGCCGCCCTCACGCGAGATGAAGCCATAGCCCTTGGCGTCGTTGAACCACTTCACCGTGCCCTGGAGACGTGCCATGAAACGTACCTCGTACGGTGTCCCCGATCCCGTATATCTCGAGGTGTGGATCGCCTCGTGGTCGCGTGGGCTCGCTCGTTGCCCAGGCAGCGTCGCGCCGCCGGGATCGTGCGACGGCACGGACGTAACCCCCCGGGGCAAGTTTTGTGCAACCTGCCCGGTACGGTGAAGAAGGCGATGGGGAGAGGCGCGTGCGAGTGCACGCGCGTATTAGACCACGGCTACGCGGCGCCGGCGATGTAGCGCGCCAGGCGTCCGCATACCCGACAGCGGAGGGTCACCTGACAACGAGGCGGAGGAGGGACGATGCTGGGCGAGCGTTCGATCTCGCCATCGCATGACGGACAGCTCAGCGGCGAGCCGGTCCGGTCGCTGACGATGAGATGGAGTGCTTGCGCGGGATTATACGTAGCCGGACGCGGCTTGCGCATAGGCTGCTACCTCACTTTACGACAACAACTTACCGGAACGGCGGCGCCGGTGCGCCCTCGTGAAAGATAACCTTCTAACCGCCTAATGCGAAGTGCAGTATATAGATAACGCCTGGGCGCGCGTTTTGGTCACATTCTCTGCGCTGCTGGTCGCCGCGTGCGGCCCGCATGCGCACATTCCGCCGAGGCCACTGAGCGTCCCCGGGGGGCTGGAGTCGGGCGACAGCACCGCCATACTGGCGCGGGCGCTCGCTCCCGTTCTGTACATCCAGCGCGATGAATGGTTCCCCCTGGAACGGGTCGCGGCCGTCGTCCATCCCACTCGACCCATCATTGCCTACCACCTCCTCTGGAAGGATGACGTGAACGGGTCGTGGATTCCGTTCACCGTGCCCACCGACGAGGAAGTGGTCTGGGTGGGTTACGACTCCACCCGTGCGCCCACCGACATCTGGACGTACTGGCATGGCACCATACTGCACGCGGACTGGCGTGGTCGTGGCCAAACGTATGTCCAGGTGCAGTGGGGCAAGCACGGCTCGCTTCCCGGCGGAGTAATCGAATCCGACCTGCCGGGGCTCAAGAAGCTGAACGATTTTTACGCCTTCACCTGGCTGGCGTTGCCCGACATCTGGCTGGGAGAGCTCACGCGGCGCGGACCGTGGTGCTTCTGCCACGGCTACTCACGCTATCGGGACTTCTCGCGGAGCATGGTGCTCGCCAACCGAATCGACGCGGTGATCCGGGCGGAAGATGCCCGGGACGCTCTCGGATTGATCTTTGGCAAACCGTACTCCCGGAAAACCCCCTGGCCGGAGCCGGTGCGAGGGCGCTGAGGGGTGGCGCTATCCGACGTAGACGATGTCGCCCTCGTCGCTGATGCCCATCTCCTCTTCCGCGCCGCAGACGCCGCACACCTTGCGCGCCAGCCAGGCGATGTGCAGCTCGTCGCGGTGCGCGGGCGTGGCTGGCCGTACGCTCACCTTCTTGTAGCTGTATTCCCCGCAGTTCTCACAGGCGTGCGCTTTCGCGATGCGCTCGGCCCGCTCGCGCGTGATCTTCGGCAATCCGTAACTCCGGGGCGTGGTCGGCGCGGCGGCGTGCGCAATACCCGCTCACCGCTCGTTCGAGTTGTCCGGCGGGAGCGACAGCTGGACGTCGCCCGCGCTGGCGCGAACCATCGCCTGTCGCGCAGGACCGCTATAGCCGCCGTTCGGTGCGCTCACCGGCGTCGGCGCGCCCGCCTCGGCACCGGGGAGGTTGCCCGAGCTCGCGCGCCCCAGCAGTTCGCGCAGCGCCCCCACAGCGCCCATGACGCCGCTTGCCTCGGCAGGAAGGAAGATGGTCGTCCCGCGGCCTTCGGTGATCTTGGGAAGTGCCTCCATGTACTTGAGGCCGAGCAGGTACATCGCCACCTGCCCTTCCGGCAGCGACGCCGCGATGCGCTTGATGGCCTCCGCCTCCGCATTGGCCATCGCCACCCGTGCTTCTGCCAGCCCCTGCGCGCGGAGAATGGCCGCTTCTTTCTCGCCCTCCGCCTTGCGCACCTGCGCCTCGCGCTGACCCTCCGATTCCAGGATCGCGGCGCGCTTACCCGCTTCCGCGTTGGTGACCGCGGCGCGGCGCTCGCGTTCGGCGCGCATCTGCAGTTCCATGGACTGCTGGATATCCCGCGGCGGCTCGATGGCCTGCAGCTCGACGCGGGTGACGTCGACGCCCCAGCCGATCGCGGCCTCCTCTATCACGTCGCGCATCCGCTGGTTGATCATGTCGCGGCTGGCGAGCGTCTGATCGAGCTCGATCTCGCCGACGATGTTGCGCAGCGTCGTCTTGGTGAGCGTCTCGAGCGCGTACGGCAGATTCTGCACGGCATACGTCGCCTTCTGTGGATCCGCGATCCGGTAATACAGCACCGCGTCGATGTCGATCGTCACGTTGTCCTTCGTGATGACCGGCTGGCTCGGGAAGTTGAGCACCTGCTCGCGCAGATCGATGCGCGACGTCGTGCTCGCGGTGATCTTCCGCGTTCCCGAGACGTCCGTCGTCGCGTAGCGCACGTCGATCGACCGCGGCCGCTCGACGAACGGGATGAGCACGTTGAACCCCGAGTGCGCGATCCGGTGAAAGCGGCCGAGCCGCTCGATCACCATCACCTCGGCCTGGCCGACGATCTTGAACGAGCTCGTGGCGACGAAGAGGACTATGAGGGCGATGACCGCGAAGAGGACGAGGCCGACCATGAGGA
>DATEPM010000130.1:0-3743 GCA_035273185.1 Gemmatimonadaceae bacterium
CAGCCACGGCCGCGGTGGGTCTGGCGACCGGTGCCGCGGCCGGCTGCCGCGCCGGCCACACGGTCGCGATGGCGTTGCCGAAGGCGCGGCAGTTCCCTTCCCGCTCGTACTCCGCCAGGAACGCCCGACGCCCCCGCGCACCTAACGCTTGAGCAACGGCGGGCTGGTCGGCCCAGCAGCGCAGCAGCGCCGCGATGCGCTCCGCGGCGGGGTGCCCACCGGGCGCAGCACTGGCCGAGAGCTGCTCCGGGTCCACCACCGCGCCGCATCCGGCCCGCAGAATGGTCTCCGCGCTCTCGCAGCGCTCCGGCCCGACGAACACCGCCGGCCGTGCCGCCGCCATGATGCCGTACAGCTTCCCGGGCACCGAGATGCCCACGAACGGGGCACGGAGCGAGATCAGATGCACGTCCGCCAGGGGCAGCGACCAGCGCAGCTGGTCCCGCTCGAAGTAGCCGCGATAGGCGAAGTTCCGGAGACCATGCGTGCCCGCGAACTGCTCGATCTCCGCGCGGCGCGGACCGTCGCCGACGAAGAGGAACTGGATCCGCGGGTCGCCGTCCAGCAGCCGCATGGCCTGGCAGATGTCCCGGAAGTCGTGCACCAGGCCGGCGTTCCCCGAGTACATCACCACGAACTTCTCCCGAAGCCCCAGCGCGTCGATCAGTGGATTCTCATCCCGCGGCGTGGGGAGAATCTCCTCCTTCGCGCTCCACACGTTCACGGTATGGGTGCGCTCGGCGGCCACTCCGTTGGCGACGAGCCGCTGCTTCATGTAGGGACCGAGATCCACCACGAGGCTCGCGCGCCGGTAGCCGGTGGCGTTCGCCCACTCCAGCAGCCGCGCGAGCGGGGAGCCGGCACGCAGCATCCCCGAGGCGATCTCCGCATCGGGGTGGAGATCCATCGACCAGATGCCGTACACCTGCCCGCGCAGCAGGCGCGCGATGCTGCCCAGCACGCAGAGCAGCGGGGGCGTGGTCAGGAAGATCACGCCATCGCGCCGCGGCCCGAAGAGCAGCGCCGCGAGCACGTGCAGATAGAACGACAGGTAATCGATGATGCGGCCAAGATGGCTGCGGCGGCCGAAGGCCGTGGTGCGCACGCGGCGGATGCGCACGCCGTTGCGCAGCTCCCGCGCGGGGACGTTCATGCGCCCGGCGACATATCTCCCGCGGCTGGCGAGCACCTCCACGGCGTAACCCTCGCGCGCCAGATGCTCGGCCAGATCGGTAAGATGCTGGCCGGTGGACGCGACGTCGGGATAATAATGCTGGTTGACGAACAGCAGCGACGTCACGCCGCGCACTAGTCCGCCGCCGAGAACTCTTCCCGGGCCTCCAGGGCGTTGGACGCCACGAGCGCGAGGTCGGGCACGCGCTCGGCCGCGCGCTCGGCGGTTCTGGCCGTGGCGGGCGCGGCGAGCGCGCGACCGTCCAGGCGATAATGCTGCGGCTGGCGGGCCATCTCGCTGCGGATCCAGCGATACGTGGTGGCAAGCCCCGCCTCGAGGGTCGTCGACGGCTCCCAGCCGAGCACCTCGCGCAGCCGCGTGTTGTCGGAGTTCCGCCCGCGCACCCCCTGCGGGGCCGTGAGGTCGTGCCGGCGCCGGATGGTCTTCCCGGCCGCCCGCGCCACGAGGTCCACCAGCTCGTTGATGGACACCAGCCGATCGGTGCCCAGGTTGAGGGGCTCGCGATGCTCCGAGCGCATCAGGCGATAGATGCCCTCCACGCAGTCGTCGATGTAGCAGTAGCTGCGCGTCTGGTGCCCGTCGCCCCACACCTCGATCTCACCGCCGTCGGCCGCGAGCGCCACCTTGCGGCAGATGGCCGCAGGGCTCTTCTCCCGGCCGCCGTCGTAGGTGCCGAGGGGCCCGAAGATGTTGTGGAAGCGCACGACGCGGGTCTCGAGCCCGTAGTCCTCGAGATAGTGCCGGCACTGCCGCTCGCTGAAGAGCTTCTCCCAGCCGTAGCCATCCTCAGGGTCCGCCGGATAGGCATCGGCTTCCCGGAGCGGCGTCACCTCCGCGGACTGCTGCAGGTATCCGGGGTAGATGCACGCCGAGGACGTGTACAGGTAGCGCGTGATGCCATTGAGCCGCGCGGCTTCGAGCATGTGAATGTTGATCAGCACGTTGTCGTGCATGATCACGGCCTTGTTGCTCTCGATGAAGCCGATGCCGCCCATGTTGGCGGCGAGGTTGTACACCTCGGTGATGCCGCGCGTCGCCTGCAGACAGTTGCCCCAGCGCCGGAGGTCGAGGAGCTCGAACTCGTCGGCCCGCGTGGGCTCGTACTCGGGCTCCTTCACGTCGACGCCGCGCACCCAGTAGCCTCGCTCCTTGAGGGAATTCACCAGATGATGGCCGATGAATCCACCTGCACCCGTCACCAATACGCGTGTCTGCGTAGTCGTCATGAGAGACCCGATCGAGAGTTGCGCTATGAGTTTTCGGATCGCGCAAATCTGCAAGCTTCGGGCCTTGTACGATTTGGCTCTGACGCGAGGGGTACCACCGCCCCACACCGCCGGATATATTCCGGCTCCGCCACGCCCGAGCTTTTCACTCCCGATTTCCATCGGGGATGACACGGCAGCGAATGGCTGAGGTCGCGTAGCTCAGCTGGTTAGAGCGCTGGTCTCACATACCAGAGGTCCGGGGTTCGAGTCCCTGCGCGACCACTGTGGCACCAGGGGTCCGGAGGCGCATCTCCGGACCCCTGGTGTATGGGGCCCGTCCATCTCCCCACAGGAATCATGTGCAAGCGGTGCGCGGGCGGCAGACGCCCCGCGCCGCTCCGGCGGCCGTTCCCGACACGCCAGCCGAGACCCTTCGCGTGGTCAGACGACCGCTCACGCGCGGCACGCGCGGGCTCACGCGTTGTCACTCAAAGCCAGGACGGCGCCAGCCGACGCCTAACCGTCGCGAGGTGACGCGTAGCTGAAGGCAGACGTTGCCTCGGCAGTGTCGCGCACATTTTCGCGAGAGCCAGGCAAACGCAACCCGTGGCCACGCATCCCCCACAACCGGGCCACCCAATTCACCAGCTCGAGAAATCCTCGAGCTGCTGAGCTGCCGCTGCGAGCTCCGACATCATCAGTCTGCACCATCATAGTGCAAGGTGAGAGCAACCTGCGGTCAGACGGCCGCAGTCCCCTGCCGCGCATATCCAACCGACGTGCAAGTCGTTCGATCGGTCCAGCCATACGTCCGCGACGCGCTGGCTCGCGACACCTCGGGCCTGTCAGACACGGCCTACGCGCCGTCAGGCGATTTCTATCAGTGTCCAGCCATAAGCTCGGCACCGCAAGACGGTTTTCATGCCCCGGTGCAAGGCAAGTCCTCGCCGGTGCAAGGCGGCTGCGCACTACTGTACGGCGAGTCGAAAGCACTGCGCGCTGACTGCTCAGCCACTGCAAGGCGTTCCATCTGAGCGCGACGGCGAGCCCAACTCACGACTCGCCGGTCGTAACTCCGTTCGCGGCTTCGTCATCCGGTGACAGACGCAGCGCCGTACCATTGGGAGGTGTTCCATTCGGACCGCCAGCGACGGCGGTGACTTCGGCACCTGCATGCCGCAGCCGGCCCGCCAATGCCGCGTCAACCCGCGCGCGGAGCACCAGCCGGTCGTCGTCCATGCGCTGGTCGAGCACCTCGCCATCGCGGTGGATCTCCGCCAGCAGCTTGCCTTCCGTCGGTGACAGACGAATCTCCGTGAGCGGCCGGCGCGCGCGTACCG
>DATEPM010000131.1:0-15335 GCA_035273185.1 Gemmatimonadaceae bacterium
CCTCCGCCCTACCATGCCCCATGCCCCTGCCCCCTGCCCCCTGCCCTCCGCCCTACAACACCCCTCTCCCCACCAGCGCCTCGGCGGGCGGGGCGGGCGCCGGCCGGTGCAGGAAGAAGCCCTGCACCAGGTGCACGCCCAACTCCTTCACCGTCTTGAACTCCTCCGCGCGCTCCACGCCCTCGGCGATCACCATCGCGCCGTGGTCGTTGGAGAAGCGCACCATCGTCTCCACCAGGTTCTGCTTGATGAAGTTCGTATCGATGGCGTTGATGAGAGAGATGTCCAGCTTGATGTAGTCCGGCTCCAGGTTCGCGATGGAGCCGAGCCCCGCGTAACCGCTGCCGGCATCGTCCACGGCGAAGCGGAAGCCCGCCTCGCGAAAGGCGCGCAGCCGCTCGCGGAACTTCGGGTAGTCCTTGATGGCGGTGCGCTCGGTGATCTCGATCACCACACGGTCCGGCGTCTGCACCTCCAGCTCGCTGAACGCCGGATCATTGAAGTCGTGCGGATCCACGTTCAGGAAGAGCAGCTCGCCCGGCTGCAGCCGCGTCTGCATCCCCTCGATGGCCTTGGCGCGGCACAGCCGGCTGAGCTCCCAGAGCAGGTCCGCCTCGGCGGCGACGTCGAACATCACCTCAGGGCTGCGCAGGCTGCGCATCACGCCGCGCGCCAGCGCCTCGTAGCCGTAGATCTCCTGCGTCTCGGCCACGACGATCGGGTGATAGTCGATGTACACGGCGCGCTCGCGCAGGCTCACGCGCAGGTCCGCGGCGCGGCGCGCGCGGTCGCGCTCCTCGATGCTCCGCGCCGCCTTGGCCGCCTCGCGGATGCCGCGGTAGATCAGCCGCTCCAGCCGGATCTTCGGATTGTAATACACGTGCGAGCGGCCCACGTAGATGTCGAACAGCGCGGCGATCTCCTCCCCGTGCGCGGCCTCGATCCGGAGGCCCACGTGGCGCTGCAGCCGGGCCACCATCTCCGTGATCTCGCTGTCCGTGGCGGCGGCCACGCCGGCGGCGGGCACGTGGAAGAAGATGAAGTCGTCGTCGTTGGTGAAGCTCACCATCAGCCGCGAGTTGCCCGGCGTGGAGGCGTCGTCGAGGAACTCGCGCACCGCCGCCGCCGTCGTCTCCAGCACCGCGTCCATCTTCTCCCAGCCGTAGATCTCCTCCACCTTGGAGTAGCGCACGAAGTTGAGGTACAGCACCACGATCTCGCCGCGGTCCTTGAACAGCGCGCGGGACCGCTCGATCATCACCGGCAGGGTGGGCAACCCGGTGAGGCCGTCGTGGAGCATCTGCTCATATTCCACGCGCTCCACCCGGTCGGCCATCTCGGCGGGGGGCACGGTGCCGCGGATCACCGCCGCGTGCACCCGGGCCGCGATCTCCGCCGGCGTGGCGGGCAGCCGGTACCACTCCTCCACGCGCAGCTCCACGGCGCGCCGGAGCACCGCCTCGTCCACGCACCCCACCACCACCGGCACGCCCACGGCGTGGGCGCGCTCCACGGCGAGGCGCAACGGCACCGGATCGCTGGTGCTCACGAGCAGCGCCCGCACCCCGGCGAGCCCGCCCAGCACTTCCGCCAGCTCCGCCGCGGGGACGCGCTCCACGCGCCAGCCGTCGAGCTCCGCCGCGGCCGCCGCAACTGCCGGGTCAGTGCTGTCGGTCAGGAGAATGGACTCGCTCATCCCATCGCGGGCCGTGCCTCAGTTCGCCATCGCGCGCTGCATCGCCAGATTGCGCTGTACGGTGGCCGCGAGCGTCGGCAGATCGAAGGGCTTCTCGACGTAGTCGTCCGCGCCGAGCTGCAGCGCCTCGCGCTTGTCGTCCCACTCGCCCAGCGCCGTCACCATGATGATGCGCACCGTCTTGCCCAGGGTGGGATGCTGCTTCATGATCCGGCACACCTCCCAGCCGTCGCGCCCCGGCATCATGACGTCCAGGAGCACGAGCGCCGGCTTCACCGTCTCGAAGACAGCGAGCGCCTCGTCCCCGCTGTGCGCGACCGTGATGGGATAGCCCCGGATCTCGAGATACTGCCGGATGATCTCGGCGTTGTCCTGATTATCGTCCACCACGAGGATCGGTGGCAAGTCTTTATCCGGCATGATGCTGCTCGGAAAAGGGGGTGCTGCTGTCGATGCAGCCGTGCGCCGTACGCCAATCGGACTGGAGGGGGCAAGATGCAAGCCATCCACGGGCGGTCACGAGTGTGGGAGCGCGGTTCGAGCAGCCGCGCATCGGCCCGGCGTGCCAGGGGAACGACGCGCGCTGAGCATGGATCGATGCTCGATCGGCCCGAACGTCGAAACTCGCCTGGAGGAGAGCCCGCGAACACGCCACGCATCCTGGAAAAGATGCTATGTAATTCGCCGACGGGGCTGTGCAATCGAACGAAGTTCCTATGCATGCCAAAAAAGTTGCTATACAAGCCAAAAAAGTTGCCCTGCAACTCGAAAAAGTTCCCGTACATGTGGAAAACGTTTTCGTGCAAGTCGAAAAAGTTGCCCTGCAAGCCAGCGATGCTGCTGTACATGCCGCAGAAGCTGCTATGCAAGCCGAAGATGATGCCCTACATCGCGCCGATTGGCCTCGACATCGCGCGGATGGAGGTGCGCATGCTCGCGAACAGCCCCTACATCTCGCCGAAATCGGTGTGCATGCCAGCGATCTCGATGGAGATCTCGTCGGAGAGACCGGACATCGAGAAGTTTTCCACATGCAAGCCGCCGAAAGTGCCGTGCAAGCCAATTCGGTGGGCGGTGAAGTGGGCGCGTGGCGCCGACATCGAGAAGATCGTTCGTTACATCGAGACGATGGCGGCTTACATGGAGAAGACGGCGCCTAGATCGAGACGATGGCGCTTTCGATCGAGAAGATGGCGCCCCCCCGCCCGCAGGGGCGCGACAAGCGATCTCGGCTGCCCGAGCCTCCCAGGGAGTGAGCTTCTATCCGCGGAGCTGTCGGCCCTGCCGGCAAACCGTTCTCGCGCGGCGGGATCGCCCGCTAGCGTCCGAGGGCGTACGAGATCGCCCCACCGAAAGACGTCCCAGACGGTTTGGCGGAGCCGGCGCCGCCGGTCTGCCCGGTCTCGAGGCCGAGCGTCAGACCGATGGCCGACGTGATCCCAGCGTCGATGCCGATGGCCACGCGAAAGACGTTCGCGGTGCCCGCACCCCCACCGCGGCCGATCCACTCGAAGACGGGGGAGGCGTAGGCGGAGAAGCCGGACAGGTTGCCGATGGCATGCCGGAAGCTGGCAGTCGCGCCCACCGGAATGAGGGTCTTTGCCTGGGAGCTGTCCACCGTGCCCGAGCCGCCGCCGTAGCCGGCGAACACGCTCACGCCGAAGCTTCCGGTCGCGCTACCCATCACGGGCGCGTTCGCGCGCACGCCATAGAGGGTGCGGTTGGAGGCCCGGGATCGCGTCTGCAGGCCGACGCCGCCGCTCAGCTGGAAGCGGCCGGTGTTGGGCGACCAGGCACCGGCCACCCCGTAGGTGGAGCTCGCCCCCGCGCTGGCGAGGTCGAGCGCGGCGGTGATGCCGGGATTGGCGAAGGCATTCTGCAGGACGGGGACTCCGGGCATCTGCGCCCCCGCAGCGCCGGCGAGGCCCACGAGCGCCGCGAGCAGCAGGCTGGAGCAGATCGTGAGACCGTGGGCCGTAGTAGACTCTGTCCGCTTCATCGTGATGCATCCGGGCTGGTGTACGCCGCCCAGGAGGCAATGATCGTGCGCCGGGGGTGGAGGACGCTGGATGATCGGACGTGATCTTCCGCTGCTGCGGCACGCCTCGTATGCTATGGCCACCCAATAAGAGAGGAGCACGGTCGTGCCGTCACACTTTGTCTTCCCCGCTTCCCTGGTCACCATCGCTCTGGCCGCGGCGGGGTGCGCGTCCAGCTCCGGCCGCAAAGCACCCTCGGTCGCGATGCAGGCGGCCGCGGGCGACCTGGGGCCTGCCAACCTGCAGTGGACGGGAAAGTTTCGGTCCATCCAGCAGCAGCTTTCCACCGTGGATCAGCGCGCTCACAACGTCGCCTCGGGCAGCGTGGTGCTCACGGCCCCCGACGAGCGCGAAACGCACGTTCAGATCAGCGTCTCCGGGCCGGCGCAGGATGCCTCACAACTGAGCTGGGTGATCGCGCCGGGGGCATGCCGGTCCGGGACGATTCCACTGATGGCGGTGAGCCAGTTTCCGGAGATCCGGATGTCCCAGGGCCATGGAGAGCTGGATCAGGTGCTCTCGATGCCCTTGCCCACCGCCGGCAGCCTGCACGTGAACATCTACAACGGCCCGAGCACGGACGAGTCGGGAGTGATGACCTGTGCCGATCTGAAGCTGGAGCGTCGCGGCGCCTCCGAGTGATTCGCGGCGCAGCCAGCGAGCGACGCTGTCGAGGCGAGATCCCGAGATGAGAGCAGGGGCGCGTACCGACAGTCGGTACGCGCCCCTGCTGGTACTACAAGACCTGCGGGTGGATCCTGCGTCTACCGGAGCATCGAAGGCCGCACCGCGTGCCTCGGCGGCGGAAACGACAGCTGCATCAGGCGACCATTCGGGAGCTCGAGCTGCTTCGTGCTCCCGGGTGCCTTCGACAGTGAAAGCGACAGGCCGCCACCCACCGGGAAGCTGTTCATGTCGGGGTTCCCAACGCCGCCGAAGGTGTAGACCGGCAGGCTGAGGGTTTCCAGCTCGGTCGCGGGCACCGGGAGGTGCCGAACCGTTCCCGGCTGCAGCTCGTCCACGTGCCGCAGCGCGAAGAAGCCAAATCCATTGGTGGCATCGAGCTCCACCTCGCGCTCGTAGGTGATCGCCGCCATGAACGCCGAGTCGCTGTCGGTGGCGAGAACGGGAGGCATCTTTCCGCGCCCGACGTGGGTGTAGTTGATGAGATCGGCCGCCAACTGCCGATCGCCACCCGTGCGGATGAGCGCCTCCGCCATCAGCAGATCATTCTCCGCGGCGAGCGTGTACGGCATCGGACCCGCGAACGAGACGTCCGCCTGCCACGAGACGTTCACGTATCTCATGTGATAATACGGACTCTGCATGTAGATGCCGCGCGTGGGATCGCCGATCACCTTACCCTTGTACACGATATCGGCGCCATAGATGTTCTGATTCGCCGTTTTGGTCGTATCGATCGCGATGCGCGCGTCGTAGGGCGCCACGGGCGCCACCGGCGTCCCGTCGTACTTGGGAGGAACGTTGGGCGCCATCTTGTGAATGAGCGCCTGATCCACTCCCATCCAGCTCGGCAGATCGGCGTACCCCATGAACTCCGCGTACCAGAGGTTGCCGCCGTCGCCGATGACGGTGAAATCGAATGGCGCCACGGGTGAGCTGGAATTGTGGCCGATGCCCTTCTGCGTGTACTGCAGCACCTTCCCCCAGTCCACCTGTTTCGCTTCCGCGGCCGTCCGTGGCGAGAGCGCGAGCAGCTGCGCCGCCATGGTGTTGGCAAAAGCGTTCAGGTGCGCAGCATCCAGCCCGGTTGCCACGTTCAGGGGGAACTCGGTCGCGCTGTACGTCCACTTCTCCGTCATGCCCTGCTGGGTGAGCGCGATGAGCTTGTCGATCTTGTTCAGCGCGAACGCCTCGACCTGCGGATACGGAACGAGCTCCACGTGCGAGGTGTCCTTGTCGAACGTCTCGTCCACGGTGAAGGCCTTGTCGTAGATGAGCGCCAACTGCATCAGCGAGGCCGCCTGGGTCCACAGGGCCAGCGCCTTGTACTTGTCCGTGCCGCCCGGTAGTTCCAGCCCGCCGGCGAGGGCCTTCAGCACGTCGTTGGCTTCACCGAGCGACGTGTACTGATAGTTCCACGGGTCCCGGGCCACCTCGATGTCGCCGTTCGCGGCGTCGTTCGCGTAGGCGATGCGCGGCTCCAGGTTGTTGAAGCGCGCGCCGAAGTTGCCGTAGTTCATCGTTTGCAGGTCGCCGGTGACGTTGAGCATCACCCAGGGGTCGACCTCGTTGCTGCCGACGTACCAGGCCTGCACCGACGAAACGGCCAGCGACTGGACGTCCCCGGGATTCGCGATCGCACGCGCGACGTCCGGATTGTTGGGGTTCGTGACGTTGAGGTCCTGGCTGCACGCGGCGCCAAACGCGAGCGCCCCGCTCCCCAACACCGCCCCCAGCTTACGTGAAATGTGCATTCTCGAAAACTCCATGAGTGGGCGGATGGTTAGAACCGAACCTCGACCTGGCCGGTGATCGTCCGGAACGGCGGATATCTGAAGCCGTCAATGCGATAGTTGAAATCGCTGCCGGAGGTCACGTCCGGATCGAATCCCGTGTAGTTGGTCCAGGTGATGAGATTGCGGCCCAGCACCGACAGCCGCACGCCGCTCGCCCGGCCGAGGCCGACCTTCGAGAGATACCGCGGATTCACGTCGTAGCCGACGGAGAGCTCGCGCAGCTTGAGATAGGTGCCCGACTCCACGAAGTACTCCGACGCGTTCAGGCCGTTGTAGAGACCCGTCGAGAAGAACCCTTCCGCGATCTTCTGATCCTGGGCCTTGTTGGTCATGTCCATGTCGCCCGAGCGAAGATCCTGGAACTGCCACTGCTTGCTGAAGTTGTAGATGTCGCCGCCGTACTGGCCGTCGAACAGGGCGTGCACGTTGAACGGGCCGACCTTGACATCATTGGCGATGCCGTAGTTCAGCTTCGGGTTCACGTCGCCGATCTTGAAGTTCACGTTGCCGTTCTTGTCCACGTACTGGATCGGGCGCTCGCCGGACGTGCCGCGCTTTGACTTCAGCACCAGGAAGCCGAGCGGGTTCACCACGTAATCGCTCGCCACCGCGCCGGCGTTCTTCGGGTTGTCCAACAGCTGCGCGAAGGTGTGCACGTACTTCTGGCCGTAGATGATGCCCAGCGGCTGTCCCGGCTGATACCAGAACACGTTCTGCCCCTGCCCGCCCGCCGACACCCGGAAGGGGGCCCGGTTCATCGAGAGGATGGTCTGCGTGGTGTGATCCCCGGTGAACGACACGTCATAGGTGACGTTCCGGCGGTCGAGCACGCGAACCTGCAGTGCACCTTCCAGCGTCTTCGATCCGATGTCCGCCGCGTTCTGCCACTGACTCCCGAAGCCGTAGTTGATGGCCTTGGAGAGCGGAACCTGCAGGAACGCGCCCTTGGTGACGCGGTCGGCGTAGGTGAGCTCACCACTGAAGCGGTCGAGGAAGTCCGCATTGATCCCGTACTCGTTCTCGGTGAGGATTGCGGGCTTCAGCTCCTTGTTGCCGAGCGTCGACTTGCTGATGTGGCCGTTCGAGACGTCGTACGATTCATACTGATACCAGTACTTCGGCCGCAGACCGGCGGTGCCGCGCGCCGCGTGAAGCTTCAGCTCCTGGACGCCCGGGATGTTGAAGTCCTGGGTCAGCCGGTACGCGCCGGAGATACGGTAGAAGTCCGACCAGCGGTTGTCCGGGCCGAAGAGCGACGAGCCATCGCGGCGGTACAGTCCGTCGACGATGTAGCGGTCCTTGAACGTGAGCGACTGCGAGGCCATGTAGTCCGTCGTGCGCTCCTGGTCGAGATACGATCCCACCGTCAGGAACGACTGGTCCACCGCCGCCAGATCGGGTACCGCGTTGACGTTCAGCTGGCCGCCACCGGCATTGAAGCTGCTCTTGCTGACGTTCTCCAGCTGGTACGCAAGGCTGGTGGTCGACAGCAGACTGGGGATCACCAGCTTGGTTGCGGTGGCACGCAGCTGCGAGTTCCACGACACGTTGTTGTCGGAGTAGTCGCGCAGGCCGCCCTGGGTGGGGCCGCCGCTCGTGGAGCTGAGGGTGCCGCGTGCCGTGTAGGTGCGCTGCCGCTGCGCCAGGCGGTCGGTGCCGTAGTTCGCCTCCAGCCGCAGCCAGTCGGTCGGGCGATACCGGCCCGAGACCGATCCGAGGAAGCGCTGGCGATTCAGATCGAACGTGTTCGTATACAGATCGTACAGCGGGTTGCCGCGCGAGTTGTCACCAGTGTAGGTCGGCAGCACCGGGTAGTACAGCACGCTGTCGTTCGCAGCGGGATCCGGATGCGCCAGATCGATGAACGGCGGCGCCTGGTACAGCGCGAACCACGCCTGGTCGTTTTCCGGATCGTAGTCGTTGTTCTGATTGCCGTACGTGATGCTCGCGGAGAAGTCCGCCTTGTCGCCCACGCCCTGATCGACGTTCAGGCGGACGTTCTGCCGGAACTGTCCCTTCTTGAAGGGCAGGATGCCGCCGTTGTGATCGGAGCTGAAGGACGAGTTGAAGTTGGTGTTGCCACGACGCAGGCCCAGCGTCACGTCGTTGTTGTAGTACGTGTTGTTCTGCATCCACTCCTGCATCTGGTTGCGGAAGTGGTTGGGACCGGAGGACGGGAAGGGCGTGTCGTCGAACCCCGACGTGTTCTTCACCGCGCTTCCGTCGCTCTTCACCTGCACCGTTCCATCAGCGTTGAACTGGTCGCGGGTGCCATGGTTCACCGATGGCCAGTGCGCGATGCCCGACTGCCCGTACTCCGAGCGCGCCGTGATGGCCACGTGGTTCTCGGCCAGCGTCCGGCCGCGCTTGGTGGTGATGTTGATGACGCCGTTCGCGGCATCGGAGCCGTAGAACGACGCACCGGCTGCTCCCTTCAGCACCTCGATGGACTCGATGTTCTGCGCGTCGAGGTCACTGATGCCCTCTCTCGTGATGACGCCGTCGACGACGATGAGCGGAGTGCTCTCACCCACCTGAAGGCTGGTGGAGCCACGCAGCCGGATGGCCGGCGTGCCGCCCGGGTTGCCGACGCCCATCTCGATCTTGGCGCCAGCCACCTTGCCGGCCAGTGCGACGATGGCGTTCGGCGCGGGCACGTCCTCCACCTGCGCGGCGGTCACCTTCGCCACCGAGAACGTCAGGTTCTTCGCGGAAGTCGAATCCGCCACACCGGTGACCACCACCGCGTTCAGCTGGAAGGGGTCCGGCCGCAGGCTGAAGTCAGCGGTGTGCGGTCCGGGGATGAGCGTCATTGGCAGATCCTGCGGCGCGTACCCGATGAAGCGCGCATTGAGAACCACCTGCTGGCTCTTCACGCTGGCATCCGGGATGGTGATGGTGTACCTCCCGGTCTCGTTCGCCGTCGCGCCCACGCCGAGGGTGCGGACGGACACGTTTGCGCCAGGAATCGGGGCGCCATGTGTGTCCGTAACCCTCCCGGTAATCACGGTCGACTGCCCCTTCGCTTGCTGTGCGCTGAATCCAACGAGGCACACGGCCGCGAGAGGGGCAATCAAGCCTCTCACTCGATCCATCATCGTATCGATCCTCTCCAAGGGTAGCTGGGCGGTGGGTACAGGCCGCAACCGGCACCGCGTAGTGCGTGGCGACTCACGCGCTACGTGCCGGGCACGTCCAGAAAGGTGGGTGGCCAATTGTGATGGGTGGGCCCACTGGACCGCAAGGGGGCCACCGGGTGCAATAACGCCACGAACCGGCTCCGGCGTCACATCTGGGAATGCCGGCGGGGGCGATCGGGCCCGTTTGGAGGATGAAGGCCGCCGGCTATCGCCGGTTCACGACCTCCGGCGGCGCCTTCCCCTCTGCTTCCACCGCGCTCGGATCGAAGTCGAAGGGGAGCTGCACCACCTGGCGGACCGCACGGCCACGCTGCTGCGCCGGGTGGAAACGGGCACCCAGCACGGCGGCGCGCACCGACTTCTCGAAGCCGGCATTGCTCGACGACACGATTCCGATGGTGCCGGGCTCGACATCCCCAGCGGTGTCGACGACGAAGCGCGCTACCACCCGCCCGGACACCCTGGCCCGCAGCAGCGAGTCAGGATACGTCGCCCGGGCCGATCCAGCAATGTACCTGGCCTGCTGATCCACCGAATCGGGCGGATAGACGGCGCCGGCCCGGAGCAGGGCGGCGACGTCCACGGGGACGGGGAGCTGATTGGCGCGGACATTCGGCCGCATGGGCGCCGACCAGATGGCAATGAGCCCGCAGGATTCCATTCCGTGCGGCCCGGCGAGCTCCGACGGCACCGACGAGCCGTTCGGGTAGACCTCCACTCCCTCCACCGTCGCCAGGTCGATCATGTCGAGATCGAACGAGCCGAGGCTCGCGGGAAAGCCATCCACCATCACCAGCGGCGGGCAGCGCGAGCCGGCCAGCGTGACAGACCGTCCCAGCGCCCCGCGCATCGTGATTACCCGCACCCCCGGAATCCGGCGCAGGGCGTCGAGCATCCGCATGTCGCTGCGCTGCTCGATCTGTTCGCGCGTGAGATAGTAGCCCAGCTTCTTCGCCCGGCGCGCGTTGAAGCCCGCCAGCCTGGAATCGAACGGCTGAGCCCGAGCGCGCACCCGGACGGCTGGAAGCGTTTCGGCGATCGGCGTCAACCGGCGATCCACGATCAGCGCTGCGTCCCCAACCTGCCAGCGCGAGCTGTCCGGCTCGAAACCCAGCCGGTGTACGGTCAGCGTGACCGCGCCTGTCGGCACTCCACGCAGGGTAAACCCGCCCGAGGAATCGGTCACCGCCTGCAGCCCAGCTCCGGCGGACACGCGCGCACCGGACACCGCGGCGCCAGTTGTGTCGTGCACGGTGCCGGAGATCGTTCCAGCACGTGCCCCGGCCGGCACCGGCGACCCACCACCCTGAGCGCGCGCGGCTCGAGCTGTCGTCGCGTCCGTTGCCGCGACCAGCAGGGCGACGACCGCCGCGCGGCCGGCGATCCGATTCAGCCGGAATCCTGGCACGTGACCCTCCCGGTCAGGCGGATTGCCATCATCATGCCCGCGGGGCGCGATCTCAGGGTTCCTGTCCCCTCCCCTCCCCGCGATCACTCATCCCCCGACTCCGAGCAGCCGCAGCCACTCGGCCAGACCAGGAAAGCCAGGCGCCACCTGATGCAGCCGCAGGGCCGCCGATCGTGCGTTGGACACGTCGTGCGCCAATCCGTACGCCAGCGACAGTTGATACAATACCCCCGGATTGTCGGGCTGCAATACCAGAGAGCGGCGCAACAGGGCGATTGCGCCTGGCAGATCATGCCGGCGCAGCGCCAGCGTTCCCGCCGTCGCGGCGGTCTGCGCCGTAGGTCGAATGGCCAGGGCCCGGCCGAACGCCACCGCGGCCGAGTCGTCTTCGCGGGCAGCCAGGAACGCCTTCCCCAGCAGCTCCCACGGCTCGGCGAACTCCGGGGTATCGCGCGCCACCCCGCGCAGCTCGGCGATAGCCGAGTCCGCGAAGCCGCGCCGTTGATAGTCCTGCGCCAGGCGCAGCTTGGCCGGCGTCCAGGGTGCACCCGCGGCAACCATGAGACTCAGGCTGTCGAGCAGGTTCACCGGCCGGTACGATCGGCGATAGTTACTGGCCTGCCCCTCGGGCACGAACGGCCAGCGGGAGGTGACGGTGCGCACCGAATGCTGCACGATGCGCTCGTCGAAGGGCGTGAGGTCCATGCGCCGCGTGTACTCCGGCCAGGAGCGCAGCCGCCCCAGCTCCGCCGGTCGCCCGAGAAAGTGCGCGCCGGCAATCGCATCGAAAAATGTGTGGGCGATGATCGTCGCGCCGTGCTCGTTCGGATGGACGTGCTCCAGGAACAGCTCGGAACCGGGGATGCCGTCCGGGGCAGAAGCCGCAAACGCCTCGGCGACCGGCACGTAGACGGCCCCGTCCCTCGCCGCCACGCGCCGGATGATGGCGTTCAACGCGCTCGGCGCGCGAAAGCGCACCACGTCCAGGTCCCGCGCTCGCACGAACAGCGAGCGCGAGCCGGCGGTGTCGCCGTGCGCCAGCGCCGCCTGCGCCCGCGCGTACGCGCTGTCGGCGCCGCCTGCGCCGGCGTTCCCCGCCGCGACGAACGGATGCTGATCGCGCAGGTTGCTCGCCTGGCTCGCGATGAACACCGGCACGCGCGCCGCGCGGAACTTGCGCAGCAGCACGTCGAGATTGTCCTCGAACTGCCGCTCGCCGCGCCGGTAGGTGGGGCCGTCCAGGGCGATCGACTGATCGCGCGCCTGCACCTCCATCATGGTGCGCACGGCCCCGGTGTCCCTCCGGGACGCGAAGGCGCCGCGCACCGCCGAGAGCGCGTCCTGTAGCGCCCGCACCAGGCGCAGGCGCTCGAGGCGCAGATACGCGCGCACCAGCCCGGGCGAGCCGCCCAGGACGGCGTTGGTGGAGCCCACTGCCAGCGCGCCGTAGTACTCGTTATGCCCCGCATAGATCAGCACCGCGTCGGGACGCTGGGCGATGACCTCGCCCGCCTCGTCCACCAGCGCGTAGCTGCTGGTCGCCGCGATCCCGAGGTTCACCACCTCGATGCTGTCCGCCGGCAGCACGTCGCGCAGCGCGTCGGCCAGCATCCGCGAGAAGGTGCCATTGTGCGGATAGGGAAAGCCCGCCGTGGTGGACTCGCCCAGCACGAAGAGGCGGAATCCGTGCGCCGGCTTCTCGATCGCGAACGGTTCGGGGATCGGGCCCGGCGGCACGCGCACGTTGGTGAACCAGCGGCGCGCCACCCGCGGGTTGGCGATCAGCTGGTCTCCGGTTTCCAGCCGCGTCGTGACGAACAGCGGCAGCGCGCCCGCGCGCCACGTGAGGCGCAGCACCAGCTCCGCCCCCGCCAGCAGCACGAAGGGCAGCAGCAGCGCGATCGCCGTGAACAGCGCCCGCCGCCGCGGCGAGAGCGCGCGCGCCCCGCGTCCGGCGTCGGGCTTCAAAATATGGAATAGATGAAGGGCGCCAGCGCCGACCCCTGCACCGCCGCCAGCAGCGCGCCGACCGCCACCAGGACCACGATGAGCGGCAACAGCCAGAGCTTCTTGTGCGTCCGCATGAACGCCCACAGCTCACGAACGAGATACATCGATGCCATGCGGCGAGCCTCCGGCTCCATCTATGATCAGAAAAGATGTTCCATCGCGCTGCGTGCTTCCTCGGCCGAGCGCGTGGCGCGGCGCACCCAGTAGGACGGCGCATCCGCCGCGCGGGCGAGCGGGCTGCGCCCCAGCCGCCGGCGCACGAAACCCGTGGGCGTGATGACGAGCAGGTACAATACCCCGAAGAACACCGGCGAGGTGACCCGGGAGAGTGCCGTGCCCAACGCCGTCCACGCCCGCTCCGCCGGACCCAGTCGGGTGGGCACGAGGAGGCCGGCGAGCAGGCCGATCACGCCCGCCGCGGCCAGGATCATGGCCGCGCGCTCGCGCCCGCGCCAGACCGCCAGCAGCGCGAGCACGGCGAACCCCGCCGCCAGCGTCCACGCGAACCGGCGTCCCTCTGCTCGCGTCATCAGTCGGCGGTGGTCGCGCGCTGCCATCGTGCGGCCTGTCCCCTGGGCTGCTCCGCCCTGGACAGGAGGAAGGGCGGCATCGCCAGCCAGTCGATGTCCGTGCGCATGAAGCACGCGTACGCGTCGGCCGGCGTGCACACCATCGGCTCGCCGCGCACGTTGAAGGACGTGTTCACCAGCACCGGACAGCCGGTGCGCGCCTCGAAGGCGCCGAGCACGTCGGACAGCCCCGGCGCGCGCTCCGACGTGACGGTCTGCACGCGCGCGGTGTAGTCCAGGTGCGTCACCGCGGGAATGTCGGAGCGCGGCACGTTGAGACGATCGATGCCCCACGCGGTGCGCGCACGCTCGTCAGGCGGGAGCCGCCGCCCCTCGCACACCGGCGCCACCAGCAGCATGTACGGCGACTCCTCCTCCAGCTCGAAGAACTCGGCCGCGCGCGACGCCAGCACGCTCGGCGCGAACGGGCGAAAGCCCTCGCGAAATTTGATCTTGAGATTCAGCCTGGCCTGCATCGCGGGGTCGCGCGGGTCGGCCAGGATGCTTCGTGCGCCCAGCGCGCGCGGACCGAACTCCATGGGCCCGTCGAACCAGCCCACCACCGCCCCCTCCGCGAGCGCGCCGGCCACGCGCTGCACCACCTCCGCGCGAGGCAGGCGCCGGTACGTCGCGCCGGCAGCGCGCAGCTCCGCCTCCATCTCATCGGGAGTGAAGCACGGCCCCAACAGCGCGCCGTGCATCGCGTCGTGCACGCCGTCCGCGCGGCGAGGCTGCTGGAAGTAGCGGTGCCACGCCAGCAGCGCCGCGCCCAGCGCGCCGCCCGCGTCACCCGCGGCTGGCTGGATCCACAGCCGGTCGGCGATGCGCTCGCGCAGGAGCTTGCCGTTGGTGACGGCGTTGAGCGCGACGCCGCCCGCGAGGCACAGCGCGCGGCACCCGCTCTCGCGCACCGCCGTTCGCGCCATGCGCCGGACGACCTCCTCGCAGACCTCCTGCACCGAGCGTGCGAGATCCATCTCCCGCTGGGTGAGCCGGCTCTCGGGCACGCGCGGCGGCCCGTCGAACAGCGCGGCAAACGCATCGTTCGTCATCGTGAGGCCGCCCAGGTAGTCGAAGTAGCGCTGGTGCAGCACGAACGAGCCGTCGTCGCGCAGGGTGAGCAGCTCGCGGAGAATGCGATCCACGTAGCGCGGCTCGCCGTAGGGCGCGAGCCCCATGAGCTTGTACTCACCCGAGTTCACGCGAAAGCCCGCATGATACGTGAACGCTGAATACAGCAGGCCCAGCGAGTCGGGCCAGTGCAGCTCGTGGGTGAGGGTCAGCTCGGCGCCGCTGCCGCGGCCGATCGCGGCGGTGGCCCACTCGCCCACGCCGTCGATGGTGAGCACGGCGGCCTCGGCGAAGGGCGATGGATAGAACGCGCTGGCGGCGTGCGCCTCGTGATGTTCGCTGAACAGCACGCGGCCCTCGTAACCGCCCAGCTCCTCCCGGATGGTCTGCGCCACGCGCAGACGGCTCCTGCCCCACAGCGGCCCCGCCTGGAGAAACTGGCGCAGGCCGCGCGGTGCCAGCCAGAGATACGTCTCCAGCAGCCGGTCGAGCTTGAGCAGCGGTTTGTCGTAGAACGCCACCGCCGCGAGCTCCGACGCCGGGATACCGGCGCGCGCCAGGCAGAAGGCGATGGCGCGAGCGGGAAAGCTCGCGTCACCCTTCACGCGCGTGAAGCGCTCCTCCTGCGCCGCGGCGAGGATCTCGCCATTGCGCAGGAGGCAGGCAGCGCTGTCATGATAGAAGGCCGAAATGCCGAGGATGAAGACGTCGGCCATCGAGTCACTCCGAATCGGGCGCGATCACTACCTCGCGCGCTCCAGGAGGAACCGGCACTCGACTCTCTCGGCCTCCCGGCCAGCGCACCCAAACTCCAGTGGGTGTCCCCGAAAGGCCGAACACCTGCACCGCGCCATTCTCGGACCAGTAACCCGAACCCGCCTGGATCTCGCGAACCGGTCCCAGTCGGTCGCCGTAGATGACT
>DATEPM010000132.1:0-2084 GCA_035273185.1 Gemmatimonadaceae bacterium
GGCGCGCGCCTGCGCAGCGCCGCTCCCCGCGGGCTCCGCGGTCCTCGTGAAGTCGCGCTTGCGCTGGTATTCCGCCAACTTGCTCCGCGTGCCGCTCTTCTTCGCCGCCATGCTCGTCTCCTGGGACGCCGAGGTGGATGACCAGAAGGTGCGCGATCCGTGCCAGGGACGGCGCGCGCTGCAGTTGCGCGCCCGCAGCGGGGCGCGCAGCTTCTCGCCGGGCCGGCGCGCCGCCGGCCCCGTGCCATCGTCCCACGGCTCCGGAGGATTCGTGGCTCGCCGCCCGTTCGCCTTGTTCCTGCTCCTCACCGCTCCCGCCTGCCGCAGCGGGTCGCGGTCGCCCGCCGTCGCCGGCACAGCACCCGCGGTGGCGGCGGTTGCCCGCGTCGCATCGCTGCCGCGCTTCGAGATCGCCTATCGGCTCTCCGTGCCGGACCCGGCGTCGCACTACTACGAGATCCAGATGGACGTGGCCCACGTGTCGGGCGACACCATCCGGCTGCAGATGCCGGTGTGGTCGCCGGGCCGGTACGCGCGCTTCGATTTCGCGCGCAATCTCGAGGATCTCTCGATCACGCGCGAGGATGGGCGGCCGGTGCCATGGGACCGGGAGAACGGCTCGCTGTGGCGGGTGTATCCCGATGGCGCGAACCGCCTCACGGTACGCTATCGGGTATTCGCCAACACACTCTCCGGCACGTTCAGCGTCGCGGACACCGCGCACGCCAACTGGAACGGCGCATCACTCTTCCTGTACGTTGTGCACCACAAGCCCGACCCGGTGACGCTGCACGTGCAGCCCCCCGCCGGCTGGCACATCCTGAACGGAGACACCCGCACGCCCGACCAGACCGACTACGCATTCGAGAACTACGATCGTCTGATCGACTCGCCGACGGAGGTGGCCCGGAGCTTTCTCGTGGACAGCTTCACCGTCGACGGGCGACGGTACCGGACGATGGTGCACCACAACGGACCCGCCAGCGCCGCCGCGCGCCGCCGCTTCGTGGGCGACGTGGAGAAACTCGTACGGTATGAGAACACGGTGTTCGGCCCGCCGCCGCTGGAGATGTACACCTTTCTCTTCAACATCGGCTATCCGGGCGGCGACGGAATGGAGCACCTGTTCTCCACGCAGATCATCAGCGCGGCGGCGTGGAGCGACACGGCGGCGCTGCTCTCCGGCATCGGCAGCGCGGCGCACGAGTACTTCCACGTCTGGAACGTCAAGCGCGTGCGGCCACTCCTGCTGGGACCGTTCGACTACGCGCACGAACGGTACCAGCCGAGCCTGTGGGTGGCGGAGGGGTGGACGCAGTACTACGGCCAGATGGCGCTGTATCGCGCCGGGATCCTGCCGCGCGAGGGCCTGTACGCCATGGTGGCGAACAGCATCGTGCGCCCGAACCTCACGAGCCCCGGCCGCACGCAGGTATCGCCGCGCATGGCGTCCTTCGTGGCGCCCTTCTGGGATGGCGCCTCGCCGGGCTATGCCGTGGACCGAAGCGCGTTCTTCAGCTACTACACGCAGGGCGCGGGCCGGGCGCTGTATCTGGATTTGCTGATTCGCGCCCGCAGCCTGGGCGCGCGAGCGCTCGACGACGCCTTCCGCAACCTGCGCCGGCTGAGCTGGGAGCAGCCGAACGCCTCGTACTATCTGCAGGGGCGTGGCTACACGGAGGCGGACGTGGAGCGCGCCGCGAGCGAGGCCGCCGGCGAGGACCTCCACGACTGGTTCACGCGCTACGTGGGCGGCACCGCCGACGTGAACTTCGACGAGGCACTCGGCTGGGCCGGCCTGCGCCTCGTCCGGAGCCCGGACCGCTGGACGCTCGCGGAGATTCCCGGCGCCACGGCCGCGCAGCGCGCGGTACGGGAGGGGTGGATCACCGGGCGCGTGGATCGGTAGCCGGCATCCAGCTGCGGATCCGTGCACCGCCACGGAGCTCCACCGTCGCCGCGACCCCATCCAGGTGCGGAACTGGACCGCATGGAGCGTGGCGGGCTCAATGCTGTCACGCGGCGGTGTCGGTCTGTCGCCGGATGTCCGCAGGTGCCGCGGCCCGCTCGTCCGCCGCGAGGTC
>DATEPM010000133.1:0-16608 GCA_035273185.1 Gemmatimonadaceae bacterium
ACGGCCGCGGCCCGTGGTGGGCGCGGGGGGCGCGCCGGGAGCCGGTGCCGGCGGCGGCCCGAACTCCGGCGTGAACACGTAGGCCGTGTGGGTCTTCGGGTTCACGGCGATGGTCCGGGCCCCGCGCATCGTCTCCACCGTCGCGATCACCGTATACTTATCGGGCGTGTCCTCGTGCACCACGGTCACGTTGCCGGCAGCGCCGCTCGGGATGTAGAGCAGCTTCTCGGCGGGGTCCCAGGCGATGCCATCGACACCGCCGCCATTGGGGATCTGCGCCACGACCTTGCCGGTGGTGGCGTCCACCACCATGGACGTGTTGCTGCAGCCCACGAAGATGCGACTGGTCGCGCGGTCCATGGCGATGCCGGTGGGACCCTCGCAGGGTGTCACGGACCAGGTGTCCACCACCTTCCAGCTCCGGTCGTCCACCACGTCGATCGCGGCGCGGTCCTCGACGTTGATGAAGATGCGCCCCTTCCCGTCGCTCACGCCTCCCTCGGGCGCGGCGCCGGTGGTGGTCAGCTTCCCGACCACGACGCCGGACGCCGGATCGATGATGACCGCCGTGCCATTCGGCCGGCTGTGATCGATGGTGAGCACCCGGTTGGCCGCATCATCATACATGAAACCGTCCAGCCCCGAGGCGCCGGTGTGGATCTGCTTGATCACGGCCAGCGTCGCGAGATCGAACATCGTCGAGGTGGAGTCCCCGCCGTTGGTGGTGAATCCCCTGTGCGCGCTGTTGACGATCAGCGCACCGTGAGTGCGCGGCGTGTTCGGAATGTCGCCGACGGCACGCCCGGTGGCGCCGTCCACCACCTGGATGTGCGTGCCGCGCGACACGAACACGCGGCCCGTGGCGGTGTCCACCGAGAGGTAGTCGAAGAACCCCTCGCCGCCGATGTCCATCTTCTGCGCGGTGAAGGTCTGCGCGTTGGCGGTCGTGGCGAGGGTGAGCGCGGCGGCGAGCGCCAGGCACGCGGCACGGGCGGAGCGGGACATGAGTGACCTCGAGAAGAGGAGTGTGGCTGGGCGCCATAAGCATCTCGCTCTGGAAAGACGGCCGCAAGGATCAACGCATCGGCCGCGCTCCCTCCGGCCGCACCGAGGCCAGCAACTGGTCCATCACCCGCGACGTGCGCGCAGCGCTCTCCCCGGTGCTGGGCGAGGTGCCGCAACCGTTCAGCTCATCCACCACGAGCTGGATGAGCGGCTGTTGGATATGCGGCGGATTGGCGATTGCCAGCTCTCGGCGGCCCAGCGCGGTCTCGAGCACGATGGGGGAGCTGTCGAACGTCACGTAGGTGATCCGTCCCCGGCTGCCGATGATCTCGGTGCGGTCCTGCTTCTCGAAGCTGCAGAAGCACCAGCTGCCAACGCCCTGCACACCCGACTCGAAGCGAAAGGCGCCGCTGACGATGTCCTCCGCCGGATACAGGTGCGCCTGATTCGAGGCGAGGCCGCGCGCCTCGCGGATGGGGCCAAGCGTGAAGTCGAGAAAGTCGAGCATGTGCGAGGCAAGATCGACGAACAGCCCGCCGCCAGAGATCTCCGGCCGCACCCGCCAGGGTAGGCTCGCGGGGGCCAGCACATTCGGTGCGGGCGGCTCGTGCAGGGTGACGTTCACGAACCGCACGTCTCCGATGGCGCCGGACTGCACCAGCTCCCGGATCTGGAGAAAGCGCGGGAGCGCGCGGCGATAGTACGCGACGAAGAGCGGCACGCCGGCCGCGCGGCACGCCGCGATCATCGATTCGCATTCTTTGAAACCCAGCGCCATGGGCTTCTCGACGTACACGGGCTTCCCCGCCGCCGCGCTGCGGAGCGTGTACTCCCGGTGCGAGGACGGCGGCGTCGCGATGTACACCGCGTCCACCTCGGGGTCGTGGATCAGGGCGTCCGCGTCGTCGTACCAGCGCGGCACACCGTGGCGCTCGGCGTAATCGCGGGCGAGCGTACCGGTGCGCCGCATCACAGCCACTAGCGCGGAATTCCTGGCCTGCTGCAGGGCAGGGCCGCTCTTCACCTCCGTGACGTCGCCGCAGCCGATGATGCCCCAGCGAACGGTGCGCATCTATCCGTCGAGCGCGGAGGCAACCCGCAGCGCCGGAGCTGCGAGCGGGGGCTGGGAGCTGCACCCGGTGGTGGCCATCCGTCGGGCGAAGCCGTCACCCCACTGAGAGGCGCCCGTCATCGACGGCGGAGTGAGACGAGGGGTAGCCGCCCCACGCCGCGGGCGCGGGCACGGGCAACGTGCAGCTCGTCGCGACGTCGTCGCGGCCGACCCCGAGCGCGTCCGCCACTCGATTGATGTAATTGAACCAGCTGGCGATCAACGCGATCTGCAGGATGCCGCGATCGTCGAAGCCGTGCGCCCGCAAGCCGTCCAGCGTCTCGCGTGAGATGCGCGTCGCATCCTCCGTGATGTCCACGGCGTAATCGAGCATCGCGCGCTCGGCGGCACTGATCGGCGCGGTGCGGTAGTCGGCGCACAGCGCGGCGACCATCGTCTCATCCAGCGTGACCCGACGCAGAAACTCTGCGTGCGAGACCATTCAATACCGGCACCGATTGGTGACCGAGACGACCGTCGCGATCATCTCGTGATGTCGCCGCTCCAGCGGGAGGTCGGGGCTCATCAGCGCGCCGAAGGTGGCGAAGGCGTGCTGTAGCGCGGCGGGGATGAGCGAATGCGACGCGATGATGCTGTTCGCACCCGCCGATGCCGGCTGGGCGGGGGGGCCGGCGTATTCCCTGGGATACAGGGCCCGCTGCGCCGCGTAGGCGTCGCGCAACGCTCCAGTCGCGGCGTCCGGCCCGGTGGTCTCGATCCAGGTCACCAGTACTCTCCTATGTTGCCGGGGGTGGGGGGGGTCGCGCCAACATAGGGGCGGTGCAGTGGCTTGGCCAGCGCAGGCGGGGTGGGCCCGCGTCTGGTGAGCCATGACACACCGGGTTACATTGGCGCCCTTCGCACAGCAGCACCGAGGCGATGGACGCTTCGAACGAGGAACTCAGCGCGGCCCTCGCCGGCCGTTACGAGATCGAGCGGGAGCTCGGCCGCGGGGGCATGGCGGTCGTGTACCTCGCCCGGGACCTGCGCCACTCCCGACGCGTCGCGGTGAAGGTGCTGCGCCCGGAGCTCGCCACGTCCATGGGTGGCGAGCGATTCGTGCGGGAGATCAACATCGCGTGCCAGCTCACGCATCCGCACATCCTCCCGCTGCTCGACTCGGGGGACGCCGGCGCCGGCACGCTGCTGTACTACGTCATGCCGTACATCGCGGGCGAGACGCTCCGCCAGCGGTTGGATCGCGAACGGCAGCTTCCGGTGGGCGAGGCACTGGCCATCGCGCGGCAGGTGGCGTCCGCGCTCGACTACGCGCACGATCAGGGCATCGTCCACCGCGACATCAAGCCGGAGAACATCCTCCTCCTGGGCGACGAGGTGCTGGTGGCGGACTTCGGCCTGGCACGCGCGATCTACACCGCGTCCAGCGCCCCGCTCACCGAATCGGGGATCGCGGTGGGGACGCCCGCCTACATGAGCCCCGAACAGGCATCGGGCGACCGGAACGTGGACGCGCGCGCCGACGTCTACAGTCTGGGCTGCGTGCTGTTCGAGATGATCGCCGGCGTCGCGCCCTTCCGCGGCGCCACGGCGCAGGCGCTCATCGCGCAGCACGTGAGCGCTCCCCCGCCGTCGCTCTGCCGGGAGCGCGCGAGCTGTCCCGAAGCGGTCGATGCCGCGGTGCAGCGCGCGCTGGCAAAGGCGCCGGCTGACCGCTTCCGCACGGCCGTGGAGCTCATGCGCGCCGCCGGCGCTCCCAGCGACGAGTTCATTGTCGCCGATCCGCCGCACCGCCCCTCGCGCGCACGGTGGCGGCTCTCCCGCGTGGCCAGCACGGCGGTCGTTTCGGGGTCCGCTCTCCTGCTCTTGGCCGCCAGCGCCGTGTGGATGCGTCTGCACGCGCCAGCAGATCCCGCCGGCGACGTCGTGGCGGTCGTCCCGTTCCGCGTCGCCGTCACCAACCCCGACGTGGCGGACCTTCGTGAAGGGATGGTGGACCTGCTGCAGGTCAAATTCCCGCACGCCGTGGACGCGGGGCGCGTCCTTCGCGCCTGGCGGCGCGCCGGTGGCCAGGACAACGTGGATCTCTCCGAGGACGCGGACCTCCGGCTGGCGAGGAGCCTCGGAGCCGGCGCGCTGGTGATGGGCTCCGTGGTCCAGGTGCCTCTGGGCATCCAGATGCACGCCTCACTCGTGGACGTGCGCACCGGAAAGCACCAGGCGACCGCGACCGCGGAGGGACCGTCCACGAGCTACCCCGCCCTGGTGGACACCATCGCCAACAAGCTGATGAGCCAGCAGGCGGGAGAGGAACGTCATATATATCTGCTCGAGCAGCTGCCGACCGCCGCGGTGAGTGCCTATCTCGCGGGAAAGCGGAGCTATCGCGCCGGTCGTTATGGTGACGCCGTGACGCTCTTCGAGCGCGCACTGGATTCCTCGCGCGTTTCCGACGGTGAATCGGACTTCGCGCTGGCCGCTCTCGGACTCGTGGCCGCGTCGAACTACGACCAGGTGCGCAACGAGCCCGCGGAACGCGGGCTGCGAATCGCCTGGCAGGCGCGCGACTCGCTGAACGATGGCGACCGCGCCTTCCTGCTCGCGGCGGCGGGTCCGGATTATCCGCTCGTGTCCACCCGCCGGGCCGAGATCGAGTCCTGGGATCGCGCGCTGGACGCGCTGCCGGACGAGCCGGAGGCGTACTTCGGCTTTGGTAACGCGCTCTTTCATTACGGCCAGCAAGTGGAGTGGGACGATGCGCTGACGCTGGCACGCAAGAGCTTCGAGCAGGCACTGCATCGGGACTCGGCGTTCGCTCCGGCGCTGGAAGAGCTGGCCGAGCTCTCGGTGGTCACCGGAGACCTGGACCGCGCCGAACAGCTCGCGGCGCGCCTCCCGGACGGCGACACGACGACCGATCGCTCGGAGTTCCTGCGTTGGCGGATCGCGCTGGCGCGCGGCGACGATCGCGCGCTGTCGGCCATCAGAAGCCGCTTCGGCCAACTCAGCGAGGCGAGCGCCGGGCTCATCGCGATCAGCGCCCAGCTCGACGGGGTGGCGCTTGCCGACGGCTCCCGCGCGCTCGACGCGATCCAGCAGGAAGCGACCCGCTCCGCGGATCGCGTGAACGTCGCCGCCGGGCGTTATATGCTGGAGCTGAACGAGGGTCGCCCGCGCGCCGCGCGCGCCGATCTGCTCAAGACGGCGCTCGAGGACGAGCCGTATTTCATTCCGCTCATCGAGGCGCAGGAGATCCGCGACGCGCTGTTCGGCGGTGGCGATGCAGCGGCGGCGGTCGACGCCGTCGCGCAGCTCACCGTGGCGATTGGCGATGCGGGCAGCAATCCGGCGCCCACCGATGCCGACCGTGCCGCCGAGTACCTCGCGCGCTGCGCCGTGGAGGAGTGGCGCCTTGGCCATGGTCTGGCGGATAGCGCGGCGGCAACGCTCGCCGCGTTGAGGAGGATCCTGCCGCCGGTCCAACGGCGCCGGTACGGCGGGGGGAACACCTCCGTCGTGGGAGCGGAGCCCGTCTGCCCCGCGGCGATCGAGGTGTGGGCGGCCGCCCTGCAACACCGACCGGATGCACGCGCGGCGCTGGACCGGCTGGACCACATCATGGCACGCGGTCCGCGCGACGCGGATTTCACGATCGGCAACCTGCTGGTGTCGCGCCTGCGGCTCCAGCAGGGGGACACGGCCGGCGCGCTGCGCGCGCTGCGGCGGCGTCCCTACGCGTTGTCGGGTCTCTTCTATCTCGCGGCCTCGCTGCGCGAGGAGGGACGGCTCGCGGCCGCCACCGGCGACCGGCCGGCGGCCGTCCGGGCGTACACGCACTATCTCGCGCTGCGGCCCTCTCCCGAGCCGTCCGTGCAGCACGAGGTGGACGCGGTACGCGCCGAGCTGGCGCGGCTGCGGCTCGTGGCCTCGCGGAACTGAACACACTCACCTGCGCGGAGGATCGTTATGCGGAGCTGCCCGATGATACGTGACCGCCTCACCTGTCGGCGCGGCCGCACGGCGGCCCTCGGCGCCGCCCTGCTGTGCATGGCCGCGGCCTGCCACGGCGACTCCACCGCCCCGCCGGCATCGGAAGGCGGCACCTACACCCTGGTGAGCGTCAACGGACAGGCGCTGCCCGCCTCCATCTCCAACACTGCGGTCGGCACCGTGGTGATCCAGAGCGCCACTCTGGACCTGGTGCCGGGTTCCTCGAGCTCGACATACACCGCCGTGGTGACGGGAACGGAGGGAGGAAGCCAGGCCTCCCAGGCGATCATCAGCGACGCGGGCACCTACGTGCGCAGCGGCAGCACCATCACGTTCACCTCGAGCGTGGCATCGGGGCTGGCATACGCCGGCTCGCTGAACGGCACCTCGCTCGCGGTCGGGGTGCCAGGTCAGGCCATCGGCGCCAGCGGCACCCTCAGCCTCGTGCTGCACCGGAGCTGACGTGACCGTGCAGGATTCCCTCGCAACGGGCGTCGCGGGTCTCCTGCTGCTCGCCGTCGCCGCTGCGCCTCGGGCTGCCGCGCAGACCGGCGCGGTGACCGGCCGCGTGACCGATGCCGCCACGGGAGCGCCGCTCGCCGGGGCGCGCATCGACGTGCGCGGCGCGATGCCAGACTCCACGATGCGCGGCCGCGTCGTCACGCTCGCGGATGGGACATACCGCGTCGGCACCCTGCCCGCCGGGCGATATGTGGTCGCCGCCACACTCCTCGGCTATGCGCCGGTGCTGCACGCTGACGTGCTGATCTCGCCCACCGACACGGCCGCGAACATCCTCCTCGCCCTGGAACCGTTGGGGGCGCGACTGGATCCGGTGGTCGTGAGCGTGAGCCGACGGCCGGAGCGCTCCAGTGACGCCCCCGCGACCGTATCCGTGGTGGATGCGCGCACGGTGCAGGAACGCCCGACGGTGACTCCGGTGGAACACGCGCGGGACGCGCCCGGCGTGGACATCGCCACGACGGGGATCATCCAGAGCCACATCGTCACGCGCGGGTTCAACGGCGTCTTCTCGGGATCGCTGCTGGTGCTCACGGACCATCGCTTCGACATGGTGCCGTCGCTGCGCGTCAACACGCCATGGCTGATCCCGACCACGAGCGCCGACATCGACCGTCTGGAAGTCGTGTTGGGGCCCGCGGCCGCGCTGTACGGGCCCAACGCCGCCGCGGGCGTGCTGCAGATCTTCACGAAGTCCCCGTTCGAGTGGCCCGGAACCACGGTGAGCGCGACGGCCCTCGCCCGCAGTGGCAACGCGAGTGGGCCGGCCGGGGGTGGAGAACAGCTATCCCTGCGGCACGCGGGTACGTTCGGCGACAAGCTTGGATACAAGATCACCGCGCAGTACCTCGCCGGCACGGACTGGCGCGAGCGCGATGCCGTGGAGCTCGAGGCGCGCGACAGCGCCATCGCTGCGGGCGCGGCCCCCGGGAGCGTCCTGACCGGCCGGCGCGATTTCGCCGTGTCGCGCTGGAGCACCGAAGGCGCGCTGGAGTATCGGCCGGACGAACGCACCAGACTCCGGCTGGCGATGGGGAGGACGCACGCCGGCAGCGCCGTCGAGCTCACCGGCGTGGGCGCGGCGCAGGTGCGCGAGTGGAGCCTGGACTATCTCCAGGCGCAGCTGCAGCGCGGGCGCCTCTTCGCCCAGGCGTTCGCCAACCTGAACGACGCCGGAGGCACGTACCTCCTGCGCACCGGCGCACACATCGTGGATCGCTCGCGGATGCTCGTGGGCCAGCTACAGAATGCCAGCGATATCGGGATGAGGGAGACGGTGACCTATGGTCTCGATGCGCAGCGCACCGAGCCGCGCACCGGCGGTACGATCGACGGCAGCAACGAGAGCGACGACACCATCGACGAGATCGGCGGCTACCTGCAATCGGAGACGCATCTCTCGCCGCGCGTGGACTTCCTGGCCGCCGTGCGCCTGGACCGCAGCGACCGGCTGTCCGCGCCGGTGCTGTCGCCGCGCGCTGCGATCGTTTTCCGCGCGAGCGACGACCACACCCTGCGCCTCACCTTCAATCGCGCCTTCGAGACCCCCACGGCGCAGGACCTGTTCTCCGATTTTCCCGTGGCGATCGATCCCGCATCCCTGCCCTTCGTGGTGCGCTCGGTGGGTGTGCCGCGCGCCGGCTTCGCCTTCCGCCGGAGCTGCGGCGGGAGCGCGGGCGGTCTGTGCATGCAGTCGCCATTCGCGTCCCCGGGACAGCCGTTGGCGGCGGATGCGACGCTGGCTTGGCAGGGAGCCGTTACCTTCGCGAAGAACGCCGGGTGGGGCGACCTGAGCGGCATCCCGGCACCCACGGCCGCGCAGGTCGCGACAATGCTGCGCGTGCTGGACGTGTCCGGGTCGACGCCGCGGTTCAGCAGCATCTCGCCTGACGAGGTGCAGAACATCCCCGCGCTTCGGCCCACTGTGACCAGTGCGGCCGAGCTGGGCTACAAGGGCACGCTGGGCGAGGACGTGCGTCTCGCGCTGGACGTGTACTACGAGTGGCGCCGGGACTTCATCGGGCCTCCCACGGTGATCACGCCGTCGGCCTTTCTGGACGCGGCCTCGCTCGCGGTATATCTGCAACAGTACATGTCGCCGGGGCAGGCGCAGCTGATCGCCACGCGCCTGGGCGGCGTCACCGGGTCCGCCGAGACGCCAGGCATTCCGCTCGGCACCATCGCTCCCACGGGTTCACTGGGCGGCAGCCCCGACGTCCTCGTCAGCTTTCGCAACTTCGGCGCCCTGCATCGCATGGGCAGCGACATCGGCGCGCAGTGGACGATACGCGAGGGGCTGAGCCTCACTGGCGCGTACTCGTGGACGAATCGCACGTTGTGGACGAGGTCCGAGCTGGGCGGGTTCTCGGACCTCGCCCTCAACGCACCCGGCAACCGCGCCAGCGTCTCGCTGCAGTTCCGCAGCGCGGAACGCGGGCTCAGCACCTATCTGCGCGGCCGGTACACCGGCGGCTTTCCGATGATCTCGGGCGTGTACGCCGGCACCGTGGCCGCGTACACGCTGGCCGACGCCGGCGCCGCCTATCGAGTGCCGCGGCGTCCCGATCTCGTGCTCACGCTCACCGTGCAGAATCTGCTCGACGACGTGCATCGCGAGTTCATCGGCGCGCCGGCCATCGGCCGGCTGGCGATGCTGCAGCTCGAGTACACGCTGCGGTGATGCCGCCCATGCGCGAACTGCGACGCTGGTGCGGGGCGGGGCTGGTCGCCGCGAGCGCCGCTGCCCTTGCGGCGCCGTCGGCGCCCACGACGGCACGTCGCGCGCAAGGCGGCGGCGCGCCTCTGCCCGACGCGCGGGAGGTCATTCGCCGGCACGTCGAGGCCGTGGGGGGCGAGCGATTGCTCCGGAAGATTCAGTCGCGATACGTCTGGGCGCGCTACGAGTTCCCGGCGCGCCAGCTGCATGGAACGGTCGAAGTGTTCACGGCGCGGCCGGACAAGCGCATCGTCAAGGTGGAATACCCGGACCTCGGCACCGAGATCACGGCGTACGACGGCACGACAGGATGGACCTCGAAGCCCGGGGAGCGACCGAAGCGGCTGAACGGCGCGGCCCTCGCGCAGCTCCGCGACCAGTCGCAGTTCGACTTCGATCTGCACCCCGACTCGCTCTTCCGGAGCATCGCCACGATGGACGTGGGCGACTTCGAGGGACGGCCGTGCTATCGGCTGCGCCTCGTGAGCACCACGGGCCGGCAGTGGTTCGAGTACTACGACGTGCAGTCCGGGCTCTTCGCCGGCAACGTCTTTCCGCAGGAGACGGACGGCGGACCGGTGACCGTGAAGACCATCGTCTCGGACTATCAGCCCATCGAAGGTATTCGCGTGCCGATGAAGCTCGTCATCCGGGCGGCGGGAGTGGAGGAGGATGTAAAGGTGATGCGGGTAAGGGAAAATCAGGTCGATGGTGCCGTGTTCGCATTGCCGCCGGCGCTGCGGACGGCTCCGATGCGCTGAGGGTGAAATGGAAGGTGGTGCCCTCGCCGACGCGGCTCTCCACCCAGATGCGGCCGCCGTGCGCCTCGACGATCGCCTTGGAGATGGCGAGCCCGAGCCCGATACCGCGCCGGTCGGCGGGATCGGCCTGCCAGAACCGGCCGAAGACCTGTGAAAGCTGGCCCGGCGGGATTCCGCATCCCGTATCGGTCACCGACAGCCGCACCTGGCGGCCCTCGGGCACCACACGAATGCTGATGCGGCCGCCCGGTGGGGTGAACTTGACCGCGTTGCTCACCAGGTTGGAGAGCACCTGAAGCACCCGCCCGGCATCGGCCTGGATCATGGGCAGATCGGGGCGAACGTCCGTCTCCAGGTGCAGGGCGTGCTCCTCGACCACGGGACGCAGCGTCTCGTCCGCCTCCGCGAGCAACGGCGCTGCCTCGATGGCCCGCGGTTGAATCGCCAGCTGGCCCGCCTCGAGCTTCGCGACGTCGAGCAGATCTTTCACCAGGCGATTCATGCGTTCGCCGGCGCGGCGAATGATCGCGAGCTGTCGGTGACGCTGCTCGTCGGTCCCAGCGCCCTCGAGCAGGAGCGATGTACTCATGGCGACGGTATGCAGCGGGGTGCGCAGGTCGTGCGAGACGATCTTGAGCACCTGCTCACGGGCCTCCACCGTCTGCCGAGCCTCGTCGTACCGGCGCGTCATGGCGCTGCGTCCGACCTCGTTCATCACGACCCGGCGGATGAGCACGGGCGCGCGGCTGCCCAGCACTCCGACGAGGACGAGCAGCGCCACGGCGCCGAACGCGACGAGGATGCCGGCACCCGAGAGCGTTGCAATGCCGAGCAGGATGATGCACGCGACCGCCGTGCTCCACTGCATGGCGGAGCGGGAGAGCCGCGGCGCGCCGGAGATCGCGAGGTAGGCGCAGAGTGCCGCGGCGAAACCGAATACCTCCACCTGGTCGCGCGGCGAGCGGTCCCCCAGCTGCCACAGGGCAGAGCAGACGACGGCAATCATGACGCCGTCCACCAACGGAGCAGCAAACCGCAACCAGCGGCGATACCAGCCGCGGCGCAGACCGGCGAGCAGAGCCAACCCGAGGGCCAACCACGCGAAGCAGGCCGCCAGGATCGCGGCGAACGCACGCGGCGAGGAGCGGTGGATCAGAAAGAGCGCAGCCCCGCACAGGAGTGCCACGAGCACGACGCACATCCGGAGTGAGGCGAGCGTGAGCTCCCCCGCGCGTGCCTCCGCGAAGAGCGCGCGCTCGATGGAGCTGGAGAGCTCGTCGCGCTCTCCATCCGGGAGATCCGCCAGCAGCCTGCGCTCGATCGAGCCAGCCGCGTCGAGCATCGAGTCATCGAGCGTCATCAGGGATCTCCTCCTGCGCGCGAGGTGTCGCCTGCCAAGATAGAAGGCTGTCGCAGGACCGCCAGTCGCGCTTTGGCACACCTGGCTGGCCCCAATGACGAAGGGTATACGGATGCGGCGGATGAACTACCCGGATGCTGCGAATTGCTCTGGGTGGCGGAACGGGTCCTCTCGCGACGAGCCGTGAATGAATTTTGGGACGGCACACCCGCGGAGCTCTACTCTCGCGCACGCCTATCCTGACGGGTAGAGGCCTCCCGAGGCCATTCGCACAGCATTCATTCAGGCTCGTTGCGCTCGGCGCTGTGTCGCCAGCGGGAGCGATCCGCAGCATCAGATGGCATCCGCCTCATGCGTCACCCCTTCGTCGTTGGGGCCAGCCCGAGGCATTCTGGCCAGCCAGAGCCATTGTGGGGGCGGGACCAACTCAAAAGCCCGGCGGCCGCTCTCCGGCGACGTTGAGCGACCGCTCGAGGGCGAGCCCGGCACGCGCGATGGTGCCCTCGTCGAACAGCCGGCCGATGAGGGTCACGCCATGCGGCACCCGGCGCGGGGGCGAGAACCTCGGCAGCGGATGCGCGGGGTCTGGCGCCCAGTCGCTACGCGCCTCCGACACGTGCACGAAGCCCGTGCGGAGGGTGAGCGAGGGGTGGCCGGTGTTGTTCGAGATCACCAGCATCTCATCGCGAAGGGAAGGTACCAGCAGCAGATCCACCTGGGACATCACCCGCGCCATCTCCTGCGCCACCTTGCGGCGCAGGCGGTCGGCCTGGACGAAATCCACCGCCGAGAGAAAGCGCGCCTCCCGAAAGAGGTTGGGCCAGGCGTCGGGCACCTGTACCCGGAGCTGGGCGGCCTGTCCGCTCAGGGTCAGCTCCTCGAACGCCGCCGCCGCTTCGGCAAAGAGCACGAGATTCAGAGAGTCGTATGGCCAGTCGGGGAGCGTGATAGGGGTCGGCACCATGCCCAGCCTGGCCATCTGGTCGAGGGTGGCGCGGTCCACGTCGGTGGCGGGTGCCTCGTGCATCCACGCCGGCACGTACCCCACGCGCAGGCCGGCCACCGGGGCGGCGGCATCGAAGTCAAGGTGGCTCGGCACGCTCGCGACATCGCCGACATCCGGGCCCGTGATCGCCTGCAGGACGAGCATCGCATCCTCGACCCCGCGGGTCATCGGCCCGAGCTTGTCCAGCGACCAGCAGAGCGTCATCGCGCCGGTGCGCGCGACGCGGCCGTAGGTGGGGCGCAGTCCGGTGATGCCGCAGCGCATGCTGGGGCTCACGATGCTGCCGCCGGTCTCGCTGCCTAGCGAGAAGCCCACGAGGCCGGCCGCCGTGGCCGCGCCCGGGCCGGCACTGGACCCCGATGCGCCCTCCTCGAGCAGCCAGGGGTTCATCGTCTGGCCGCCGAACCAGATGTCGTTGAGCGCCAGCGCGCCCATGCTCAGCTTCGCCAGCAGCACGCCCCCGGCTGCTCGGAGCCGCGCGACGACCGCCGAATCGGCGGCGGGTACGCGATTGCGGAACGGCTCCGCGCCATAGGTCGTCGGAATACCGGCGGTATCGAGCAGGTCTTTCACTCCGTAGGGAATGCCGTGCAGCGGGCCGCGGTAGTGACCCGCCGCGATCTCCGCGTCGGCGCGCCGCGCCTCGGCCAGCGCGGTGTCCGGCGTGAGGGTGATCACGCAGCGGAGGCGCGGATCGAAGCGCCGCAGCCGGTCGAGGTAGATGCTCGTCAGGCGCTCCGAGGCGAGCCGGCGCGTCTCGATCCAGCGGGAGAGCTGCGTCACCGTGGCGAAGGCGATGTCCTCGTCGCTCGAGGGGAGCGGAGCCGTCTCCGTACTGCTGCGCACGAAGCGGTCGCGCGCGGGGCCGGTCGTTTCGCCGGGAATGGCCGGATCCCACCGGGTGGCCGGCGCGAGGGTCGCCTCCAGCGCGATCCGGCGCGGACCCGTGCGCCGCTCGAGGAGCGCGGCCATCGACGTGCGCCAACTCGCCGCGGCCATGCGGCGCTCCGCGTCCGTCATCTGGACCTGAACGAGCTTCTCCGCCTCGGCGAAGGTGGCGGGCGTCACCTCGGGCCCGACCGGCGGTGCGGTGTTGAAGGCGGGCGGCGCGCCGGGCGTCGGCGACGGCGTGGCTGCGGGCGAGGGGCCAGGCTCGGGATGCGTGCCGGCACTGCGACAGGCAGCAACGGCGCCGAGCAGGCCGAGCGGAGCCTGTATGAGGAACTGGCGGCGAGTATTCACGGCGCGGTGGGCAGCAGAGTGGCGGGTTCCGACGAGTTCGGGACGGGCGCGAAACTCCGGCGCCGGAGAGACGGCTCAACATGCACTCCAGGCGGTCCACACACCAGCGAAGATACATCGACCATTATTCGGCCATGCGCGCACTCCAGGATCTCTATCCGGAAGATTTCGCCCACTGCTACGGATGCGGGCGTCTCAACGCACACGGTCTGCACGTGAAAGCGAATCGCACGACGGCGAGGTTGTCGCTCGATTCCAGCCCGCACGCTATCACATTGCCCTTCCGGGATTCGTCTACGGCGGACTCATTGCTTCCCTGGCCGACTGTCAGGCGATGGCGACGGCAGCCGCAGCCTCGATGACGGCCGCAGGTGCCGTGCCTGGCATCGATCCCACGCCGCGGTTCGTCACGGCATCGTTGCACGTGGACTACCTGCGTCCGACGCCGGTGGGCCAGGAGCTCGTGCTCAGGTCCCGCGCCACCGACGTGGGCGAGCGGAAGGTCATCGTCGAGATGAGCATCTCCGCGAACGATGTGGAATGCGTCCGCGCGCGCGTGATCGCGGTTCCTGCTCCCGCGACCATGCGGCCTCCGGGCTCATAATCCGCGATTCAGCGGACGCGAGCTCCGCCCCACGCGTCCAGCACGTCCTCGGCGATCTTCCCCTCGGTGGCCTCGAGATCGAAGAAGTCCCCGCGATTGTTGTTCGTGAATACCGCCATCACGATCGGGCCATTCGCGGCGTAGACGATGCCCACGTCGTTGCCGAGCAGCGGCGGCCAGTCGCCCGTCTTGTGGGCGATTCCGGCGCGGAAGCGGATCCGCTGCGGCAGGCGCGACGCGTACAACTGCCCTCGGAGGATCCGCAGCATGCCGGCAGTGGAGCTCTTGCTGGCCAGCTCACCGCGCTGCAACTGCTCCAGGAGTCGGGCGATCTCCCGCGCCGTGGTCTGGCCGAGCCACCGGGACGAGTCGGCCACGAAGGCGACGTTGCGCGCGTTCGCGCCGCTGTCGTTGGGGAAGCCGCGCTCGAAGATCTCGCGATCGGTCATCGTCGCGTGCGACGGGTCGGCCTGCACCCACACCGCGCGAAAGATCTGGCCCGTCGTCATGTTGAGCCGCGTCTGCCGGTAGCCGAGCGAGTCGAGCATCCGATTCACCCGATCGCGGCCGCCGACCTTCGCGATCATGATGTCGGTCGCGGTGTTGTCGCTCGTGACGATCATCTGCGTGAGGATGTCGCGGATGGTCGGCTGCAGTCCCGGGGCGAAGGTCTGCAGCAGTCCGGTGCCGCGCCGCAGGTCTTCCGGCCGGATGGTGTAGCGCTGGCCGAGATCGAGCCGGCCGGCGTCCGCGTCGCGAAAGGCGAGGATCAGCACCGGGATCTTGATCACGCTCGCGGTGTTCATCGGCACGTCGGCCCGCACGGCGATCTCGCGTCCGGTGGCGAGATCCCGGGCGTAGAAGGAGCTCTGGGCCTGGAGGCTGTCGAGGCGCGCTTCGACCGTGGCCCGGAGCGTCGCGACGTCGCGGGATTGCGAGCGTACGCCCTGGCTGGATGCGGGAGCGCTGGCAAGGGCGCCCACCACGAGGGCGATCGCCGTGCTGTGGAAGGAAATCAAGGTGCGCATGGGCGCTGAACTAGCGTGGGAAACGGGCGCCTCGCAAGGCCGGCGCGCCCGCGTGGGGGCGCTCGGCCAGTGCGTGCATGCTCGCGCGCAAATCACTCCGCGCGCATGCTGGTGAGCGGGTCCACACGAGCGGCCCGGAGCGCCGGCGGGACGGATGCAGCGGCGACCACCAGCAGGAGTCCCACCGCGACCGAGGCGTACGTGGACCCGTCGAGAGGCGTGATACCGAACAACATCCCCGCGAGCAGATGGCCACCGGCGAGCGCGCCGGCGATGCCCAGGCCAAGCCCCAGCAGCGACCAGGCGAGTCCTTCGCGCAACACGAGCAGCAGAACGCTGCGCCCAGTGGCGCCCAGGGCGCGCCGCACGCCGAACTCGCGCGTGCGACTGGTGACCGCGTAGGCGAGCACACCGTATATGCCGACAGCCGCGAGCAGCAGAGCGAGCGCGGCGCAGCTCGAGGTCACACCGAGCGCGAAGCGGCGCCGTGCAAGGCTCACGCCGATGACGTCGTCGAGCGTGCGGACCTCGCGGACGGCGAGTGTCGGATCCATGTCCCTCACGGCGTGCCGGAGCAGCGAACTGGCGCGCAGCGGGTCCCCCGTGGTCCGAATGACGACGGCCGCCGAACTCAACCACGTCTCCTGCCGATGATTCGCGAACAACGTCGGCTCAGCGGGGAGGTCGAGGCCTTCCTCACGGATGTCGCCTACGATGCCGATGATCGTCATCGGGGCGCCGTGCGGATCGGGGCCGATGACGATGCGCCGGCCGATCGCGTCCCCATCCGGGAAGAAGCGCCGGGCTGCGGCCTCGTTGATGATGACCGTCTTGGGAGCGCCGGGCGCGTCGCTCGCGTCGTAGCCACGGCCGGCCAGCAGCGGAATGCGCAGCGCGCCGAAGTAGTCGCCGCGCACCGCCACGTAGGTGATATCGGGCAACCTGGTCTCGTCCACCTGCTCCCCTTCCACGCGGATCGAGCTGCCCACACTCCCCTGCGTGGGGAGATTCGTCGCCACGCCCACGGCGACGACGCCGGGCGCATGCGCGAGCTCGCGGAGCACACCGTCGTAGAACCGATTGACCGCGGATGCCGAATCGTATCGTGAGCCGGCCGCGCGCAGCTGCGCCGTCAGCACGTGATCCGGATCGAAGCCGAGTTGCACGCGCGTGAGCTCGCGGAAGCTGCGGATCAGCAGGCCGGCCCCGACCAACAGCATGACGGCGAGTCCTACCTGCGCCACCACGAGCGTGCGGCGCACCCGCTCCCCCGCGCGGCCGCCGCTCGCGCCGCGGCCGCCCTCC
>DATEPM010000134.1:0-8729 GCA_035273185.1 Gemmatimonadaceae bacterium
CGCGAGCGCGAGGAGCGCGACCCCGCCGGCGGCGAGATAGGACGGCCGGTAATCGAGCGTGGCGTCGAACGGGCGGGCGTCGCTGCGGGGGGCGCGAGAAGCGAGGGTCGAGGTCGCCATGGGCATCCGGTACACACGAACCGCACTCGCCCGCGGGAGCCGCGGACGGCGGATGCCGTAAACATCACGAGGCCGGTGCCCGTCGGGCACCGGCCAGGTATCAGAGATGTTTCAGAGAAGTATCAGGGAAGTGTCAGAGCGATGCCTCCGCCGGTCAGGACCTCGACGCGTCCCTAACGAGGCGACGTGGTGTGGACGTTCCACCCGCTCACCACCACACGCGGCGCGGCGCCGCCCAGGTCGCGGTGCGCGTAGCTGGCGGTCACCACGCGCGTCTCGCCGGGCAGCAGCGAGAGATAGTTGTCCTCCCAGAGCACCGGCAGCGCCTCCGCGCCGCCGCGGCCGGTAACCTGCAGCCGCAGGAAGAAGGCGACGGTGTGGCCGGTGTTCGTGAGGGTGACCCGCGCCTGGTCGTTGGCCGCGCCCCGGGTGAAGTGCGCGGTGGCCCGGACGGTGGTACCCGGCATGGCGGCGAGCGCCGTATAGTCTGCGTACTCCTTCACCGGCGTCATGTACCAGGTGGAGGTGTCCGCCAGCACGTCGGGGCGCGCGGACAGCCAGTAGAAGTTGCTGCTCAGCGGGTGCGCGGCGGCGTCGGTGAGCCGGAGGTCGGCAAAGTACGCTCCTGACGTCCCCGGCGGCTCGGGAAGCAGCAGGACCCGCAGGGTGCTGTCTGCCGGAAGGTCGATGATGGTGTCCCGCCCGAGCTTCTCCGACCCGTCCAGCCCCAGCACCCGCATTCGCAGATGGGCGCCGCGCACCGGCGCCTGCGTGCCATTCACCACGGCCACGGAGCGGTCGTCGTACGAGTACATCACGTGCACCGGCTCATTGCCCTTCTTGGCGCCGAAGTAGCCGCCGGCGGGGCGCAGGTACCAGTCGAAGAGATGCCAGTAGATGGAGGGCCAGGCGTTGTTGAACATCCACTGGATCACGCCCGTGGACACGTACTTGTTGCGCCGGTAGGCCTCGAACATCGCGCGCTCGCCCTCGTAGGTCATGAGCTGCGACTTCAGGGTGAAGTCCTCGATGCTGCTCGGCGCGCCGTAGCGCCTGACGAGGGCGGTGTCGAAGCGGTCCAGCAGGTGCGTGAACTGGCCGCCGGCCGCGTGATATAGCCACACGCTGTCCAGGGGCCAGCGGATGTCGCGCGCGGGGATCATCCGGCGCATGCTCTCGATGGGCGGCACCGCGGCGCCGGGGCTGGTCTCGGTGTTGTACGCCCACGCGCCGCCGTGGGTGCTATCCTGCAGCCAGTACGACGGCGGCACCCAGTCGTACGGTCCGGTCATCTTCACGCCGCTGGCGGCGGAGAACTGTGCCGGCTTGGCGCTGGCCGAGGAGAGCGTGGGGTTGGGCCAGCCCTCCTGCTGCTCGATGGCGAGGTACATCTGCTCCACGTCGGCCGGGGGCGGGTTGTCACTGCCGTTGAGCCACACCAGAGCGCTCGGGTGCCCGCGCAGCCGGCGGATCTGGTCGCGCAGCGAGGCCGCCGCCACGGCGTGCTGCTCCGGGCCCCACTTGGGCCACTCCTCCCACGCGCTGCAGCATACCCATCCGGTCATGACGAGAATGCCGAGGCTGTCGGTGCGATGCCAGAAGCGGTCGTCCTCGTAGTTGCCCTCCAGCCGGATGGTATTGAGGTGCAGGTCCAGGGCGTAGCGGAGCTGCGCGTCCTGCCGCTCGGGCTGCGGGCGGAAGAACATGTCCGGCGCCCAGCCGCCGCCGCGGACCAGGATGCGGCGGCCGTTCACGCGGAAGAGCCGCGCGCCCTTGGGCGTCCACTCCGCGGTGATCTCGCGGATGCCGAAGGGCATGCGCTGGCGGTCGGAGACACGTCCGCCGGCGACGAACTCCAGCTCCAGATCGTACAGGTTCGGGGTGCCCATCTGCGCGGGCCACCAGAGCCGCGGATGCGCGAAGCGGAGCTGCGGGAAGCTGTCCGGGGTGAAGCGCGCGAACGCGCTGTCGTGAGGCGCCAGCGTGAGCGGCTGGCTGAAGGCCACGCCGCCAATGCGGCCGCGGAGCGTCCCGGTGACCGGGTGCGCCGCCAGGTTGCGCACGGTCGCCGCGACGGTGAGGTCGGCATTCTCCAGGGTGGCGGTGTCCACGCGGCTCACCACCTCCGGGTAGCGCACGACGACGTCGCCGCTGGCCGCGAGGAACACTGGCTGCCAGAGCCCCATGTCCTTGTCCGGCGGCGATGGGTTCCAGTCCACCCAGGTGGTCTGCAGGTCCTGGGGGGTGGGCGCGAAGATCTCGACCGCGAGCGCATTCAGGCCGGTGGCCCGCGCCGCATCGGTGATGTCCAGCTCGTAGCGCCGGTAGGTGCCCGCCACCTGGCTCGAGTCGGCCAGGCGCCGGCCGTTCAGCCAGATGTTCGCGCGATAGTTGATGCCGTCGAAGCGAAGCGTGAGGCGGCGGCCGCGCATCGCCGCCGGCACGCGGAAGGTGGTGCGGTACCACCAGGGCGCGGCGAAGGGACTCTCGGGCGCCATGGCCGTGTGCACGAAGTTCGCCCCGATCGGGTACGTCATGCCGGGGAGGGAACGGAGGTTCATCCCGAAGAAGGGATCCCGGTAGACGCTGTCCTGCACCAGCGTGCCGACCACCGTGGACGGCACCGTGGCGCGATACCAGTCCGTTGGCCGATAGGTCGCGGAGGACAGCTTGGCACCCTCAGTGCCGGCCTTCGCGGAGGATTGCAGGCGCCAGCCGGTGTGGAGTGCATGCACTTCCTGCGCGCCGACGGTACCGGCCAGGAGGACAAGCAGACACACGATGCCGGCGGAGAGTCGATTCATCATTGCTCCTCTGGTTTACAGATCTCGATCGGGATAGGTCGATGCGACAGACTGGCCCCAATGCCGAAGGGGTGACGCATGAGGCGGATGCCATCAGATGCTGCGGATCGCTCCCGGTTGCGACACAGCGTCGAGCGCAACGAGCCCGGATGAATCTTTGGGGACGGCCTCGGGCAGCTCCCACGCGCCAGGAGAGGCGTGTGCTCGAGTAGTGCTCCCGCCGGTGTGCCGTCATCAAAGTTCATTCGGCTCGTGGTGAGCGGACCCGTCCCGCCACCTGGGGCGATCCGCAGGATCCGGGTAGTTCATCCGCCGCATCCGTATACCCTTTGTCATTGGGGCCAGCCGGGCGCCTCACGACGCCGCCTCCTCGAGCACGAAGGGCCACCGGTCGGTGTTCCACGACCAGAGCAGGAACGCCAGGCCGCCCAGCGCGAGCACGCCCAGCCCGAACAGGATCACCCGCAGCTGGGTGGTGGCGAAGACGAAGATCCAGCCGGCGAGCGCCACCAGCGCCGGCAGCGGGTACAGCCACATGCGGTAGGGGCGCGGCATGTCGGGCGCGCGCCGGCGCAGCGCCATCACGCCGAACACCTGTCCCATGAACTGCACCAGGATGCGCGTGACGATGAGGGCGTCGATCACCGTGCCGAGGGAGAAGAAGCCCGCGACGATGGAGATGGCGCCCAGCACCAGGAGCGACACGTAGGGAAAGTCCTTGGTGGGATGCAGCCGGCCGAAGGCGCGGAAGAAGTACCCGCTCTGCGCCGCGGCGAAGGGGATGCGCGAGTAGCCCAGCAGCAGCGCGAACACCGAGCCGAACGCGGTCCACAGCACCAGCAGCGTGAACACCGTCGCCACGCCCGTGCCGTAGATCTTCTGCATGAAGATTGAGACGATGAAGTTCGCCTCCGCGTGCGCGGCCGCCGGCACGAACTCCCGCCAGGGCACCACGCCGATGATCGACAGGTTGATCCCCAGGTAGATCACCGCCACCGCCGCGGTGCTGATGAGGATGGAGCGGGGGATCACGCGCCCCGGGTCGCGCACCTCGTCGCCGATGTAGCACACATCATAATAGCCCAGGTAGTCGTAGATCCCGATGCGCGCCGCCGCGCCCAGCCCGAGGAAGAAGCCGAGCGAGAAGTTGAAGGCTCCGGGGGGAAAGTCGAACGCGATGTGCCGGTCGAAGTGCAGCGCGCCGGTGACGATCACCGCGAGCACGGTGACCAGCGTGCCGATCCAGAGCGACACCGTGATGCGGGCGATCGAGTGGATGCGCCGGTACAGCAGGGCGATGTTCACGAGCCCCACGGCGGTGACGAGCACGATGACGTCGGCGCGCGTCATGCTCTTCCAGATGTAGCTCGTGTAGTCGGCGAAGCCGATGTACCCCGACGCGATCTCGAGGGGGCCGCTCAGCACGAACTGCCACACGAAGAGGAACGCCATCAGCCGGCCGAACCGCTCGCGCCCGAACGCCTCGCGCAGGTAGTGGAACGACCCGCCCGACCCGGGCATCGCCGCTCCCAGCTCGCTCCAGACCATGCCGTCGCAGATGACGATGACGAGGGCGACGATCCAGCCCAGCAGCGCCTGCGGACCGCCCAGGGCCGTCATGAGCAGCGGGATCGTGATGAACGGTCCGACGCCGATCATGTTGGTCATGTTCAGCGCGGTGGCCGGCAGCAGGCCGAAGCGGCGGGTCAGATGTGGTTGTTCCATTAGGCGTACAACTTGGGCCTCGCCGCGCGATTTGTCACCCGCTGGCGAGCGCCCCGAAAGATTAGCCCCTGCGTTCAAGGGGCCGGCCCCTCCGTTCAAGATCCGGTATCCGGTCGCTGGTAGCCTTGAGCCACGCTCGCCGAGCGTGGCTCTTCTCGTTCACGACCACTCCAATCCGAGGTCTTCATGCGCTCCAACAGCGTCGTCCCCCGTGCGCTCCGTGCCCTTCGTGCGAACCGCGCCGCGCGCGCCTCACGCGCGCACCGTACCAGGCTCGCCGGCGTGGCCGCCTTCGCGGCCGCCAGCCTGCTCTCCGGCTGCATGATGTTCGCGCACGCGCCCCAGGGGCTGGACTATTCACGCACTCGCATGAGCCAGGCGGGGTTGTACCGCGCCACCATCCGTCCCGAGGGCGATTCCATCCCAACCGGCCGGCTGCAGCGCTGGACGCTGCACGTGGAGTCTCCCGACGGCGCTCCGGTGGACGCGTGCGACATCGTCGTCGACGGCGGGATGCCGCAGCACGGTCATGACCTGCCCACGAAGCCCCGCGTCACGCGCGCCCTCGGCAACGGCGATCATCTCGTCGAGGGGATGAAGTTCAACATGGGCGGCTGGTGGGTGGTGAAGTTCCGCGTCAGCTCGGCGGCGGGCCGCGACTCGGTGGTGTTCAACCTCGCCCTCTGATCCGGTCGCACGCGACATTCGCGATCTCACACCCCCATCGACGATCCCGCCCATGCGCTCCCAGGTCCTTGCTGCCCTGTCGGTCGCGGCCCACGCCGGTGCCCGCGTTCGCGCCAGCGCTCCCTTCGCGGTGCTGGTCTGTGCGCTCACTGGCCTGCTCGGCAGCACGCTCGTGACCGCGGTGGCCGCGCGTCCGCGCGCGGTCGCCACCGTCACCACCGGCTCCCCTGCCGGCGCGCCCCGCTGGTCGGCGGCGGAGCGCAAGATGATGCACTCCCTCTCGCTCGCGGGCCTGGAGCCGCTGCCGCACGATGCGTCCAACCGCTACGCGGACGACGCGCGCGCCGCGGCCCTGGGGCGGGCGCTCTTCTTCGACACCCGGCTGAGTGGCAACGGCCAGGTATCCTGCGCCACCTGCCACGTGCCCGGCCGGGGCTTTCAGGATGGCACTCCGCTCGGTCACGGCGTCGGCACCACCGGGCGGCGCACCATGCCCATCGCGGGCACCGCGCACAGCCCCTGGCTCTTCTGGGACGGCCGCGCCGATAGCCAGTGGGAGCAGGCCCTCGGCCCGCTGGAGAGCGCGGTGGAGCACGGCGGCACCCGCGCGCAGTACGCGCACGTGGTGGCGGAGCACTACCGCGGTGACTATCAGAGCGTGTTCGGCGCGCTGCCGCCCCTGGCGGAGATCCCGCGGCGCGCGGGCCCGGTGGCGGACAGCGCCGCGCGTGATGCGTGGGAGCGCATCCCGCCCAGCCGGCGCGACGACATCTCGCGTGTGTACGCCAACATCGGCAAGGCGATCGCCGCGTACGAGCGGCGCATCACCTACGCGCCATCGCGCTTCGACCGGTACGTGGACGCGGAGCTCGCCGGCCGGCCGCACACGCCCGCGGACAGCTTCACGCCTGACGAGGCAGCGGGGTTGCGCCTCTTCATGGGGAAGGGAAGCTGCGTCAACTGTCACAACGGCGCGCTGTTAACGGACAACCACTTCCACAACACCGGCGTGCCCGCGTCCACGATGGGCCCTGCCGCGGACAGCGGCCGGCTGGCCGGGGTGCGGCAGGCCGTGGCTGGAGAGTTCAGCTGCACCAGCGCGTACAGCGACGCGATACCGGAGGACTGTGAGGAGCTGCGCTTCGCGGTCACCGAGGGCGAGGAGCTGCTGCGCGCGTACAAGACGCCGTCACTTCGCGGCGTTGCCGACCGTGCGCCGTACATGCACGCCGGCCAGCTCGCGACGCTGGCCCAGGTGATCGCCCACTACGACGCGGCGCCGCGGGCGCCCTTCGGCCACTCGGAGCTCAGGCCACTGCGCCTGTCGCCGGTGGAACGCGGCCAGCTCGAGGCGTTTCTCCGTACCCTGAGCGGCCCGCTGGCCGCACCGCCCGAGTATCTTACACCACCTGCCGAGCGCCGTTAGGTCGCGCGCGACTGATCACCACCTCATGGAGGGCAACCGTGCCACTGGGACTGGAATCCGGCCGCGTGCGAGTGGTGCCGTACGATGCGGACTGGCCCGCGCTCTACGCGGCCGAGATCGCGCGCCTGACGCCGTTCCTCCAGGCCGCGGGGCTCGAGCTTGTCCTCGAGCACACGGGGAGCACCGCCGTGCCCGGGCTCGCGGCGAAGCCAATCGTCGACATTCTGGCTGGGCTCCCGTTGGAGTCGGCGCGCGAGCCGGCGATCATCGCGCTGCAGACGGCCGGCTACGTCCATCGGGGTGAGCAGGGCATCCCGGGGCGGAACTTCTTCCGCCGCGGCGAGCCGCGGCAGTACCACCTGCATCTCACCCGGGTGGGCAGCACCTTCTGGGACGACCACCGGCACTTTCGCGACTGGCTGCGGACGCATCCCGTTGCCGCCGCCGAGTATGCCGCGTTGAAGCAGGCGCTCGCGGCGCGCTACCCTACCGACCGGGAGGCGTATATCGACGCCAAGACGGCTTTCGTGGAGGCGGTGCTCCGGACGGCGCGCGAATCACGGACGCCACCCTCGCCGTAGGATCAGCATACCTTCTGGAGCGCTCGATGATCGGATCGGATGCAGTGGAGGCGCTGGCCTTCTTCACGGCGACGGCGTCGGTGGCTTGGTCGGCCGCGTTCGCGTGGGCGAAGTGGCTGCAGCACCGCCACGATGCCCCGCCCGCGAGCGCACCCGTGCTGGGCGGGGAGTCGCAGCGCCTGGCCCAGATCGAGGCGATGCTCGAGACCCTGGCGGTCGAGGTCGAGCGCCTGGGCGAGGCGCAACGCTACACGGTGCGACTGCTGGAGGAGCGGTCACGCCTGGATGGAGGCGCGGCGCAAACGCGCCTGGGTGAAGGCGGTCGCGTCAACACGCCGCACTGAGGCGTGCCGTGTGACGCGCGGCGATCGCGGCGATCGCGGCGGCGCGTGGCCTCGGCCGGCGACCGCGTCCGGCTCCGACTCCCGCCACGTGGCTCAACGCGTCGGCAGCGCCAGCCGTATGCGAATGCTCTGATATCGCGGCATGGCGTCCCCGGCCGCAGAAATGCGGCCGGGACCATTGCGCCAGGTTACTCAGCTCGAGCTCCGCGCCTCCAGCACCAGCTCCACCACCACTGGTCTGTGGTCCGAGGCCTGGGTCTCCGGCACGCGCGCCGACCGCACGCTGAACTGCGGCGACACCAGTACGTAGTCGATTCGCTCGCGCGGTGCGTCGGCCGGGTACGTGAACCCCGGTGCGGTGTCGACGCTCCACGCGTCGTGCAGCCGCGCGAGCAGCGGCTGCAGCTCCGGCGCATCAGGCGCCGCGTTGAGGTCGCCGAACACCAGCGTCGGCTGCGACAGGTCGCCGAGCCGTGCCAGCATCTCCGCCACCTGCGTCATTCGCACCCGTGGATCGCGGCGATAGTCCAGGTGCGTATCGAACACCCGCACCGCGGTGCCGCGCACGTTCACGACGGCGTCCAGCAGTCCGGGCATGGGCCGCGGCACCGGGTTGGAATCCTGGGTCGAGAGTCGCGTGAGGGTATCGTCGTGAAACGCGAGAAAGGGGAAGCGGCTCAACAGCGCCACGCCGAACTCGCGCGGCGGCGCGCCGGGGGTGGCGGCAGGCAGCTGGTAGATGCGCGCGAAGCGCACCGGCATGCCTAATCGCTGCCCCAGCTCGGTGGCCTGGTCCGCGAAGCCGCTGCGCTCGGCCCAGTGCACGTCCACCTCCTGCAGCGCCACGAGATCCGGCGCCTGCGCGCGGATGGCGGCGGCGGTGCCCGCCAGATCGCCGTTCCCGGAGCGGATGTTGTAGGTCATCACCCGCAGCGGGATGCCACCGTCCGCGCCGCTCGCGCGGCTCGCGCCGCCACGCGGCAACGGGCGCGGAGCGCACGCGGCCAGCGCAAGCGCCGCGGCGAGGGTCAACAGCGCCCCA
>DATEPM010000135.1:0-8798 GCA_035273185.1 Gemmatimonadaceae bacterium
CGCGGAGGGTGGCCCGCTGCAGCTCTCGCCCTCCGAGGGTCCGGCGGTCTCGCGCCGCACACGCCCGGGGCTGGTGTTCGTCGCGGACAGCGCGAACCACACGTATCATCCACGCATCGTGCTGCTGGGCGGGGGCAACTACGACTTCACCGAGGTGGTGAGCGGGTTGAAGGAAGGCGAGCACGTGGCGCTGCTCACGGCGCTGGCGCTGCAGTCGCAGCGGCAGCAGATGAACGACCGGATCCGCCAGGGCATGGGCGTGCCGGGGATGACGCAGGGCGGCGGCCGCGGCGGCCGCGGTGGGCGTTAGGCATCGAGGACCGGTTCCATGCTCTTCGGCGAGATCATCAGTGTCGCCATCGGCGCGCTACGCGCGAACAAGCTCCGGTCGCTGCTCACGATGCTCGGCATCGTGATCGGCGTAGCGGCGGTGATCGCGATGATCGCCCTCGGCACGGGCGCGCAGGCCGCCGTGAAGGACCGTATCAGCGCGCTCGGCACCACCCTGCTCACGGTCATGCCCGGGCAGCAGCGCGGCATGGGCATCGCGATCGCCGACGCCTGGGCGCCGCTCACGATGGACGATGCCAAGGCGCTGAACGACCGGGCCACGTCGCTGCTCGCAGTGCAGCCCGAGATGAACCGCAGCCTGCAGGTGACGTGGTTGAACAAAAACACCAACACGTCCGTGGTGGGGACGTCGTCCAACTACCTGGACGTCCGGAAGTACCAGCTGCAGGCGGGCCGGATGTTCACGTCGGCCGAGGACGAGGGCCGGCAGCGCGTGGCCGTGATCGGGCCGGCCGTGGCGCAGAACATGGGGCTGGAAACTCCGGAGGCGCTGCTCGGCGAGAGCATCCGCATTCGCGGCATCCAGTTCACCGTCGTGGGCGTGCTCGAGTCCAAGGGCCAGTCATCGCCCTTCGGGAACCCCGACGATCAGTTGCTCATCCCGATCAACACCGCGCGCTTCCGCGTGCTGGGGACCGACCGCCTGCGCTCCATCAGCGTGCTGGCGCAGACGGAGGACCAGATCCCCGAGGCGATGGCCGACATCCAGCGCGTGCTGCGGCGCGAGCACAAGCTGCGCCAGGGGCAGGCGGACAACTTCCAGATCCGCAGCCAGGCCGACTTCCTCAACACCCTGGGGGAGACCACCGCGGTGTTCACGTATCTGCTCTCCGGCATCGCGGCGGTGAGCCTGCTGGTGGGCGGCATCGGGATCATGAACATCATGCTCGTGTCGGTCACCGAGCGCACGCGCGAGATCGGCGTGCGCAAGGCGCTGGGCGCCACCCGGCGGAACATCCTGCTGCAGTTCCTCATCGAGGCCGTGGTGCTCTGCTGCCTGGGCGGGGTGGTGGGCATCCTGCTTGGCGCGGGCGGCGCGACCGTGATGAGCCACACCGCGGGGTGGAACACCCAGGTGTCCGTGGGCGCGGTGGGGCTGGCCTTCGCGTTCTCGGCACTGGTAGGCGTGCTGTTCGGCGTGTGGCCGGCGCGCCGCGCGGCGGCACTGGACCCCATCGCGGCGCTGCGGTACGAGTAGCAGCCGCGGCCGGGCAGCGAATCGACGCGGGGCGCATCATCGTGCGCCCCGCGTTTGTTTGGTGCATCGCCCGGGCAAGTTCGCCGAGCGGCGGGCGCGTCCCGATGCGCGCGCCGGCACCTCCCGCGGGTCCCGCGAGGGCCCGACCGCTCGCCCGTTAGGTGCCGGCACCAGAAGCGTTAGGCGCGCGATCGGTCGATGCGCCCATCGGGCGCGGTCGGGTTGTCCGATTTCCGCGCTCGGCGCGCCACCTCGGACACGCGGCCGGCACCTCGTGTGACACAGATCACAACGCGCACTCCGCCGAGGTCGCTTCTTTCTCGTGCGCGCAGGGGGTCGTGCCGCCGCAACCCGCGGTCCGCGATGCCCGGCACGTGGTCTCTCTCTCGCTCGTCACGCGAAGGTCGGGCTACGGCCTACCGCCAAACCGTCTGAGGTTTCGATGCCGAAACGTCTCGCTACTTGCCTGAGCCTCGCGCTGAGCGCGACCATGCTCGTCGTCGCCTGCAGCTCCGACCAGAGCCCGCTCGCGCCGGCAGTGCCCGTTGCCGCGCCGGTGACGGCTCCCCTCGCCGCGCCGGTGGCCTCCTCGGGCAGCCTCCTTGGCGGGTTGTTGGGCGGCCTGGTCGGCACGGTGGACACGCTCCTCAACATCCTGGTCGGCGTCGTCGACCGTGTGGTGCCGCTCTCGAGCGACGTCACCTGGTCGTTCGTGGCCGGGCCGGCCGGCGCGCGCTCGTCGAACAGCGCCGTGGGCCTCTCCATCGTGGTGCCGCCGGCCGCGTTGTCGCAGAACGTCACGATCACGGTGACGGCCCGGAAGGGAAGCGCGATCGACTACCACTTCGAGCCGGAAGGGCTGCAGTTCGCGGTGCCTGTCGTGCTCACCCAGACGGTGTCGTCCTCGTACCTGTACAACTCGAGCACGACGATCAAGGGCGCGTACTACTCCTCGTCGACGCTGCAGTACGATGCCAGCACCGGCCAGGCGATCGTGAACGAGTTCGAGCCCACGGTGATCAACCGCTGGCAAAGCACGGTGAGCTTCTCGATCAAGCACTTCTCGGGGTACATCGTGGCGTCCGATAACAGTAGCGGTTCGTCTAGCTGGGGCTGGTAAACAGTCACTCGCAGGTAGCGATCACCTTCGCGCAGAGGACGCTCGTGTCAGCGACGTCGGAAGTTCACGACGCACGATTGCTCAATGACATGGCTCCGTCGGGCGGCACTGCTGCCGCACCGACGGAGCACGAGCGTATGATCCTGGGCTTGATGAGCGAAGCTGAGCACGCCGAAGCGGCCGGTCATCGCGAGTTGGCGCGTCGTCGCTATGAAAGTGTGTTGTACCTATTGCGCGGCGCTGCCCGCGCATCCGACGCCTCGGTTATTCTCAGACGGATTGGTCGATTGTACTTCGATGATGGAGACTTCGCCGCCGGTGTTGATTGTCTAACCGCTGCGCTGGCCACCGCTGAGGCAGTTGGCGATTCTGGGCTCATCGCTCGCGCTACAAACGTGATGGCGATTGGTCACTGGCAGCGCGGGCTGATCGATGATGCGGAACGACTGTACAGATTGGCGTTCAGAGCGGCGCGCCAGGCCAGCGATACCAAACTCGCCGCGATGGTCGAGCAGAATCTGGGCATCCTCGCGCAGATCCGCGGCGATGTCGCGGGCGCGCTCACCCACTACGAAGCCAGCCTCGCGGGCTACCGCGCCCTCGGCCTGGACGAGTTCATCGGCAAGCTGCTCGGCAACATGGGGCTCGCCTACACGCACCTGGAACGCTGGGCGGAGGCGGAGCGCATCTATCAGGAAGCCCTCGCCATCTGCGCCGCCTGCGGCGACGTCACCACCGCGCTGATGGTGGAGGGCAACCGCGCCGAGGCACAGATCGCGCGCGGCCTGTACACCGAGGCGGAGCTGGTGTGCGACCGCGTGCTGCGGCGCGCCCGGACGCTCAACGACACCCGCGCCATCGCTGAATCCCAGAAGTATCTGGGCGTCGTCATGCGCGAGACCCAGCGGCCGGACGAGGCCGAACGGTACCTGCGCGAGGCGATGGACGGTGCGATGTCGCGCGAGGACCTGCTGCTCGCCGCCGAGGTGGCACGCGAGCAAGCGGAGCTCTTCTCCTCGCTGCGGCGCGAGCGTGAGACGCTGCAGGCGCTCAACGCCTCGCACCGCCTCTTCACTCGCCTGCGCGCCGAGCGTGCCCTGGCGGACATCGGCCGCCGGACACGTCGCCTCGAGCAGCGCTTCCTGGACATCGTCAGCGCCTGGGCGCGGTCGATCGAATCCAAGGACGCCTATACCCTGGGCCACTGCGAGCGCGTGGCCGATTACGCCTGCGCCATCGCCGATGCATACGGCATCGGCGAGGCGAACATGTTCTGGTTCCGGCTGGGCGCCGTGCTGCACGACGTGGGCAAGATCGCCGTGCCGCTGGAGGTGCTGAACAAGCCGGGCAAGCTCACGCCGGAAGAGCGCGCCCTGATGGAGAGCCACCCCGTCGCCGGCGTGGAGATGCTCAAGGACGTGGAGTTCCCGTGGGACGTCCTGCCGATGGTACGCAGCCATCACGAGCGGTGGGATGGCCGCGGATATCCCGACCAGCTGGCCGGCGAGGACATCCCGCTGCACGCACGCATTCTCTGTGTGGCCGACGTGTTCGATGCGCTCACCACCGATCGGCCGTACCGGCGCGCGTTCTCGCGCGAGGAGGCGCTCCGGATCATGCGCGAGGACTCGGGCCGCGGCTTCGATCCGGCGATCCTCGCCTGCTTCGAGCAGATCGTCGATCGCGTGGCGCTCCCGCCCTCGGCGGCAGCACCGGTCGAGCGGCCGCGGTCTGCGCTGGTGGCGGCCTGAGCTCGTGTGATACCCGCCGGCACGCGTGGGTCGCGGCCGGCATTGAGCGAACGCTGAAATCCTTTCATGAGTAGCGACGGATCGGAGGAGCGCATGTCGAAGCGTGCCATGCTGGCCATGAGCCTGGCGGCGGTGGTCGTCATCGCCTCCGGCGCCTGCGGGGTGGACTCGCCACCGCTCTCGCCCCTGACCATGGGCGGCGGGTCGGCGGGCACGGCGGGCGGGCCGGGCCCCGTCACCCTCCCGGGTGCCATCGGGGTGCATGCACTGCAGCGCGACCAGGCGCTGGACAGCGACCACTCGTGGGCGTTCGTCGTCGGGCCCGCCGGCGGCCGGGCGCACGATCCCGTGACCGGCCTCACGATGAGCTTTGCGCAGAAGGCCGTGCTGGTACGCATGAAGATTACGGTCACGGCGCTCGCCGGCACCGACGCTGCCTATCGGTTCGAGCCGCACGGGCTGCAGTTCGCCGCGCCGGTGACGCTCTCGCAGAGCCTCCGCGGCATGCGCCAGTGGAACGGTGATACGACGCTCGCGGCGCTCACCGGCGCGTACTTCCGGGATCAGCAGCCGCAGGTGGATTCCACCGGTGCGATCCTGGTGAGCGAACTGCTCCCTGCCACGGTAGATGCTCACGGCACGGTGAGCTTCCAGATCCAGCACTTCTCCGGATATACAGTGGCCTCCGCCGTGCGCGACACCTCAAGGGACGGGGGGACTCGGTGATCGACTTCGCTTCCCGCGAGCTCGGCGTGGCCCAGGGCGCTACGCCTCCGATGCCGCCCGTGAGGCAGGACCGCCGGTCGCTCGGGGCCCGCTCCGAGTCGGAGCGCGGTGCGGCCGTGATCGACGCCTTGGTGGACGAGGCGATGCGTGCCGACCGCGCCGGCCAGCGCGAGCTCGCACGGCGTCGCTACGAGAGCGCGCTCTATCTGTTGCAATCGCGGGCGCAGGGCGCCGAGGCGTCGATGATCCTCCGCAGGGTGGGACGCCTGTATCTCGACGACGGTGACGTCACCGCGGGGATCGATTGCGCGGCGGCCGCGCTGGCGGTGGGCGAGGCCCTCGACGACCCGGCAGCGATCGCGAACGCCACCAATGTGATGGCCATCGCGTACTGGCAGCGCGGCCTGCTGGACGACGCCGAACGGTTATACCGCGAGGCGGAACGGCTGGCGGAGGTGGCCGGCGATGCGCGGCTCGTTGCGATCGTGGAGCAGAACCTCGGGGTGATCGCGAACATGCGGAGCGACGTGCCGCGTGCGCTGCGACACTACCGCGCGAGCCTCTCCGGCTATCGCGAGCTCGGGCTGGACCAGTACGTCGGCAATCTGCTCAACGACATCGGCCTGGCCTACGCCGCGCTGGGCCGCTGGGAAGATGCCGAGCGGACGTACCAGGAAGCGGGCGCCCTCAGCCGCGCGTGCGGCGACGTGAGCACCGCACTCATGATCGACGTGAACCGCGCCGAAATGCGCATCGCGCGCGGCGATTACGCCCAGGCACAGCTCGTGTGCGAGGAGGTGCTCCAGCAGGCGCGCCCGCTCAACGACACGCGCGTGCTCGCCGAGGCGTACAAGCACCATGGCGTGATCGCGCGCGAGCTGGGCCGCCCCGACGAGGCGGATGAGTTCCTGCGCATCTCGTTCGAGGGCGCGATGGCGCGCGAGGATCTCCTGCTCGCCGCGGAGACCGCGCGCGAACAGGCGGAGCTGTACAGCATGCTGCGGCGCAACCGCGAGACGCTGCAGGCCCTCAACACGTCGCATCGGCTGTTCGGCCGCGCGCGCGCCGATCGCGATCTGGCGGACGTGCGCCGCCGCATCCACCGGCTGGAGCGCCGCTTTCTGGACATCGTCCGGCAGTGGGCACAGTCCATCGAGTCGAAGGACCGGTACACGCTCGGCCACTGCGAGCGCGTCGCGGACTACGCCTGCGCGCTCGCACGAGATGCCGGTTTCGACGAGCAGTCGCTGTTCTGGCTCCGCATCGGCGCGCTGTTGCACGACGTCGGGAAGATCGTGGTGCCATCCGATATCCTGAACAAGACGGCCGCGCTGACGCCGGCGGAGCGCGCGATCATGGAGCGTCATGCCGTCGCAGGGGCCGACATGCTGCAGGACATCGACTTTCCATGGGACGTGCTGCCCATGATCCGGCATCATCACGAACGTTGGGACGGCGCCGGCTACCCGGATGGACTCCGCGGCGAGGCCATTCCGCTGAGCGCACGTATTCTGTGCGTGGCCGACGTCTACGATGCGCTCACCACCACGCGGCCGTACCGGCCCGCCTTCTCCCGCGACGATGCCCTGCGCGTCATGCGCGAGGATGCCGGGCGTGTGTTCGATCCCACCGTGCTGGCCCGCCTCGATCAGGTAGCGTTGCGGTGTCTCATGCCGGCGCCGCTATCTCCGCCTTTCAGCGACCTCCCGCTTCCGGAGGGCACATGGCGCTAGCGGCTCCCACGCATTCAGAGCGCGCGATCATCCGGGTGGCCATCGCGGAGCAGGGGCTCCGCAACGCGGCCGGCCGGCTCCGCGGCGTGCTCGCCTCCTCCGCGTCGTTCAACCTCATCTCATCGGATCCGCTCGAGAACCCGGGTGACGGCAGCTTTCCCGCCGCCGACGTGGTGCTGCTCACCTGGGATGGACGCGTGGAGCTCGGCGCGACCATTGCCGCCGTGCATCGCTCGGCATCCGACGCCGCGCTCGTGGTGCTGGTGCCGGCGTACGACGAGTCGCTCTTCGTTCACGCCATTCGCCTGGGCGCCGAGGACTGCGTGGCCGAACGCGACCTGGACGAGCGCGGCCTCGTGCGCCTGTTGCTCGTGGCCGCGGAGCGCCATCGGGTCACCTCGTCATTGCGCGCGGCCGCTTTCACGGATGATCTCACGGGACTCTACAACCGTCGGGGCTATCTGCAGCGGGCAGCCGCCCTCCTCCGCACCGCCGACTCCAAGGCGGTGTGGCAGATCTTCTTCGACGTCGATGATCTGAAGCAGATCAACGACACCTTCGGCCACTGGGCCGGCGACCGTGCCCTGATGGAGGTCTCGGGAGTGCTGCGGCAGGCGTTCCGATCCACCGACATCGTCGCCCGCGTGGGCGGCGACGAGTTCGCGGTGCTCGCCGTGGCGCCCGCCGACGCCGCGCCGGATTCATGGACGGCACGCTGGCGCGAGCCGCTGGCGGCGCTCGGCACCCGCCGGGAGTTCCCGCTCTCGGTGAGCGTGGGGGTCGCGCAGCCTGACGAGCACCGGCGCACCACGGCGGAGGACCTGCTCGATCGTGCCGACGCGACGATGTACGTGGCCAAGCGCCTGCGGAAGAAGTTCGCCGACGCACCGCCCGCGGAGCCGCCGACCGGCGAGTTCATGCTCTCGAATCTGGTGAGCGGCACCGGACGGCGGGCCGATCGATGACACCGGCTCTGATTCGCGGTAGTCGCCCGACCAGCGGCGCTGCACGGCGATTCATCGCGTTTCTATCGTGAACTGAAAGGGCACGCGCACGAGCATGCGCACCTTGCGGCCGCGCACCCTCGCGGGCTCCAGTCGCATGGCGGGAAGCGCCGCGCGAACTGCGCGCGTGAAGAGCTCGTGCGTCGATTCGATGACTTGGAGCGACGCCATGTCCACGCGTCCCGTGGTGTCCACCGCGAGCTCGACGAGCACGTGGCCCGCGATGCCAGCCTGCCGGAGCGCATCGGGATACCGCGGGTGTGCCGCCGCCAGCACGCGCGCGGCGAACTCCGGGCCGGTGACTATGCCTGACGCGCCCTCGTCGTCGAGAATGCCGCCGCCCAGCGCACGGGGTTCGGCGGAGCCGCTATCGCCCGTCCATGCGGCCCACGGGGTGTTGGGCATCGGAAATTCTCCCATCGGCGGCTCGGCGACTGTGATGTGCTGGTTGCCGACGTGAATGGCCGGAACGATCGGACACTCGCAGGACGGGGGACCGGCGCCGCGACGTGATTCGGTGATCGGCTGCGGTGCGATCGGACCGGCCCATATCGCGGGCCGCAGCTTCTCCGTGCGCGGCGGAGCGCCCGTGGATGCACCATGTGCGGTGAGCGCGACGGCCAGGGTCAACAGCGCGGCATGCAGCACGACACTCAGCACGGCCCCGCCGTTCCAGCGCTGGCGGCGCATCCTGGATTCCAGCAGCACTCCGAACATGGCTCCCTCCCGGTGTGTGGTCCGATGCGACCTCCTGGTGTGCACACGCTAGCATCGCGAGATGGCGCTGCCGTTGCGGCGCGGTGAGGGAGCGGTGAGGGATGAATTACGAGTGGCTGGCACTCGGATTAGCGAAGCATGAAGTGGCCACACGGGCGGCGAGGAAAAGCGCGGAGGCCCGGCCGCGTGCGACGCACG
>DATEPM010000136.1:0-6164 GCA_035273185.1 Gemmatimonadaceae bacterium
CGCCTCCTCGTCCTCCTCCGCGCTGCCGGCCATCTCCGCGCCTCCGGTGGCCGCGCTGGAGAAGGAACGCACCACGGTGCCGCTCCCGTCCAGGATCTCCAGCGTCAGCGGCGCGCTGGGTGACATTCCCAGATAATAATCAATCACCGCTCCGGCGGCCGGATACTGCGGTGCCGCCGGGCCGCGGCCGCGGCCGAAGCCCCCGCCGGCGTTGTACCGCATGCGCACCGCCGTCGCCGGCCGGAACAGCGTCACGGGCGCCGCCGCCACGGCGGGCGTCACCTGGTGCAGCGGCGACAGATCGTCCAGGATCCAGAACGAGCGTCCCTGCGTCGCCACGACCAGGTCATTGCGGTACACCTTCAGGTCCGTGATCGGCGTGACCGGCAGGTCGAGCTGGAACGGCTGCCAGTGCGCGCCATCGTCGAACGACACGTACATCCCGAACTCGGTGCCCGCGTACAGCAGCCCCGGACGATCGGGGTCCTCGCGCACCACGCGCGTGGGATCGTCGGCCGGAATCCCGTTCGCGCCCGTGGTCAGGCGCGTCCACGTCCGGCCGTAGTTCTCGGTCTTGTAGATGTACGGCTGATAGTCGCCGAGCAGATACCGGTAGACCGCGAAGTACGCCGACCCCGCGCGGTGGGGCGAGGGCTCGATGTTCTGGACGCGCCCGCCCGGCGCCAGATCCTTCGGCGTCACGTTCGTCCACGTGCGGCCGTCGTCACGCGACACGGAGAAGACACCGTCGTTCGAGCCGGTCCAGATCAGACCGCGCTGCACCGGCGATTCGCGAATCGCGTAGAGCGTCGCGTACATCTCCTCGCCCGTCATGTCACGGGTGATCGGCTCGCCCGAGATCGCGTTCCGGTAGCGCGGATCGTTCGCGGTGAGGTCCGGACTGATGCGATCCCAGGTCACCCCCTCGTCGCGCGTGCGATGCAGGTACTGCGAGCCGTAGTAGATGGTCCGTCCATCCCACGGCGAGATCTCCATGGGCGACACCCGCTGGAAGCGATAGCGCAGCTGGGCGCCCGTGTTGCCGTACAGCGACTGCGCGCCCACCCAGTACTGCTGCTCCTGCCCCGTCCTCAGGTTCATCCGGCTGAACTGCCCCTTGCACGAGCCGTAGACGGTGTCCGGGTTCACCGGATGCGGCATGATCGGGCCTGTCTCGCAGCCCGGGCCGGTGCGCCACTCCTCCGCCTGCCCCGAGTTGAGCGGCAGCGCGGGCACGATCACCGTGGTGTTGTCCTGCTGCGCCCCGTACAACCGGTACGGCACCTGGCTGTCCACGTACACCTGGTAGATCTCGGCCGTGGGCTGGTTGTACTGCGTGGACCAGGTGCGGCCTCCGTTGATCGACACGTTCGCGCCGCCGTCGTTCGCCTGGATCATCACCTGCCCGTCGCGCGGACTTATCCACATATCATGATTGTCGCCGTGCGGCACCGGGAAGGAACGGAAGCTCCGGCCGCCGTCGGTGGACTTGAAGAAGCCCTCCGCGCCCGCGTACACCACGTCGGCGTTGGTGGGATCGGCCGCGATCGTCGTGTAGTAGAAGGGACGCGTAATCAGCGAGGGTTGCGCGTTCACGAGCGTCCAGGTCGCGCCGGCATCGTCGGAGCGGTATAACCCGCCGCCCGGCTTCGCCTCGTACAGCAGGTACAGACGGTTGGGGTTCGCCGCCGTGACGGCGATGTTCCCCTTCCCCACGAGACCATCCGGTAGTCCGCCGGCGAGTCGCGTCCAGTGATCGCCGCCATCGATGCTCCGGTAGACGCCGCCCTCGTGCGCCCCCGAGATGATCGTCCACGGCTTGCGCTCGCCACGCCACATCACGGCGAACAGCACGTCCGGGTTGCCCGGCTGGAGCTCCACGTCCGACGCGCCGGTGCTGTCCGAGAGGAACAACACCTTCTGCCAGCTGCGGCCGCCATCACGGGTGCGGTAGATCCCGCGCTCCGGCGTCGGCCGGAACGGATCGCCCACGGCCGACACGTACACGATGTCGGGGTTGGTCGGATGCACGCGCACGGCGCCAATCTGGCCGACGCCGCGCAGTCCGGCAAAGCTCCACGTGTCGCCGCCGTCGGTCGACTTGTACACGCCGCGCCCGACGGAGACGTTGCTGCGAATGTCATCGGAGCCCGTCCCGACGTACACGATGTTCGGGTCCGACGCCGCGACCTCGATGGCGCCGATGGAGCCGACCGGAATCTTGCCATCCGAGATCGGGAACCAGTTGCCGCCGGCATCCGTCGTCTTCCACACGCCGCCCGAGGCGACACCCATGTAGAAGGTGAGCGGCTGGCTGGCGACACCCGTGACGGCGGTGACGCGACCGCCGCGGTTGGGGCCCACCATGCGATAGCGCAGGCCGTGGAAGAGCGACGGATCGACGCTCGCCATCGGCGGAGCGGCCGCGCGTACGCGCGGCTGAGGGGTGGCCTGTGCTCGCACGGTCCGCGCGGCGAGACCGGTCAAGGTGAATGCCACGAGCGCGGCGCCGGCACGGCGGAGAGGCCGATAGCCGGCGCGAGCGGTCCTTCGGTGCATGAGCAGAACCTCGAGCGGGTGGGAGTCGGGAATTACACCCGTTGCCTCTCCGGGGGAAGTCCCGCGGGGCGTCCCGGTGCGGTTTTCGCTGCCTCCCTCAGGCACGCCCCATGCGACCGCACCCGGCGTCCCCGCCGATCAACGCCGAGACCTCGAGCCACCCATGCCGATCACTCGCTTTCCCCATGTGCGTGCGCTGTGCGCCATCGCCGCGATCCTCGTCCCGCTTGCCTGTCGAGGCCACGATGCCAATCGCATGGACACCTCCACCGCGGCCGCGGCATCGTCGCCAGGCGCCGTGGCCATGGACACGCTGGCGGGGCGCGTCAGCGCCACGACCCAAGCGGAAGGTCCGGGCATTCAGGTGACGCCGACGGACCAGCACAGCGTGACCAAGGCGCTCGACGTGCGCTTCACCAATGATATCTGGGCTCGCTTCATGCGCGCCGCGGACAGTGTCGCCGCGCTCGCCCGGCGCGACTCCGCGGTGCGCGCGTACCTTTCCGCGCAGATCGTGGGCTCGAAGGACGTCGACGCCGGCGAGAAGTGGCTCGCGTCGAATGCCGCGGTGAGCGCCGCCATCGCGACCGCGGGCCTCACCCCGCAGCAGTACTACCGCATAGGCGTCGCGACGGCAGCCGCCGAGCACTACATGGCCGATCCCCGGGCGGCGCCGCCGACGCCGAATGGACCGGAGAACGCGAAGTTCGTCGCCGCGCGTGCCGCCGACGTGCAGCACCTGCGCAGCATCAGCGCCCCTCTCCAGGGATCGTCCACCGATCGGGCAGGGCCGCCCTCCGTCATCCCGGCGGAATCATCGCGCGGGCGCCCGTGAGGCGCGGGGCAGAGGGCGCGGGCCGGGGGGCGCGCCCTTGCGCCCCCTCGCCCGTTCTTTAGCTTCGCGCGTCGACACTCCTCCTTCCCGGAGCTCGCCGCATGCCGAAGCCGTCCCGCGCCGCGCGTGCCTGTGCACTCGCCGCGCTACTCGCCCTTCCCACCGCCGCCAGCGCCCAGCGTCCGCAAGGCAGCGCCCGCGATCCGGGTAGCTCCGTGCCGACGCCCGCGTCCGTGCTGGGCTTCGAGCCCGGGGCCGACCGCCACCTGCCGAGCTGGAAGCAGGTCACCACCTATTTCGCCGCACTCGACCGGGCCAGCCCGCGCGTGAGCGTGCGCACGCTCGGCAAGAGCACCCTGGGCCGGCCCTTCATCGTCGCGTTCATCAGTGATTCCGCCACGCTCGCGAACCTGGACCGCTACCGCACGATTCAGCGAAAGCTGATGGATCCGCGGCTGCAGGCGCCGGGCGAGCGCGAGCGGCTGCTGGAGCAGGGGAAGAACGTCGTGCTCATCACGTCGAGCATCCACTCGACGGAAGTCGGCGGCTTCACCACGCCGCTACTGCTCGCCGAGCGCCTCGCGCGCGGCGCCGACCCGGAGGCGCGGTCGATCCTCGCGAACACCATCATCATGCTGGTGCCATCGCAGAACCCGGACGGCGTGGACATCGTCGGCGACTGGTATCGCGCGACCCTGGGCACCCCCGCCGAGGGCACGTCACCGCCAGAGCTGTACCACCACTACACGGGGCACGACAACAACCGCGACTGGTACGCCTTCACCCAGGTGGAGACGCAGTACGTCATCGATTCGCTGTATGGCCCGTGGGACCCGGAGATCGTGAACGACATCCACCAGCAGGGGGCCAACGCGGGACGCATCTTCATTCCGCCCTACATGGATCCCGTGGAGCCGAACATCGATCCGGTGCTCACCGCCGGAACGAACGCGCTGGGGATGGCGATGAGCTGGCGCATGATCTCCGACGGTTTCACCGGGGTGGCGACCAACGCCTCTTACGACGAGTGGACGCCCGCGCGGCAGTTCTCACTGTACCACCGCGGCGTCCGCATCCTCACCGAAACGGCGAGCGCCCGCCTGGCCACGCCGCTGGAGATGCCCTTTGACCGGCTGGGCCCGGGCCGCGGCTACGATGCTCGTGAGACCAGCTGGAACTACCCCGCGCTATGGACCGGCGGCACGTGGCGGTACGGCGACATCGTCCGGTATCAGACGAACGCCTCCTGGGCCATGCTCGTGGAGGCCGCACGCGACCGACGCGGCTGGCTGGAGAGCTACGCGAGGCTGGGCGACCGCGCGCTGGTGGATCAGGCGAAGCAGCCGGCGTGGGGACGCGAGCCGTGGCCGTCGGCATATGTAATTCCAAAAGCACAGCCGGACGCGAGCGCGCTCGATCGCCTGCTGCGCATCCTGCAGCGCGGTCAGGTGGAGATCCGCACCACGACGGCGCCGGTGACCGCGGGTGGAACCACGTATCCGTCGGGGAGCTACGTGGTACTCACCCAGCAGCCCTTCGGCGGCTTCGCGAAGGCACTGCTCGAGCGGCAGCACTATCCCGATCTGCGCGAGTATCCCAACGGTCCACCCAAGCGGCCGTACGACGTCACGGCGCAGACGCTGCCGCTGCTCTTCGGTCTGCAGGTCGCCGCCGTCACGGGAGCAGCGCCCGCCGCCGGCGCGGCGATCGCGCGCGTGGGCGATCCCACCTACACCGCACCCGGCGTCACTGGCAACCGCACGCGGCGCATCGGTCTATACCGGAGCTACGCGGGCGCCATGGACGAGGGCTGGACGCGCTGGGTGTTCGACATGGCCCGTGTGCCGTACACCTCACTGGTGGATCGCGACGTGCGCGCGGGCCGGCTGCACGACCGCTTCGATGTGATCATCCTGCCGGACCAGCGGCCGAACGCGATCGCGCGGGGGCTGGCTGGCACGTATCCCGACTCCGTGCGCGGTGGACTGGGCGAGGCGGGCGCCGCCGCGCTCGCACAGTTCGTCACCGACGGCGGCACGCTCCTGGCCTTCAATGATGCCTCCGAGTACGCCATCGGCGCGCTGCACCTGCCCGTGCGCAACGTGCTCGCGGGAGTGAGCTCCACCGACTTCTACGCACCGGGGTCGATTCTCGCCGTGGAGCTCGCGCGCGAGCACCCCATCGCGCGCGGATTCACCGCGCCCGTGCCCGCCATCTGGTTCGAGGACGGGCCGGCATTCGAGATTACGGATAGCACGCGCGCCACGGCCGTCGCGTCGTATCCCGCCACCGGTAATCCGCTGCTCTCTGGCTGGCTGCTCGGCGGCGCGTGGCTCAACGGCAAGGCGGCGCTCGTGGACGTGCGCGAGGGCGCCGGCCACGTGGTGCTGTTCGGCTTTCGCCCGCAGTATCGCGGCCAGAGCATGGCGACGTACCCGCTCATCTGGAACGCGATCCTCGAGGGCGCCCACTGACCGCGAGCACGCGGCTTGCGACCCGCCCGGGCGCAAGCCGCTCTGCTCCGGAGGATCGATGAAACGACGAATGATGGCAGGCGCCGCGTTCGCTTCACTGCTGTCGCTGGCCGCGTGCACCGGGGGCGACATGGGCAACACCCGCGGCGGCGGCGCCGCGCCGGGCCAGTCAGGGGGCCCCGACACGGCCGCCACCCGCCCGATGAACGGCGCAGCCGTGGGCGCGTCCACCTCCACGACCGGGGGAGCGATGGGCGGCGCCACAGGCGCCAGTAGCGCCACGGGCGTCGGCGCCC
>DATEPM010000137.1:0-13705 GCA_035273185.1 Gemmatimonadaceae bacterium
GCCGCGCCGCGCCGCCACCGCGGGCTCGGCGAGATCCGCGGCGCTGCGAATGCGCACCGCCGCATCCGGCGTGAGCCGCGACTGACCCTCGGTGACCACGCGCTCGCCGTCGCGCAAGCCGTCGGCGATCACGGCGAGCCCCTGCGCTACGCGCTCCACCGTCACGGGCCGCTGGCGCGCCGTATCCGACTGATCCACCACATAGACGTAGGTGCCGCGCTGTCCGGTGACCACCGCCTCGCCCGGCACCACCAGCGCGCCATTCTCGTCGAAGAGGTGCAGGGAGGTCGCCGCGAACTCGCCGGCCCAGAGCGTGCCCGCCGTGTTGTCGAAGGTCGCCTTGAGCTGCACCGTGCCCGTCGTGGTGTCGACGGCGTTGTCGATGAACGAGAGTCGGCCCATCACCCGCTGGTGTGAGACGAGCCCCTGCTGCAGCAGCGGAGACATCGCGCCGTTCGCGGCGCCATTGCCCGGCGCGCCCTGGCCCGGCGGATCCCCGACGGGAGTCAGCCCCGCGGCCGTGGTGGAATCGATGGGGGCGGATGCGGGGGCCAATCCGCCCGGGACCGCCGCGACCGGCAGCCCGCCTGCCGCGCCGTACTGCAGCAGCAGGGGCAGCTGCGACGACGGGATGGCGAAGCGCACGAGAATCGGACGCACCTGGTTGATGACCACGAGCGGCGTGCTGGTGCCCGCGCGCACGAGATTGCCGCGCTTCACGAGCAGGCTGCCGGTCTTGCCGGCGATGGGCGCGCGAATCGTGGTGTTGTCCAGGTTGAAGCGGGCGTTGGCGACCGCCGCGCGATCCGCGCGCACGGTGGCATCGCTCGCCGCCGCGGTGGTGCGGAACTGCTCGCCCTCCTCGGGCGTCACCACGCGCGACTGGAGCAACTTCTCATACCTGCCGTACTCCGCCTTCGCGTTGGCGGCCGTCGCGCTGTCGCGCGCGAGGACGGCGAGCGCCTGCTCGTACGCGGCGCGATACGGCCTCGGGTCGATCTGGAAGAGCACCTGACCAGCGTGGACGTCCTGGCCTTCCTGGAAGTCCACGGCGCTGACGATGCCGTCCACCTGCGACGCGACCGCCACGCTCTGCAGCGGCTGCACCACGCCGTTCGCCTCGATCATGTAGGGGACGCTGGCCCGGCGTGCCGGGACGACGGCGACGGTGGCGGTAGGCCGCGGCGGGCGGGCCTGCTTGCGCGAACAGCCGGCGGCGAACAGCGCGAGCGCCATGACGGACAGCGACGCGCGAGAGCGACAGGGATTGAGAGCGAGCACGGGAGTCCCGATGGAACACGACAAGTCGAGGTGCACTTCCTATACACTACTACGGCGTAAGGGGCCCGCCTGTTCGAATCGCGTGGGCGCGCCGCGCAGGATGCGGCGGGCGCGCCGGTGTGCGGGCGCCGCGCGACGGGCCCGACGGCACACGCTTCCGGGAGAGGGACCCCGGCTGACGCGCCGCGTCACCTCAGCCGGAGCTATGATGGCCGACCGGCCGCACCCCGAGACAGGTGCACTGATCGCCGATCAGCTCGGCCGCTACCCTGGCGGCCGAGCTGCCGGAGGCGGAGCGAGCGGCCGTGCGCCGGTATCTTGCGGCGCCAACCCCGAGAGCATCTTCGAGGTGAGCTACGGCAGCATGGCGGAGAATCCGTGGACCGGGAGCGTGGTGAAGCTGCTCCAGCAGCTTCGACCTCTCGCGCTGGGGCATCCTGGACTCCACCTTCACGGAGAAGACGGAGTTGAAGAAACAACCCCAAGCTGACCCAGAACCCAGGATGGGGAACGTGCACCGCGACCAGCGCCAGTCCAACGCGTACGCACCACCTCGGATGGTGAGGCGCCGTCCAACGGGCGGGCGGCGGGGGCGCGTGACAGTCTGCGCGCTCCTGCTGGCGTCCGCGCCGGCGCTCGCGCGGCCAGCGATGCTGCGGGCCCAGGCGGCGCGCGTGGACGCCCGCGTCGCGGCGTTGCTCCGGCGCATGACGCTGGAGGAGAAGGTGGGCCAGATGACGCAGCTCACCATCCAGGCCGTGGCGCGCACCCACGGCACCGCTTCGACGGCGCAGACGCTCGACTCGGCGAAGCTGGAGGATGCCCTCGTGCGGCATCACGTCGGCGCGCTGCTCAACGTCTGGGACGTGGCGCTGACGCCGGCGCAATGGAGCGATGTGATCACCACCGTGCAGCGCTTCGCGGCGCGCGCCCGGCTGCCGATTCCGGTGATCTACGGCATCGATGCCGTGCACGGGGACCACTACATGACGGCGGCGACGGTGTTCCCGCAGAACGTCGCGATGGCCGCCACCTGGAATCCGGAGCTCGTGCGGCGCGAGCATCAGATCACCGCCTACGAGACGCGTGCCAGCGGCATCACGTGGAACTTCGCGCCGGTGCTGGACCTGGGCCGCCAGCCGTTGTGGTCCCGCTTCTTCGAGACCTTCGGCGAGGATGTGTACCTGGCGAGCGTGATGGGACGCGCCGCCGTGGAGGCGGAGCAGCGCGATCCGCGCGCGAGCCTCGATTCGCTCCTCGGGTCCGCCGCTGCCGAAGACGGGGCCCGCGCGGCGCACCCGCGCCGGGCCGTGTTCGTCGCGGCGACGGGGAAGCACTTTCTGGGTTACAGCATGCCCCTGAGCGGGAAGGACCGCACCAGCGCGTGGATTCCCGACCGCCAGCTGCGGGAGTACTTCCTCCCCACCTTCCACGCCGCCATCGACGCCGGGTTGCGTACGGTGATGGTGAACTCCGGCGATATCAACGGCATCCCGGTGCACGCCAGCCACGAGATCCTCACAACGCTGCTGCGCGACGAGCTGCGCTTCGATGGCGTGGTGGACTCCGACTGGCAGGACATCGAGAAGTTGAATACGGTGCACCACGTCGCGCCGACGCCCAAGGACGCTGTGCGCATGGCGGTGCTGGCGGGGGTGGACATGAGCATGGTGCCCACGGACCTCTCGTTCTACGACTATCTCGTCCAGCTCGTGCGGGAGGGCGCGGTCCCGATGGCGCGCATCGACGAGGCCGTGCGGCGCATCCTGACGCTCAAGTTCCAGCTCGGACTGTTCGACGACGCGCTGCCCGACACGGCGATGCTCGCGCACGTGGGCGCGCCCGCGTTCCAGGCCGTGAGTCGCGCCGCCGCGGAGGAGGCGGTGACGCTGCTGGAGAACCGCGGCGGCATCCTGCCGCTCTCCAGGAGCGCGCGCGTGCTGGTGACGGGACCGGGCGCCAACTCGGTGTGGGCCGAGTACGGCGCGTGGTCGTACACCTGGCAGGGCGCCGACACCGCGATGTACCCGAAGTCGGTGCAGACGCTGCTCGATGCGATTCGGCAGCGTGTGGGCGCCGGCCGCGTGACGTACGTACCCGGCGCGAGCTTCGATGCGCCGCTCGATACCGCAGCGGCCGTCGCGGCCGCGCGCACCGCCGACGTCGCGATCGTGTGTCTGGCCGAGAAGCCGTCAGCGGAGCAGCCCGGCAACATCGACGATCTCATGCTGGACGAGGCGCAGCTACGGCTGGCGCGCAGCATCGAGGCAACGGGCACGCCCGTCGTGCTCGCCCTCTTCCAGGACCGCCCGCGCGTGATCCGTCCGGTGGTGGATGGCGCGCGCGCCGTGCTCACCGGCTACGAGACCGGCCCCTACGGGGGCGAGGCGATGGCGGCGGTACTATTCGGAGACGTGAATCCCAGCGGGAAGCTGCCCTTCAGCTGGCCGCGCGCGACGGGCGACGTGGTGCACTACGATCGGACGGCGAGCGAGGACGTGGGCGCCGGCACGCCGGACGGCGGGTACCACCCCGAGTGGCGTTTCGGCCGCGGCCTCTCGTACACCACGTTCGCGTACAGCGATCTCCGGCTGGACCGGCCGTCGGTGGGGCGGCGCGACACGGTGGCCGTCTCGGTGACCGTCGCCAACACGGGCACGCGGGCGGGGAAGGAGGTGGTGCAGCTGTACGTGCGCGACCTGTATGCCTCGGTGGAACCGTCCATGGAGCGGCTGCGCGATTTCCGGAAGATCGACCTCCGCCCCGGAGAGCGGCAGATCGTGACCTTCCGTTTGCCCGTGCAGCGCCTGGCGTTCGTGGGACGGGACGACCGGTGGGTGGTGGAGCCCGGAGATTTCGACGTGATGATCGGAGGGCTGCAGACCAGGCTGACGGTGCGATGAGGCGCTGGGGCATGCTCCTCCTGACCGCGGTGGCGGGATGCAGCACGGCCGCCACGGCGGGCACCACGCCGCCCCGGCCGCCGCCGTCGGACACCGGCCTGCCGGTGCAGACCTGGCTCACGACGGCCGATCAGCGCAAGGGGCTGAGCCACGAGCCGGACCTCCGGCTGCACACGGACTCCGCACCCGCGCTCCCGACCATCGATGTCGACGAGCACACGGTATATCAGAAGATGCTGGGCTTCGGGGCCGCGTTCACGGACGCGTCGGCGTACCTCATCCAGGAGAAGATGTCCGCCGCGCAGCGCGAGGCGCTGCTGCAGGACCTCTTCGCCCGCCCGAACGGCATCGGGCTGAGCTTCATGCGCGTGCCGATGGGCGCATCGGACTTCTCGCTCCGGCAGTACAGCTATGACGACATGCCCGCCGGCCAGACCGACTCCACCCTGGCGCACTTCTCCATCGAACCCGACCGTCGCGACAAGCTGCCGCTCATCAAGCGGGCGCTCGCGATCGATCCGCAGCTCACCATCATGGCGAGCCCATGGAGCCCGCCGGGCTGGATGAAGGCCACCGGCAGCCTGATTCAGGGGACGCTGCGTCCGGAGTTCTACGACTCCTTCGCCGACTACTTCGTCCGGTTCATTCAGGCGTACGCCGCCGAGGGCGTGAGGGTGCACGCGATCACCGTGCAGAACGAGCCGAACTTCGAGCCCGGCGACTACCCCGGCATGCGATTGGAGGCGCCGGCGCGGGCGCCCGTCATCGGCGATCACGTGGGGCCGCGGCTCGCCGCGGCGGGACTCTCGACGGTGATCTGGGACTGGGATCACAACTGGGACGTGCCGCAGTCGCCGGAGATCGTGCTCGGCGACAGCGCCGCGAACCGGTACGTGCAGGGCGTCGCGTGGCACTGCTACGCGGGCGACGTGTCGGCGCAGGGCCTCGTGCACAGGGATTACCCCGACAAGGACACCTATTTCTCCGAGTGCTCCGGTGGCGAGTGGGCGCCGAACTACGCCGACAACCTGAAGTTCTTCGTCGGGACGCTCATCATCGGCAGCACGCGCAACTGGGCGCGCGGCGTCGCGCTCTGGAATCTCGCGCTGGACGAGAACCACGGCCCGCACACCGGCGGGTGCGGCGACTGCCGGGGCGTGGTCACCATCACGTCGGCCACGGGCGCGTACACGCGGAACGTGGAATACTTCGCGCTGGGTCACGCCAGCCGGTTCGTCCGGCCGGGCGCGTCGCGGATCGCCTCCACCTCGGACCTCCAGGGTCTGACGAGCGTGGCCTTTCGAAACGCGGACGACGGCTCCAAGGTACTGATCGTGCTGAACGGCGCGACGCAGGACCGGACGTTCTCGGTCCGCTGCTCGGGGAAGTCCTTCCGGTACACTCTGCCCGCGGGCGCCGTCGTCACGTTCGCGTGGGGTGGTTGACCTTCCAGCCCGACAAGCATATGAGCACGTACAGATGGCGGCGCCTGCTGGGTGTCGCCGTGCTGCTGGCCCTGGCGGCGTGCGCACCGGCGGTGCCGGGCACGGCCGGGACCGCCTCCGCCCGGCCGACGCCGTCGGCACACGGGGCGACGGCCGTGACGTCCGAGAGCCGATTCGTCGATTCGGTGCTGGCGCTCATGACGGTGGACGAGAAGCTCGGCCAGCTCAACCAGCTCTCGGGACTGGGCGAGCCCACCGGGCCGGGGGGCGCGCCGGCGGGCCTCGATGAGATTCGCCGCGGCGAGGTGGGCTCTTTCCTGAACATCGTGGGCGCCGATACCACCCGCGCGCTGCAGCGCATCGCGGTGGAGCAGTCGCGGCTGCACATCCCGCTGCTGTTCGCGTACGACGTCATTCACGGCTACCGCACCATCTTTCCCGTGCCGCTCGCGTCCGCGAGCAGCTGGGATCCTGCCGTCGTGGAGCACGCCGCGCGCATCGCCGCGACGGAAGCGGCCGCGCACGGGATCGACTGGACCTTCGCGCCGATGGTGGACATCGCGCGGGATCCGCGCTGGGGACGCATCGTCGAGGGCTACGGCGAGGACCCCTACCTTGGCAGCGCCCTCGCCGCGGCGGCCGTGCGGGGCTTTCAGGGGAGCGATCTGCGCGCGCCCGACGCGATCGCCGCCACGGCGAAGCACTTCGCGGCGTACGGCGCGGCGGAGGGGGGACGCGACTACAACGTCGCGGAGGTCTCCGAGCGCACCCTGCGGGACGTGTACCTGCCGCCCTTTCACGCCGCCGTCTGCGCGGGCACGGCGACGCTCATGGCGTCCTTCAACGAGATTGCCGGGGTGCCCTCGCACGCCAACCGCGCGCTCATCGACGGCATTCTCCGTGGCGAGTGGGGCTTCGACGGCCTGGTGGTGAGCGACTGGACGGGGATCAACGAGCTGCTGAACCACGGCGTGGCGGCCACGCGCGCCGATGCCGGACGGCTGGCGTTGGACGCCGGGGTGGACGTGGACATGGTGAGCGAGATCTACCGGCGCGACCTGGGGGCGCTGGTGCGGAGCGGGGCCGTGGCGCCGGCGAGGCTGGACGCGGCCGTGCGCCGCGTGCTCCGGCTCAAGTACCGCCTGGGACTATTCGGGAATCCATACCTCCGCCACGACGCGGCGCGCGAGGCGGCGGTGACCCTCACCCTCGCCAATCGGGCCGCGGCCCGGCAGGCAGCGCGCGAATCGATCGTGCTGCTCCGGAACGAGGGCAGCGTGCTGCCGCTCCGGAAGGACCTCGGGACCATTGCGGTGATCGGTCCCCTGGCCGCCGACTCGGGGGCGATGATCGGCAACTGGCAGGCACAGGGCCGCGCCGCGGACGCGGTGCCGGTGCTCGACGGAGTGCGCCTCGCCGTCTCGCCGAGCACCACGGTGCTGTACGCCCGCGGCGCCGGCGTGCGCGACGCCGACACAACGGGATTTGCCGCGGCAGTCGCCGCCGCGCGCCGCGCGGATGCCGTGGTCCTCGTCATCGGCGAGACGCCCGACATGAGCGCCGAGGCGAGCAGCCGCGCCTCGCTCGATCTCCCCGGAGTGCAGCAGCAGCTCGCGGCGGCGGTCGTGCGCGCCGGCAAGCCGGTGGTGGTCGTGCTGATGAACGGACGGCCGCTCGCCATCGACTGGTTGCACGATCACGTGCCCGCCATCGTGGAGAGCTGGTTTCCCGGGGTGGAGGGCGGCACCGCCGTCGCGGACATTCTCTTCGGGGACGTGAATCCCAGCGGCAAGCTGCCGGTCACCTTCCCGCGGAGCGTGGGCCAGGTGCCGATCTACTACGCCCACAAGAACACCGGGCGCCCTCCGGCAGCGGCCGAGAAGTACACGTCCAAGTACATCGATCTGCCGTGGACGCCGCTGTATCCGTTCGGGTTCGGGCTGAGCTACACCACATTCTCATATGGCGCGCCGCGGCTGAGCGGCACGGTGCTGCGCCCCGGCGATTCGCTGGACGTGGCGGTGGACGTCGCCAATCGCGGGCCGCGCGCGGGCGACGAGATCGTGCAGCTGTACGTGCGTGACGAGGTCGGGAGCGTCACCCGTCCGGTGGAGCAGTTGCGCGGGTTCCGACGGGTGTCGCTCCGGCCCGGCGAGGAAGCCACGGTGCACTTCACGCTGGGAATGGACGACCTCGCGTTCCACGACACGGCGATGGCACGCGTGGCGGAACCGGGCGCGTTCCGGGTGCGCATCGGCCCGAGCTCGGACCGCTGGCAGGAGACCAGCTTCCGCCTGGAGACTCCGGACGGCCGACCCGCGCCCGTGGCCGAACGGTGCGGCCGCCGGTAGCACCGGGCAACGTGCTCAGCGGATGAGCGGCGGCATCATGGCGGAGTGAACCCCCGTGAATCGGTGCTGCCGGTATCGGTCGTGCATCCACGACGTTGGATCGCAGGGGTCTTCAGCGCGCATTCAACGGAGAAACACATGGCAACGTCCGCGGCCGATCTGCTCGTGGAGCGACTCGTGGCATGGGGGGTGGATACCATCTTCGGCCTCCCGGGCGACGGCATCAACGGGATCTTCGAAGCGCTCCGCACGCATCAGAAGAAGATCCGCTTCATCCAGGTACGGCACGAGGAGTCGGCGGCCTTCGCGGCGTGTGGCTATGCCAAGTACACCGGACGGCTGGGCGTCTGCCTCGCCACGTCAGGGCCCGGCGGCATCCATCTGCTCAACGGCCTGTACGACGCCAAGTGCGACGGCCAGCCGGTGCTCGCGATCACCGGGCACACCTTCCACGATCTGATCGGCACGCACTATCAGCAGGACGTGGATCTCGACAAGGTGTTCATGGACGTCGCCGCGTACAATCAGCGCATCATGGGGCCGGCGCACGTGCACGGGGTGGTCGACGAGGCGATCAAGACGGCATTGGGCCAGCGCACGGTCGCCCACATCACCATCCCGAAGGACATCCAGGAGTGGACGCTCGGGGACGAGCACCGGTCCGACGCCAACATCCCGAAGCACAGCGCCGATCTCTTCGCCGGCAGCTATCCCCTGCCGCCGCAGGCGATGCTGGAGGAGGCGGCGAAGATCATCAATCAGGGAAGCCGGGTGGCGATCCTGGCGGGCCGCGGCTGCCTGGGCTGCCGCGACGAGGTGCTGGCGCTCGCGGAGCAGGCGGGCGCGCCCATCGTGAAGCCGCTCCTGGGGAAGGCGGTGGTGCCTGACGACAGCCCGCTCACCACCGGCGGCATCGGCCTGCTCGGCACCGCGCCGTCGCAGGACGTGATGGAGGAGTGCGACACGCTCATCATCGCGGGGAGCAGCTTTCCGTACCTGGAGTTCTACCCCAAGCCCGGCCAGGCGCAGACGGTGCAGATCGACATCGATCCGGCGCGGATCGGGCTGCGCCACCCCGCCGACGTGGGACTCGTGGGCACCTGCCGGGACGTGCTGCGCGCGCTCCTGCCGATGGTCAAGCACCGGAAGAAGCGCGACTTCCTGGAGAAGTCGCAGGAGCGCATGCGCGACTGGCGCAAGCTGATGGAGAAGCGCGGCACGCGGTCGGACATGCCCATGAAGCCGCAGGTGGTGACCTACGAGCTGAACAAGCTGCTGGACGACGACGCCATCGTCTCGGCGGACAGCGGCACCATCGCCACGTGGGCGGCGCGCTACCTCGACATGCGGGACGAGATGCAGTTCTCGCTTTCGGGATCGCTGGCGAGCATGGCCAATGGGCTGCCGTACAGCATCGGCGCCGCGGTGGCGTTTCCGGGGCGGCAGGTGGTGTGCGTCGTCGGCGACGGCGGCTTCACGATGCTCATGGGCGAGGTGGCCACGCTCGTGAAGTACAAGCTTCCAGTGAAGGTGGTGATCGTCAAGAACAACGTGCTGGGGGAGATCAAGTGGGAGCAGATGGTGCTCAACGCCAATCCGCAGTACGGGGTGGAGTTGCAGCCCATCGACTTCGACGCGTACGCGAAGGCGGCGGGCGCCGCCGGTTTCACGATCGAGAAGCCGAAACACGCGGCCGCGGTGCTGCGCGAGGCCCTGGCGCACGACGGCCCCGCGATCATTCAGGCGGTGGTGGATCCTAACGAGCCGCCGCTTCCGGGAAAGATCACGACCAAGCAGGCGCTGCACTTCGCCGAGGCCCTGGCGAAGGGGGAACGCAGGCGCTGGGACATCATCAAGACGGTCGTCGAGGACAAGGTGCGCGAGGTGGTGTGAGCGATGGTGGGGCAGGCGGCCCGGGCGGCGCTCCGGCCGGCCGTCCGCGCCCGCGGAACTCCCGGGCAGCGCTGGAGGTTTTCTCACCCAGGGAGGAGGCCATGGCCGTCACGCAATCGCGCGGCTCGGATGCAAGATCACGCCGCTGGGGCTGGCTGCTCGTCGTGCCCGCCATCGCGGCCGCCGTCCGGCTCGCCCCGGCCCGCGGGACGAACGCGCCCCGCGCCGGGCAGGCGGCTGCGGCGATCGCCCTGCCGGCGGCCGTGGGCGATTCCACCCAGCCGACGCGCGTCACGATGCGCAACGTGGCCTTTCACATGGCGGATGGAATCATCCTGCGCATCCACCGGCTGGATGGCGTGATGCACGGCGTGCGCGGGGTCGTGGACTTCGACGACCTTTCGAGTTACGTGACGCAGGTGGAATCCGCCGAGGTGGGGATGACCGGGCCCGACCTCACGCACCTGATGAACGATCACGTGTTCGCCTACCGGGGGGCACCGCTTTCACACCTGCGAATCAGCCTCACCGGAACGCAGCTGCGCCAGCGCGGCATCCTGCACAAGGGGGTGGACATCCCATTCGACATGTACGCCAGCGTCTCACTGATGCCGGACGGGCGAATCCGGCTGCACCCGACGCGCATGCGCGTGCTCGGAGTGAATGGGATCGCGCTGCTCAACGCGTTCGGCCTGTCCCTCGCGCGGCTGATGGATCTCTCGCGCGCCCGCGGCGTCCAGGCGCAGGGGAACGATCTGCTGCTCGAGCCGACGGCGCTCCTGCCGCCCCCCGCCATCGAGGGGCGGCTATCCGCGGTCGAGGTGCGAGGCGGCGAGCTGGTGCAGCGCTTCGGCGCACCGGCGAGCACGATCGAACCGACGCTGCCGGACTCCGGCCTCACCAACTACATGCTGTATCGCGGGGGCACGCTCCACTTCGGCAAGCTCTCCATGGCCGATGCGGAGATGCTCGTGGTGGATCAGCACCCTGAGGATCCATTCGACTTCGACAATCCGCACTATCAGCGCCAGCTCATCGCCGGCTATTCACGGACGCTGCCCGATCTCGGCCTCGAGGTGTACATGCCGGACGCGAGCGCGGTGCGATCCGCTAGCCCGGCCCAGCCGCCACAGGCAGCCGGAGCACCAGTCGCGCCCCGCCCGGCACCTGGTCCGGCGGCGGATCCGCAACCGTGAGATCGCCGCCGAGGAGCCGCGCGATGCGGCGGCTGATGGCGAGCCCCACACCCTCGCCGCTCGCGACCGAGGACGCGTGCGGGAGCCGGAAGAACTCCTCGAAGACGCGCTCGCGATACTGCGGCGGGATGCCCGGCCCCGTGTCGCGCACCTCCACACACGCCCAGCGCTGATTCCCGGCGCGCTCCTCGTAGGCGCGCACGTGCACGCGTCCGCCCCGCGGCGTGTACTTCAACGCGTTCGAGAGCAGATTTCCGAGGATCTGCCGGACGCGTTCCGGATCGGTGTCGGCGCACAGCTCCCGCGCGGGAGGCGCCAGCTCGAGCGCCAGCTCCGATGCGCGCGCCGAGGCGCGGAAGTCGTCCACCGTTTCGGCCGTCAGGGCGCCCAGGTCGGTGGGCCGGCGCTCCACCCGGAGCTCGCTCTCGTCGGTTCGGGCGATGGAGAGAAGGTCGGTGAGCGTGTGCAGGGTGGCCTCGAGCAGCCGGCGCAGCCGGAGGACGACATCGTGCTGCTCGGGCGAGAGCGGACCGACCACGCCGTCGCCCAGCAGATCCGCGTAGCCCATCGCCGCCCCAAGCGGGTTCTTGAGATCGTGGGAGACGCCGCGCAGCAGCTGTGCCTTCGCCTCCACGGCACGCGCGAGCGCGGTGCGGCTCAGCTCCGCGTCGTTGGCGTATTCCATGATGCGCTCCCCGATGCGCAGCGTCAGCACCACCGAGAGCAGGGCCAGGGGTACCAGCACCGCCGGGAGCCAGATGTCCAGCCGCTCGATGGAGCGCACGTGCGCGCGCGCCGATTCCCCGATCACCGTGAGATACGCGTCGAGGTGCTCCGCGGCGGCCAGGGCCTCCTCGCCCGCATCGAGCAGCCGCACCGGCGGCGGCGTCGTCGCCACGCCGATCACCGGGGCCGATGCGGCGCGCCAGCGACGATCCGCGTCGCGCAGATCCGCGAAGCGCTCCGCCGCTTCCGGATCGATGCGTCGGACGAGCGAGTCGAGGGCGCGCAGATCGCGCTGGATGTCGGTGTCGCCCTTCCGGTAGTTCGCGGTCGCCGCCGCACCGCCGCCCTGCGCCAGCGCGCCGACGGCGAACATCTGCAGCGCGAGATCGGCCTCGACGTCGTTCACGAGCGACTGCGCAGGGTCGTCCACGCCGATCACCTGCTGCCGGAGGCGGTACACCACGCGGCTGACGACGAGAGGCGCGGTGGCGAGCACGATCAGCGCGACGACCACGATGACCAGCGGCGTGCGCCAGGAGCGGTGCAGCAGGCGTCCCGAAACGGGCTCCGCCGCGCTCATCGGCACCGGCGGCCGCAGATCCACCGGCTCCTCACGCGCCGCCGCCAGCGTGGACATGTCGTGCGCTCCCCCGGACGTGTGTTGCCGAGCTCCGTTCCACCGGCGGTGATGCTCCTCCCCAAGGAATACACCTGCACGGCGGCGCGGCCGTCACATCGCACGCCGCGGCGTCCGCGGCCCGTCAGGCGGCGCGCCGCGCTCGCCGCGTACAGCACTTGCATTGTACGCCCATCGGCCGGGAACGGATCATATCGACCCTTCGATAGAGACAACGCGTGTGGGTGCCGGGCCGTTGGCACGAGCATCGGCGCGTACGAGGTGCTGCATGTCCAACGCGAGAGTGGTGGGGGTGACGGGAGCGTCGGCGGGACTGGGGCGCGCGATCGTGCGTGCGTTCGCGCACGCGGAATACGACGTCGGTCTCCTCGCACGCGGGCCGGAGCGCCTGGACGCGGCGCGCGCGGAGGTGGAACAGGCGGGGCGCCGTGCCGTCGCCCTTTCGACCGATGTCGCGGATGCGGACGCGGTGGAGCGCGCGGTCGATCGCATCGAGCACGATCTCGGGCCCATCGATGTGTGGGTCAACAATGCCATGGTCTCGGTCTTCTCGCCGGTGAAGCAGATGGAAGCCGCCGAGTATCGCCGCGTCACCGAGGTCACGTATCTGGGATACGTCTACGCCACCCTCGCCGTGCTGAAGCGCATGCTGCCCCGCGACCGCGGCGTGATCGTGCACGTGGGCTCCGCGCTCGCGCACCGCTCCATCCCGCTGCAATCGGCGTACTGTGCGTCGAAGCACGCCATCTGGGGCTTTCACGAGTCGCTCATCTCGGAGCTGCGGCACGACGGCAGTGCGGTGCGCAGCACGATGGTGCAGATGCCGGCGATGAACACGCCCCAGTTCGACTGGGTGCGCAGCCGTCTGCAGGGACGCGCACAGCCCGTGCCGCCCATCTTCGAGCCCGAGGTGGGCGCGCGCGCGGTGCGGTACGCCGCCGAGCACGATGTCGGACGCGAGCTACTGGTGGCCTGGCCCACCGTCAAGGCGGTCTTCGGCGAGAAGGTGGTGCCGCGCTACATCGACCGCCTGCTGGCCCGCGACGGGTACGACGACCAGCAGGCCGAGGAGCCCGAAGATCCCGACCGTCCGGACAATCTCTTCGCCCCGGTGCCGGGGCCGTTCGCCGCGCGCGGACGCTTTGCCGGCCGCTCGCACGATGCGAGCGCGGAGCTGTCGCTGCGGCTCCGGCGTGAGTGGCTGCTGCTCGCGGGCGCGGGGCTGGCGGGCGTCGCGCTCGGCGCGCTGACGTCCGGCGCGCGTGAGGCGTCG
>DATEPM010000138.1:0-5312 GCA_035273185.1 Gemmatimonadaceae bacterium
CGCGCGGGCGGTCATCGCGGCGCGGCCGCCGGGCGCGCCGCGGGCGCGCGCTCACGCCGCATCGCACCCCAGAAACCCCCGTGCCGCCGCCACCACGCGCTCGCGGATCTCCTCCAGCGTGCCGGGCACCAGGGCACCCGACGCTTTCGCGTGTCCGCCGCCCCCGAACTGCCGTGCGAACCGGTTCACGTCCACGTTGCCGGTGCTCCGGAAGGAGATCTTGATCTTCCCGTGGCCGAGATCGCGAAAGAACAGCGCGAGGCGCGTGCCCGCGATCGACCGGGCGTGTTCCACCATCCCGTCCAGATCCTCCGAGCGCACGCCGTGCTGCTCCAGTGCGCCCGCCGGCATCGTGAGCCACGCGATCCCGCACGACTCGTCCACGCCCAGGCTTCCGAGCACCTCTGCCAGCAGCCGGATGCGGCCCACCGGCGCCGACGCGTAGATGCGCTGGTACATCTGCTCGGGATCCACCCCGCGCGCCAGCAGCTCGGCCGCGATGGCGTGAGCGCGCGGCGAGGTGTTGCTGTAGCGGAACGCGCCCGTGTCCGTCAGGATCGCCGCGTACAGCGAGCGCGCGACCGCTGGCGTGATCTCCAGATCCAGCGCGCAGGCCAGATCGTACACCAGCTCGCCCGTCGCGCACGCGCGGGTGTCCGTGAGCAACAGCGCCCCGGCCGGATCGTCCGACGGAAAGTGATGATCGATCACCAGCTTCGGCACCCGCAGCGCGCGCACCGTCTCCGCGAGCGCGCCCAACCGCTTCACGTCGCTGATATCCACCACCAGCAGCAGATCGATTCCCTTGAGGGCCGCCGTGCCCTTCGACGTCTCCTCGGCCAGCTGATCATCGAGCAGGAAATCGAACAGTGCGGGCCAGGGCGTCGGGTTCACGATGCGGCAGACGAGCCCCCGCGCTGCCAGGAGCCGGGCGAGCGCGGCCTCGGAGCCGCAGCCGTCGCCATCCGCGTTCATGTGCGTCGAGATCGCCACGCGGCGTCCGGGCACCAGCTCCCGCGCGAGCCGGGCGATCGCCTCCCGCCGCTCCGGCGTGATGGACAGAAAATCAGTGTGGTGCACGTGCGCGCTCCCGGGCTGCGAATACGACGCGGCGCCCGGAGTGGTCCGGGCGCCGCTGGAAGATAACAACCACCGCGTTCAGCCGGTGGCCGCGTCGATGCTACCGCCGCCGGGTCAGTCCGCGGCGGCGGCGTTCACCGCGCTGGGCGCATTGCGCACGCGCGAGTGCCGCCTGCCGTATGCGAAGTAGATGATGAGACCGATCGCCATCCACACGATGAGCCGGATCCACGTGTCAACAGGCAACCCGTACATCATGTAGCCGCAGATCAGGATCCCGAGGATCGGGACCACCGGCACCAGCGGCGTGCGGAACGGGCGTGGGATGTTCGGCCGCTTGTACCGCAGCACCATCACCCCGGCGCAGACGATCACGAAGGCGAGCAGCGTGCCGATGGAGACGAGCTCGCCCAGCAATCCGATCGGGAAGAACCCGGCCACCGCCGCCGCCACCAGACCCGTCACGATCGTCGTCACGTACGGCGTCTGGAACCGGGGATGCACCTTGCCGAAGACCGACGGCAGCAGGCCGTCGCGCGACATCGAGAAGAAGATGCGCGGCTGGCCCATGAGCATCACGAGCACCACCGACGCGAGGCCCGCGATCGCGCCGACGTTGATCCAGTAGGTGAGCCAGTGCAGCCCGGGCCCTGCCTTGTCCACCGCCACGAACACCGGATGCGGCACATTCAGCTCGGTGTAGTGCGCCATCCCCGTCATCACCAGCGCCATCAGGATGTACAGCACGGTGCAGATGCCCAGCGACGCGAGGATGCCGATGGGCATGTCGCGCTGCGGGTTCTTCGCCTCCTGCGCTGCCGTGGAGACGGCGTCGAAGCCGATGTAGGCGAAGAACACCACCCCCGCCGCCCGGACGATGCCCGTGAACCCGTAGTGGCCGAACTCGCCCGTGGTGTTCGGCGGGATGAAGGGATGCCAGTTGGCCGTATTCACGAACATGAATCCGAAGCCGATCACCAGGAACACGATGGCCAGCTTCACGAAGACGATGATGTTGTTGAACTTCGCCGATTCACTGATGCCCACCACCAGCAGGGTGGTCATCAGCAGGATGAGCACGATGGCGGGCACGTTGATCACGCCGTGCGACACGATGTAGCGCGTGGCGTCGCACACCTGCCCCACCGGCACCGAGACAATCTGATTGCTCGCCGGATCGACGCAGACGACCGACCGCACCAGGTGGTGCGTCCCGACCACGTCGAGCGGAGCCTGTGCGTACGCCGGCGGCAGCCCCGGAAACCCGAAACGCTGCCCCAGCTCGTTGATGAATGCGGCAAAGTATCCCGCCCAGCCCACCGCCACCGTTGCCGCGCCGAACAGGTATTCGAGGATGAGGTCCCAGCCGATGATCCACGCGATCAGCTCGCCGAGTGTGGCGTAACCATATGTGTACGCGCTGCCCGCGATCGGGATCATCGCGGCAAACTCGGAGTAGCAGAGCCCCGCGAACAGGCACCCGAAGCCCGCCAGGACGAACGACAGCACCACCGCCGGACCGGCGTACTGCGCGGCGGCAGTCCCTGTGAGCACGAAGATGCCGGCGCCGATGATCGCGCCGATGCCCAGCGTCGTGAGGTTGAGTGCGCCGAGGGCACGTTTCAGCGTGCCCTGCCCTTCAGCCGCGGCTTCCTGCTGCAGGAGGGCGATGCTCTTCGTGGACCACAGTCCCATAGCGTGATGTCTCCAGGCAGGATGGCGTACAGGCGGATGGACGGCGCGGTGCCACGCGGCGCGTCAGCGGCGGGATGCGAACCCGAGCAGCGGCTCGAGCCAGGCGAACTGTATACAGTTCGACAGCGCGGGAAGTTGGCCCGCCACACGCGGAATTGTCAAGGAAGAATCCGCCGGACAACGAGCGGACCGCGTCATGCCGCGCGGCCGCTCCGCCTATCCGGCGTCCGTCTCACACGCTGTAGTTCGGCGCCTCGCGCGTGATCGTCACGTCGTGCGGGTGCGACTCGCGCAGCCCCGCCGTGGTGATGCGCACGAACTCCGTTCTGGTGCGCAGCTCGTCGATCGTGGCACAGCCCACGTAACCCATCCCGCTCCGCAGCCCGCCGATCATCTGAAAGAGCACGTCCGAAACCGGCCCCTTGTACGGTACGCGTCCCTCGATGCCCTCCGGCACCAGCTTCTTCGGCGACAGCTCCCCTTCCTGGAAGTACCGGTCCGCGCTCCCATCCTGCATGGCCGAGATGCTCCCCATCCCGCGCACCATCTTGAAGCGCCGCCCCTCCAGCAGGAAGGACTCCCCGGGGCTCTCCTCCGTACCCGCCAGCATCGATCCCATCATCACGCTCGCGGCTCCCGCCGCCAACGCCTTCACTGCGTCGCCCGAGTACTTGATGCCCCCATCCGCGATCACCGGCACGTCGCCGGCTCCCTCCACGGCGTCCAGCACCGCCGTCAGCTGCGGCACACCGACGCCCGTCACCACACGCGTGGTGCAGATGGAGCCCGGGCCGACCCCCACCTTCACGGCATCCACTCCCCGCTCGACGAGCGCCGCCGCGGCCTCGCGCGTCGCGATGTTTCCCGCGATGAGCTGCACTTCGGGGAAGCGCTCACGCACCTCCGACGCCGCCCGCAGCACGCCTTCCGAGTGGCCGTGAGCGGTATCGATCACCAGCGCATCCACTCCGGCCTCGATCAGGGCCTTGGCGCGGACCAGATAATCGCCGGTGGCGCCGATGGCCGCCGCCGCACGCAGCCGGCCGTACTGATCCTTGTTCGCGTCGGGATACTGCCGCCGCTTGTGGATGTCCTTCACCGTGATCAGTCCACGCAACGTGCCGGCGTCATCGACCACCGGCAGCTTCTCTATTCGATGCCTGGCGAGAATCTCCTCGGCCTCGTCCAGCGTGGTGCCCACCGGCGCCGTGATCAGCCGCTCGCGCGTCATCGCCTCGCCCAACGCGCGGTCCAGGTTGCGCTCGAACTGCAAGTCGCGGTTGGTGATGATGCCCACCAGCCGGCCGTCGTCGTTCACGATGGGCACGCCCGAGATGCGGAAGCGGCGCATGAGTGCATTCGCCTCGCGTACCGTGTCCCGCGGCCGGAGCGTGATCGGATTCAGGATCATCCCCGATTCCGATCGCTTCACGCGATCCACCTCGGCGGCCTGCCGGTCAATGGACATGTTCTTGTGCAGCACGCCGATGCCCCCCGCGCGGGCCATCGCGATGGCCATCTCCGACTCGGTAACGGTGTCCATCGCGGCCGACACGAGCGGCACGCGCAACTCGATCCCCCGCGTGAAGCGCGAGACCGTGCTCACGTCCTTCGGATGCGCAACGGAGTGGCTCGGAACCAGGAGGACGTCATCGAAGGTGAGCGCCAGCTCCACGCGTACCCGGCCGGCCCCCGCGGACCGCTCGTCGTCCCCCTGAATGCGCGACAGCCCGCTTCCCTGTAGATCCGGGGTAGCGGGCTGAGTCGGAATACGAGTTCTGGTCGCCATGGCGAAAGGTAGGACACGCTCATTCTGAATTCCAGCCCTGGCGCTGTACGCGGCGAGCAGGGCGTGGGCGTCAGCTCTCCGCGTTCGGCTACGCCCGCCCGATCACCCGCAGCCGCCGGCGTATCCGTCTGGGCAGGAAGAAGGCAGCCGCCGCGAGGGCGTGGCGGAGGTTGAGATCCGCGAGATCTTCCGCATCACCATGCCAGTGATCCAGCAGCACCATTCGCCCGGCATGGGAGATGAGCCGCTGCAGCGCGAGCACCAGGAGATAGATGTCGTCCACCTCGCCCAGGAAGGGGATGAAATCCGGGATCAGGTCGATGGGCGTGACGATGTACACGACGGCTCCGAAGACGAGCAGCTTGTCGATCAGCGCGACGCGTGGATCCGCGATGAGCCCGGACAGCAGCCGCAGGAAGTTGGGCAGCTGCTTGATGTAGTAGACCACGGTGCGCTTGGCGCCGGCGCGCGGTGCGCGCGCGGGCCGGTCTTCCTCGAGATTACGCCGCCGCCGGCGTCTGGCCGTCACCACCATCAGAGCTTCTCCTCCCCGCTACCCGGCAGCTCGGTGTCGCGCGCGGGCGACGATGCCTCCCGCACTTCATCGGCCCCGACCGCCCCCACATTGGAAGCGGCGCCGGGCGCGCTCGCGGAGGTGCCGCCGCCCGTCGTCGCCACACCAGACCCGCTGGATCTCGTGGAGCTCACGATATCGTTGGCCACCGAGCGGCCGGCGGCGAGCGCCCCG
>DATEPM010000139.1:0-21440 GCA_035273185.1 Gemmatimonadaceae bacterium
GCGCTCTCCGGCTCCGAGCAGAACCCCGACCTGACCGGCAAGGACGTCAAGCTCCTGCTGAGCCGGGTGCGCTCCGGCGCGCCGGGGCCGGGCATCTCGACGGGCGCCGTGCCGCGTGTGCGCGCGCTCGGCTGGGCATACGCGCTCCTGGTCGCATCGCTGTGCGGGGAATGGGTCGTGCGACGGAGAATGGGACTGCGATGATGAGACTGCTCAGGAAATCCACCGACCTCCCCAGGCGCTCGCTGTGGCAGCGCATCAAGGATGTCGCGCTGATGGACGTCGGCGTCGCCGTGCGGGGCATCCAGCCGGGGTCCGTCGAGCGTCTCGAGGAGCTCCTGCTCGAAGCAGATTTCGGCGTGCCCGTCACGCTGCGGCTGGTCGAGGACGTGGAGCGCAGCGCCAGGCGCGGCGACGTCAGGACGGACGACCAGTTCCAGCGCGCGCTCCGCGACGGCATCGTGGCGGCGCTGCACGCTGGAAACAGTGATCCGCAGCTCCGGCTGCCAGCCGCGCCGCCCGCCGTGATCCTCGTCGTTGGGGTCAACGGCGCGGGGAAGACGACGTTCATCGGCAAGCTCGCGGCCCGACTGCGCGGTCAGGGCCGGCGCGTCCTGGTGGCTGCGGGCGACACCTTTCGGGCCGGCGCCATCGACCAGCTTCGGGTCTGGGCGCAGCGCGCGGGCGCCGAGTTCGTCGGTGCCACGCCAGGGAGCGATCCGGCCGCCGTCGCTTACGATGCCATCGACGCGGCCGTCGCGCGGGGCGCCGACGTCGTCATCGTGGACACGGCCGGCCGGCTGCACACCAGCGAGAACCTGATGGACGAGCTGCGCAAGGTGGGGCGCGTCATCGCGAAGCGCCTGCCCGGTGCGCCGCACGAGAGTCTGCTCGTGCTGGACGGCACCATCGGTCAGAACGCCGTGGCACAGGCCAGGACGTTCGCGGAAGCGGTGCCGGTGTCCGGACTGGTGCTGACGAAGCTCGATGGCACCGCGCGTGGCGGAGTGGTCGTGGCGGTGCATGAGGCCATCGACGTGCCGGTCAAGTTCCTCGGCGTGGGCGAAGCCGTGGACGATCTGGTGCCGTTCGACGCCGCGGACTTCGCCGAGGATCTCCTGAGCGGAGAATGAGTGGAGCGCGCATGGCGGAGCCCCAGTCCCGGTCCGCGCCGCGTCGCCCCTTTCTCGACACGAACGTGTCGTATCTCAAGGGCGTGGGCCCCGCGCGTGCCGCGGCGCTCCGCCGCCTTGGCATCGTCACCGCGGGCGATCTCCTCTATCACATTCCTCACCGGTACGAGGATGCCACCACCGTCGCGGCGATCGCCTCGCTGGAGCCCGGGATGCACGGCACGATCATCGGCCGGGTCGTTTCCAAGGGCATCATTCCCACGCGCCGGGGGCTGCGCATCTTCCAGGCGGTGCTGCGCGACCACTCGGGAATGATAGAAGTCTCATGGCCCGGCCAGCCCTTCCTCGATCGCACCATCCAGAAGGGAGATGCCCTCCTCGTGACGGGCAGTGTGCGCTTCTTCCACGGCCGCCAGCTCCAGCCGCGCGAGTTCATCAACCTGGGCGACGGCGAGGACGAGGACACGGGGCAGGGACGGGTGCTCTCGGTGTACTCTGCCACGGACGGGCTGTCGTTCAAGGTCATTCGCTCCATCATCGGCTCGCATCTGGACGTGCTCCTGCCGCTCGTCCAGGAGTACCTGCCGGCCGACGTTCTGCAGGGCGCCGGGGTACCCGCCATCCGGGAGGCGCTCCGGATGGTGCACCAGCCGGCGAGCCTCGCGGAGGCGCTTCGGGGGCGCGAGCGGCTGGCCTTCGAGGAGCTCTTCTTCGTGCACCTGCTGCATCAGCGCGCGCGCGAGCTGGCCCGCGAGGCGCGGCGCGGGATCCGATTCACGAACCAGCGCCGCCTCACGACGGCACTCCGCGAGGCCCTCCCCTATCAGCTCACCGGCGCGCAGATGCGCGCCACGCGGGAGATCGTCGCGGATATGTGCAGCGACCGGCGGATGCACCGGCTGCTCCAGGGCGACGTGGGCAGCGGGAAGACCATCGTGGCGCTCTTCGCTGCCCTGCTCGCGCTCGAGAATGGCTATCAGGCCGCGCTCATGGTGCCCACGGAGCTGCTCGCGGAACAGCACTGGCGCACGATCACCGGATTGCTGGCGCCAGTGGGCGTGGAACCGCTGCTGCTCACCGGCAGCCTCCGCGGGAGCGAGCGCAGGGCGATCGCCCGACGTCTCGCCTCGGATGAACCGCTGCTCGTCATCGGTACGCACGCGCTGGTGCAGGAGGCCACGCTCTTTGGCCGGCTCGGCTTCGCGGCCATCGACGAGCAGCACCGGTTCGGCGTGGAGCAGCGCAAGGCGCTGGGAGCCAAGGGGGAAGCGCCGGACGTGCTGCTCCTGAGCGCGACTCCGATTCCCCGTTCGCTGGCGCTCACGCTGTACGGCGACCTGGACCTGAGCACGCTCGACGAGCGTCCCCCAGGCCGGCTGCCCATCGCCACCGCGCTGCGTCCCGAATCGGCGCGCGATCGCGTGCTCGCCTTCGTGGACCGCGAGGTGGAGCGGGGACGACAGGCGTACGTCGTCTATCCCGTGATCGAGGAATCAGAGAAAACTGATCTCCGGGCGGCGTCCACCATGTTCGAGGCGTTGCAGGCGGGTCCCTTCGCGCGCCGGCGCGTGGCCCTGCTGCATGGGCGGATACCGGCCGACGAGCGGGAGCGCACCATGCGCCGCTTTCGCGATCGCGAGCTCGACGTGCTCGTGGCCACGACGGTCATCGAGGTGGGCATCGATGTCGCGAACGCGACGGTGATGCTGATCGAGCATCCCGAGCGTTTCGGCCTCTCGCAGCTGCACCAGCTCCGGGGGCGGGTCGGGCGTGGCGCCGACGCCTCGTACTGCATTCTCCTCGGAGACGTCAGCCCCGAGGCGGCGGAGCGGCTGCGCGTCTTCTGTGGAACCGAGGACGGCTTCGCGATCGCGCGGGCAGACCTGCGGCTTCGCGGCATGGGCGACCTCTTCGGCGAACGCCAGAGCGGCATCCCCACCTTCCGCGTGGCCGATCCCCTGCGCGACGAGGAACTGGGCACCCGCGCGCGCGAGGCCGCCGAGCGGCTGCTGGCACATGATCCCGAGCTCGCGCATCCAGAGCACGCGCCGCTGCGCCGCGTGATGGGCGAGCGGTATGCGCGCGCGCTGGAGCTGTTCCGGGTGGGTTAGTTCAGGGGCGTGTCCCGAACCCCGGTCGACGCGAGCTCATCCCGGCGGCTTGGTCGGGGTCGCGAGGCGGCGCTTGATGCGATCCAGCTCGTCGTTCGCTTTCGCCAGCTCGTCCTTCAAGCGCTGAATCTCCGCGTCACGCGACTTGAGGTCGGCCGCTCGCTCGGCTCCTGCATTGCCCGTGCTCGCGGTCGTCGTGGTAGCCCCCGGAACGCCGGTTGCCCCCGATGCCACGGTGGCGATGGCGCGCGTCAGTGCGTCCGCCTGAGCGTCCAGGCGGCGCAGCATCTCCGCCTCGCTGCGATGCGGCAGCGCCGCGTCGCCCGCAAGATACGCGTTCAGCAATGCCATCGCTCCTGGAAGAGAAGCAGATGGGTTCAGGGGGTCAATCCGGAACAGGGCGCGCCAGTAGTTGGTCTCCTGCGCCTCGGCAGTGCCAGGATACCGCATGGCGAAGTCCGCCAGCGTGGCGTCCGCCGCGTCGAACCGGCGCGCGCCGGCCGAGGCCTGCGCATTGGCGAGCACCGCGGGCCAGTCGCGAAGCGCCGCGGGACCGAACAGTCCCTGCTGCGCGGGGAGGCACGCGACCGCCAGCGCTGCCGCGGCGAACGCGACGGCGCGTCGCGCGCTCCTCGCCGCGCGCTGCCTCACGCGACGGCCGCGGGCATGGCCCGCTGCACACTGGACCGGCGCCCGTTGCTGCGCATCGGAATCGTGATCGTGAAGGTCGTGCCGACTCCCGGCGTGCTCTCGCACTCGATGGTCCCCCCGTGCGCTTCGACGATGCTCTTGGCGATCGCGAGCCCGAGCCCCGATCCCGTCGCCGACGCGGCGCGCTGATTGTCCGCCTGATAGAACTTCTCGAAGACGTGGGGCAGCTGCTCCGCTGAAATGCCCGCGCCCGTATCACGGACTTCCATCTGCAACGATCCGTCCACTCGCTGGACGCCGAGCTCCACCTCGCCGCGGCGCGGCGTGAACTTGAATGCATTGCTCAGCAGATTCCCCAGCACCTCGTTCATGCGATCGGCGTCCCAGGTGACTTCCTCGGGCAATCCCTCCTCTCGGCGCACGATGAAGCGAATCTCACGCTGAATGGCGAGCACCCGGAAGGAGCGTTCCAGGTCGTCCAGGAAGGGTCCGAGCGGCACGGTGCGCGGCTCCAGCTTGCCCCCTCCCGCTTCGAAGCGGCTGATGTCGAGCAACTGGCGAACGAGACGCGCGAGCGTGTTCATCTGCGCCCCGATGGTCTGGTGGATTTCGTGCTGCTGGGTCGACAGGGGTCCGTAGATACCTTCCTCGAGCAGTTGCAGGTACCCGAGCACCACGTTGATCGGCGTCTTGAGCTCGTGGGAGGCCACCGAAACGAACTCCGCCTTCAGCTTGTCCAGCTCGCCCAGCTGCCGCGTCATGCGCTGAAAGCTGTCGGACAACCGACCAAACTCGTCCCGCCGGTCACTCGAGACCGCCAGACGGAACTCGAGGTCGCCCTCCGTGACCGCTTCCATCCCGCGCTGCAACTCCTTCACCGGCCGCGCGATGTAGCGCATCAGTCCGATGGCGACGGCTCCGGCCAGAACGAGCGCGAGCAGCCCGGCGATGGAGGCGACGTTCTTCGCGGCCGAGATGGTGGCCGCAGCCCGCGCGACGCGCTCGGCCGTGCGCTGGCGCAGCGCTCGCTCCGCGATCCCGAGACTCTCGTCGGCCTGGCTCAGCGCTGGCACCAGATGGCTGGTCGAGATCTTTTCGGCACTGTCCCCCTGGCCGGCCAGCGCCGCGCGGTACTCCTGCGGTGCCCAGAGGACGATCTCCGCGATGGTACGGCGGATGTCGCTCGCGGAGCGATCGAGGGAATAGAGGTCCAGCGAATCCGCCAGCCGCGACAGGGTCGTCACCTGCCGCTGCATGGCGTCGCGCGAGGCGGCGTCGTGCACGAAGAGCAGTGCCGTCTCCTGGCGGCGCAGATCGTTGAGGCCCTCGCGCAGGCGCCCGAGGAGCAGGGACGCGGCAAATTCCCCCTCGCGCAGCGCGCGGGTCTCGCGGTGGATCTGATCCAGCGCACGCATGGCGATGATCAGCGGCACCACGAGGATGACGACGATGGCGAGGAGACTGAGGCCGAGCCTCGTGCGCAGGGTCATGGAGGGAGCGCGTGGTCGTGCATTCGAGCGCCGCTATTTGCAAGGAAAGCGCCGTGATCGCGAGGCGCTCGACCCGCACGCTGCGACCCGGACTACAAATGGTCCCTGGACGCGTATAGCCTTAGCCCCGGTCCCCGCGCCGCTCGCCACTACCTGCTGCATTCCGCTCACCGGTTCACCGCTCGCCCACGCCGCGCGTCCTGCATGCACGACATCGTCCCCCGGATTGCCGAGTTGCGCGACTACGTCGGCGCGACCGTCACCATTCGCGGATGGGTTACCCATCTGCGCTCCTCCGGCAAGGTCGCGTTCGCCGTCGTCCGCGACGGCACCGGCATCGTGCAGGCCGTGCTCGTGAAGACCGCGCTGCCGGCGGAAACGTGGGAGCGCTTCGGCCAGCTCACGCTCGAGACGTCGGTGATCGTGACCGGCGAGGTCCGCGTCGATGCGCGCGCACCCGGCGGGTACGAGCTCGGCGTGCGCGCGCTGGAGATCTACGGCCCCAGTCCCCTCGACTATCCCATCCAGCCGAAGGAGCACGGCATCGACTTCCTGCTGGACAAGCGGCACCTCTGGCTGCGAAGCCCGCGGCAGCGCGCGATCTTCGTAGTCCGGAACGAGCTGGAGCAGGCGATTCACGATTTCTTCTATGCCCGTGGCTTCCTGCGCGTGGACACGCCGATCCTCACGGCGGCGATCGGCGAGCGCAGCGGCCTGTTCGAGACCCCGTACTTCGACGAGGGCTCGGCGTACCTGGCCCAGACCGGACAGCTGTACGGCGAGGCAGCGGCCGCGGCATTTGGAAAGATATATACGTTCGGTCCCACGTTCCGAGCCGAGAAGTCCAAGACGCGCCGCCACCTCACCGAGTTCTGGATGATCGAGCCGGAGGTGGCCTGGTACGATTCCGCGGCGAACATGCAGCTGCAGGAGGACTTCGTCGCGCACCTCGTGCGCCGCGTCCTCGAGCGCTGCCCCGACGCGCTCGCGCTGCTGGAGCGCGACACCACGAAGCTCGAGAGCGTCCGGGCCCCCTTTCCCCGCGTGAACTACACCGCCGCGGTGGAGGTGCTGCAGCGGAAGGGAAGCGCCATCCGCTGGGGCGAGGATCTGGGCGCCGAGGACGAAGCCCTGCTCGTGGCGGACTACGACCGCCCGGTCTTCGTGGTCAACTATCCCAGGGACGCGAAGGCCTTCTACATGAAGGAGAACCCGGACGATCCGCGTACCGTCCTGTGCGACGACTGTCTGGCTCCCGAGGGTTACGGCGAGATCATCGGCGGCTCCCAGCGCGAGGATGACTACCACCGGCTGGTGCAGCGCATCGAGGCCGAGGGCCTGCCCCTGGCGGCCTACGACTGGTATCTCGACCTGCGCCGCTACGGCACCTTCGTACACTCGGGCTTCGGGCTGGGCCTCGAGCGCACGGTGGCGTGGATCTGCGGCCTGCCGCACATCCGCGAAGTGATCGCCTTTCCCCGCATGATGCACCGGCTGGCGCCATGATCGAGAGGGGAGTCCGAAAAGAGCGGGAGGTGCGAGAGGAGCGGGAGGTGCGAGAGGAGCGGGAGCTGCGAGAAGAGCGGGAACTGCGAGAAGAGCGGGAACTGCGAAAAGAGCGGGAACTGCGAAAAGAGCGGGCACCGCGTCGCGGCGGAAAAAGCATCGACAACGGCAACTGCGGCGAAAAACGAATGCGCGGCCGGCTCCGCCGCCCGCGCGCACCGATTCCCTACCGTCGTTTTCGCAGTTCCCGTTCTTCTCACAGGTCCCGCTCTTTTCGCAGCTCCCGCTCCTCTCGCCCCTCCGCCCTTTTGACTTCATCCCAGATCCCGTCGAGCGCCGCGAGCGACGTCTCGCCGACGACCAGGCCGCGCTCGCGCGCGAGGCGCTCCACCTCTGCGAAGCGCCGCGCGAAGGAGCGGTTCGCCCGGTCGAGCGCCAGGGCCGGGTGCACGCCGGCCTTGCGGCAGAGATTCACGACTGCGAATAGCAGATCCCCGAGCTCCGCCTCCACCCGCGCGGCAGGGGCCCCGGGCGCGGGCGGCTGCGCCAGCTCCACCCTGACTTCCGCGAGCTCCTCCTCGACCTTCGCCGCAGGCCCGGCCGTATCGGGCCAGTCGAACCCCGCGCCCGCCGCGCGGTCCTGCAGCCGGTACGCGCGGTGCAGCGCGGGCAGGTTGGCCGGGAGTCCGTCCACGATGCTCGCGCGCTGCCTCGCCTTCATCTGCTCCCAGGGCTGCCGCTCCCCGGCGCCGTAGAGGTGCGGATGGCGCGCCCGCATCTTCGCGATGAAGGTCGCGGCCACGTCGTGCAGGTCGAACGCGCCGCGTTCCTCCGCGACCACCGAATGAAACAACACCTGCAGCAGCAGATCGCCCAGCTCCTCGCGCAGCAGCCGGTCGTCCCCCGCGCGGATCGCGTCGTCCACCTCGTACGCTTCCTCGATCAGGTACGGGCGCAGCGACTCGTGCGTCTGCGCCGCGTCCCAGTCGCAGCGGGCCCGCAGATCGCGCATGAGTGCCACGGCGTCCTCGAGCGATGATTTTTCTTGCATCCGATGTCCGGCTCCCGTATACTTCGCGTGTCGCGAATCTTAGCTCAATGCAGACGCTCATGACACGCGCCTGGGTCGAGATCGACCTGGGCGCGTTGCTGCGCAATGGAGCCCGCGTTGCCGAGCACACGCGCGCGCGCCTGCTGCCGATGATCAAGGCCGATGCCTACGGGCTGGGCGCGGTCCGCGTCGCACGCACCCTCGAGGCGCTCGATCCGTGGGGCTTCGGCGTCGCCACGGTGGGCGAAGGCGCCGAGTTGCGGCGTGCGGGCATCAGCCGCCCCATCGTCGTGTTCACGCCCCTGCTGGATGAGGACTTCGATGCCGCGCGCCTGGCGGGACTGACGCCGGCACTCGGTGGGCGCGCGGAGATCGTACGCTGGGGCGCAACCGGGCAGCCCTGGCAGCTTGCGATCGATACCGGGATGAACCGCGCCGGCGTTCCCTGGGAGGCCGTCCCGGAGCTCGCCGACGTCCTCCGGGCGCTGCCCCCGGAGGGCGTCTTCACCCACTTCCATTCGGCGCAGCTGGCGGATCGGTCGCGCGAACGACAGGCGGAGCGGTTTGCCCAGGCCCTCGCTCAGCTTCCGGTACGCCCGGCGCTCATCCACGCGGAGAACAGCCCGGCGCTCGCTCGCCGTGCGACTGCGCCGCACCATACCGACTGGACGCTCGCGCGGCCCGGCATCTTCCTCTACGGCGTCGGCAGCGGATCGGACGCCGAGATCCAGCCGGAGCCGGTCGTGGCGCTCCGCGCGCGGGTCGTGGAGGTCCGATCCATCCCCGCGGGCGAGACGGTGAGCTACGACGCCACCTACCGTGCCGATCAGCCGCGACGGATCGCCACGCTCGCCGTCGGGTATGCCGATGGATATCGACGCGCGCTCGGGAATCGCGCCGCGGTGCTGCTGCACGGCCGCCGCGCGCCCGTGGTCGGTCACGTCACCATGGACATGACCATGGCGGACGTGACCGGGCTGTCGTGCGCGCGCGGCGACGTGGCCACGCTGATCGGCAGTGATGGGGCCCAGCGGTTGGACGTCGCCGATGTCGCGGCGGCGGGTGATCTTTCGTCCTACGAGCTGCTCACCGGGCTTCGCGGACGCCTGACGCGGCGCTACGTGGGTGAGGAGGAGAGGAGCCGGGAGGCATGACCAGGCGGGCGGCGATCATCGTGCTCGACGGCGTCGGGATCGGCGCGGCACCGGACGCGCGCGCCTATGGGGATGCCGGGAGCAACACTCTCGGCAACCTCGCGCGGGCGGTCGACGGGTTCCAGCTGCCCAATCTCCAGCGCGCGGGCCTGGGCAACATCGCGCCCCTCGCGGGCGTTCCGGCCGCGGATCACACCGATGGGGCATGGGGGATCATGCTGCCAGGATCCGCAGGCAAGGACAGCACCACCGGGCACTGGGAGATCGCGGGCGTGCATCTCGCGCGTCCCTTTCCGACGTATCCACGCGGCTTCCCGCTGGAGGTGGTCGAGGCGTTCGCCCACCGGACGGGACGCGGCGTGATTGGAAACGTCGTGGGCAGCGGCACGGCAATCATCGATCGCTTCGGGCCGGAGCACCAGCGGACGGGCAGTTGGATTCTCTATACGTCGGCCGACTCGGTGTTCCAGGTGGCGGCGCACGAACAGATCGTCCCCGTCGAGGAGCTGTACCGTGCCTGCGAGATCGGCCGCGAGATGCTCGTCGCGCCGCATGACGTCTCCAGGGTCATCGCACGCCCGTTCATCGGAACGCCCGGAGCCTACACCCGCACCAAGCGACGTCGCGATTTCTCCATTGCGCCGCCCAGCACGACGCTGCTGGATGCGCTCGCGGCGGCAGGGATCGCGCGCCGGGGCGTCGGCAAGGTCGACGACCTCTTTGCCGGCCGGGCCATTCGCTCGACGCACACCGCCGACAATGCCGAGGGGATCGTTGCCATCCGTGGGTGGCTGGCAGACGCGGAGAGTGGGTTACTGTTTGCCAACCTTGTAGATTTCGACCAGCAATTCGGGCACCGCAACGACGTTCCGGGGTTCTATGGGGCACTGCGGGAGTTCGATGCGGCGCTGCCTGACCTCGTCTCGACATTGCGGGAGGACGACCTGCTGTTCATCACGGCCGACCACGGAAACGACCCGACCACGCCGTCCACCGATCACGCGCGGGAGTGCGTGCCGGTGCTCGTGCTCGGCCCCCGGGTCGCGCCCGTCTCCATCGGTCGCCGGGATACCTTCTCGGATCTCGGCGCGACCGCGGCCGAGTGGTTCGGCGTGTCCTTTCGCGGAGCGGGCAGCTCCTTTCTCTCCACCCTCCTCGCCTCGTAGATGGCGACGAGCCAGGCGCCACTTGGTGGGGAACGCGTCATGACGATGCTGCGCGAGCACGCACTCGGGGCGATGGCGCGCGCGTACGCGCCGTATTCGCACTTCCGTGTCGGCGCGGCGCTCCTCGGCAGCGACGGAAGCGTCACGGAGGGGTGCAACGTCGAGAACGCATCGTATCCCGCTGGCATGTGCGCCGAGCGCGGCGCGGTCGCGGCCGCCGTCGCCCGTGGCGTGCACGCGTTCGAGGCGCTCGCCATCGCGACCGAAGCGGACGAGCCCACCCCTCCGTGCGGCATCTGCCGCCAGGTGCTGGAGGAGTTCGCGCCGCGGCTGCTGATCATCAGCATGACGCGCGGTGGACGCGAATCCCGCTGGACCCTCGACGAGCTGCTTCCGGCGGCATTCACCCCCCAGTCCATGGACCGGCGATGAACCGGAGAGATGTCTTTGCGCAATAGCGTACGTGTCCGCCTGGCAGTGCTGTGCGGCCTCCTCGTCGCGGCGGCCACGCTCGGTGCCTGCGGCGAGAAGCTCGACGAGGGCAGCTCGTGCCCGCTACTCTGCCCGCAGACCTCGGTCAATCTTCAGCAAGTCATCATCGACGGCATCGTCCTCGACTCGACGATCGGTGGCTTTCCGCCGATCGGCACCTCCGCGACCCTGCTCCTCGCCGCGCATCCGGATACCCTGGACACGCGCGTCATCGTGCGCTTCGACACGCTGCCGCAGACCTTCCGGTCCCCGGCGGCCACAGGCGACAGCACCATCACCCACGTCGATAGCGCGTCGTTCCGGATCCTGCTGGACACCACGACGATCGCCGAGCTTTCGGGGCCGCCGAAGCGGCCCTTTACCATCGAGCTGTACGACGTGGACACCCCCGCGTCCGACACCGTCGCTGCCGACCTGCTGCCGCTCTTCAACAGCAGTCGCCTGCTCGGCTCCCGCACCTTCCAGCTCGATTCGCTCATCGACACCCTGCGGATTCCCGTCGCGCCGGACACCGTGCTGGATCGCGTGCTGGCCGGCACGCACCTGCGCATCGGGCTGCGGCTGGTCAGCGACAGCGCCATGTCGCTCCGGCTGCAATCCACGGCCGCGACGTCGCTGGCGTTCTGGCCGTCCAAGGACACGTCCGTGGTCGTTTCACCCGTCTCCAACACGCCGACGGACAGTACCCAGGCCGCGCTTCGCGCCCGTCTCGCGGAGTACGTGATCGTTGCCACGGGGCCGCCTGAGCCCCCGGCCGATGTCCTCGCGGTGGGCGGTTATCCCGCGCACCGAACGTATCTGCAGTTCGACATCCCGCCGGCGCTCTTCGATTCCACCACCATCGTGCGCGCGTCGCTGCTCCTGACGCAACGTCCGGATCGGGCGAGTGCGCGAGGCGGCGATTCGGTGACGGTGTATCCCGTCCCCATCGCGGCCGGTGCCGTGCTCACCGATGTCTCCCGTCTCCTCGCGCTTGCGCCCTTTCCCTCCCCGCTGCCGAGCGACTCCATCCGTCTGGTGCCGCTGGACAGCGGTCTCAAACGCGTGGAGCTCGTGCAGCTGGTTCGGGTCTGGCGGGCCGCGACGGGCATTCCCAATCAGCACGCCATCGCATTGCGCATCGGACCCGAATCCGCCACCGGCGCCCAGGCGCTCTTCTTCTCCACCGAGGCCGGCGGCACCCTCCGGCCCAGGCTGGAGCTGACGTACGTTCCGCACACGACCTTCGCCCTACCGTGAGCGCGATGCCGCATTCGTCGTCCCGACGCGTCGAGTTGCTCCTCGTTGCTGTCATGCTCGGCAGTGCCCAGCCGTGCGTCGCTGCCGCCCAGGCGAATCTGAGCGGGCAGGGGCTGGGCTACCCCACCGGCCAGCTCAGCGCGCGCGCCCTGGGCACCGCGGGGAGCATCGGCGAGATCGATCCCATGTCGCCGTTGAACCCGGCCGCGCTCGGGTCCATCGGCCCCACGACACTGTTCTTTCAGATCGAGCCGGAGTACCGGCGGGTTTCCACCGGCACCGCGACCGACCGCACCACCACCGCGCGCTATCCACTCTTCTTCGCCGCGATCCCCGCGGGGGAGCGTTGGGTCTTCTCGCTCTCATCCGCGACGCTGCTCGACCGAAGCTGGAGCACCACGCGGCGCGACACCGCAGCACTCCCCGCGGGAACGGTGATCTCCAACTTCAACTACGGGTCCAACGGTTCGATCAACGATCTGCGTCTGGCATCATCGTATCAGCCTCGCCCCTGGATCCGTGTCGGTGTGGGGGGGCACCTCATGAGCGGAAGCGATCTCGTATTCCAGGGCCACACCTTCGACAGCACCGAGTACGCGAGCTTCGCCGACACCTCCACCCTGAGCTTCAGCGGCGGAGCGCTCTCGGCGGGGCTCGAGCTCATTGCACCCAAACTGGCGGTTGCCGCCGTCTCGTTTCGCAAGGGCACCGAGCTGCGCGCCAGTCGCGGGGATACCGCGCTCGGCCATGCGCACGTCCCCGACCGGCTGGGCCTCTCGCTGGCCTATATCGGCATCACGAACACCGAGATCGCCGTCCGGACCTCGTACGACAAATGGTCGTCGCTCTCGCCGCTCCGTCGGGATACAGCATCCGCGCTACCCGTCGATGCTTGGGATACGAGCATCGGCGCTGACGTGAGCGGTCCCCACGTCGGGAGCCACGTGCTGATGTTGCGCGTGGGCGGCCGGTGGCGTACCCTGCCGTACGAGGCCGCCGGCAATCGGGTGCGCGAGCGCAGTCTCAGCGCGGGATTCGGGACCTTCCTGGCTGGAGGACGAGTGAGTACCGACATTGCCGTCGTACGCGCCTTCCGCGACGCGGGGCTCACCGTGAACGAACGCGCATGGACGTTGAGCATCGGACTCGCCGTACGTCCCTAAGCACCGTCGCGGAGTCGGACGACGGCACGCAGAGCGCGCCGTTGATCCTCGTGGCCGACGACGTGCCCGCGAATGTGGAGCTGCTCTTCGATCAGCTCCGCGTACTGGGGTTTCAGGCCATCGCGGCCTCCGATGGCCCGTCGGCGCTGCAGGCGTGCTTCGAGCGCCGTCCCGACCTGTGCATCCTCGACGTCTCCATGCCCGCGGGAGACCTCGGCTGCGATGACCGTTCCACCGGGTTCGAGGTCTGCCGACGCATCAAACGCGATCCGCGCACCAAGAACATTCCGGTCATCTTCGTCACCGCCCTCAACGATACCACCGACCGGGTGAAGGCCATCGAGGCGGGCGGCGACGATTTCCTCACCAAGCCGCACAACCGGCTCGTGCTCGGCGCCCGGGTCCGCAGCCTGCTCAAGCTCAAGGCGGCGACGGATGCGCTCGAGGAGAGTCTGCGCAAGCAGCGCGAGCTGCAGAAGATGCGCGACGATCTGATGAAGATGATCGTGCACGATCTCAAGACGCCGCTCACGTCCGTGCTCGCCACCATGGAGATGCTCATGGATGGCGACTTCGGCGCCATCGGCGATGGCCAGCGCAAGGCGGTGGGTGATGCCGAAGCGAAGGCCGAAGACCTGCTGGCGCTGATCAACGACGTGCTCGAGGTCTCCCGCATCGAGGAGACGGAGCTCAAGCTCGAGCTGCAGCCCATCGCACCCGCGGCGTTCCTGACGGAGATCGAGCACGAGTGGGCGGTTCGCTTCCAGCAGGAGGGCGCCCAGGCCCGCGTCGAGGTCACCGATGACACGCCGGTGTTCGAGGGCGACAAGGCCCTGCTCAAGCGGGTGCTCAGCAATCTGATTCAGAACGCCGTCACGCATTCCGCGCAGGCGGTGCGGATCGAGCTCAGCGCGCGCCGTGATGGCGATGGCGTGCTGTTCACGGTGGCGGACAACGGGCCCGGGATCCCGCCGCAGTATCACGAGGTAATCTTTCGCAAGTTCGAGCGCGTGAAGACGCCGGGCGTGCCGCGCACGCGCAGCTCGGGGCTCGGACTCGCCTTCTGCAAGCTGGTGGTGGACGCGCACGGCGGCCGCATCTGGGTGCAGAGTGCCGAGGGGCAGGGCAGTGCCTTTCACATCGCGCTGCCAGTGAAGCCGCCGGCGCCCGCTCACGGCACCTGACCGCCCGTCCCAGGGGACCAGCGCCGATTCCCGCCCGCGCCCGGAGCCGGCGCCAGAGATTATCTTCCCACGATCCTCGCTGGCCCCGAGTAGAGACGCCGACCCCCCGATGCCCGACGCCCCGCGCCCGACTGTTTACATCGAGACCTACGGCTGCCAGATGAACGTGAGCGACTCCGAGCTGATGCTCGGCACGCTCGCGGCGCACGGCTACGCGTCCGTGCCGCAGCCCGACGGCGCGGACGTGATACTCGTGAATACCTGCGCCATCCGCGACCATGCGGAGCAGCGCGTCATCGGACGCCTCGGCGAGTTGCGCCGGCACATGAAGCGGGATTCCATCCTGGGCGTCACCGGCTGCATGGCGCAGCGGCTCGGGCCGCAGCTGCTGGAGAAGGCCAGGCACGTCAGTCTCGTGGTCGGCCCCGACGGCTATCGCACGCTCCCCGCGCTGGTCGACCGGGCCAGACAGGGTGAGCGATCCGTCGCCACCGACTTCGACCTCGAGGAGCATTACGAGGATTTCACCCCGCGGCGATTCGATCGGGTGAAGGCGTGGATCCCCGTGCAGCGCGGCTGCGACTATCGATGCACGTACTGCATCGTGCCCTTCACTCGCGGCCCCGAGCGCAGCCGGGTCCTGGCGGATGTGGTGCGCGAGGTGGAGCAGGTGGTGGCGGAGGGCATGAGCGAGGTGGTGCTCCTGGGTCAGACGGTCAACTCCTACCACGACGGGAGCGCCGACTTCGCGGCGCTGCTGCGCGCTGTGGGCGGGGTGCCCGGGGTCAGGCGGCTCCGCTTTACCAGCCCGCATCCGAACGACTTCAGCGACCGCGTGATCGAGGCCATGGCGCAGGTACCGGCGGTGTGCGAGCACGTCCACCTGCCGATGCAGTCCGGCTCGTCGCGAACCCTCAAGCGCATGCTCCGCCGTTACTCGCGCGAGCAGTACATCGCGTGCGCGGAGCGTCTGCGCGCGGCTATCCCCGGGCTCTCGGTCACCACGGACATCATCGTCGGGTTTCCCGGAGAGACCGAGGCGGACTTCGAGGAGACGCTGAGCGCGGTGCGGGAGCTGCGATTCGCCGACGCGTTCATGTTCATCTTCTCCCCCCGCGATGGAACGCCGGCCACGCGGCTGCCGCCCGAGCTCGCCGTGCCGCCGGATGTGGCGAGCGAGCGCATGAATCGTCTCGTAGAAGTAGTGCGCGCGATCGCGCGCGAGCAGAATCTCCAGGCACTCGGACGACGCTGCGAGGTGCTCGTGGAGAAAGCGGCGCGCCGCGGCGATCTGCTGCAGGCGCGAACGCGCGACTTCAAGACGGTGCTCGTTCCAGGCGATGAGGCGATGATCGGCCGATACTTCACCGTGGAGCTGTCCGGCACCACCGGGTCGACCTTCACCGGCACCCTCGTTCGGGAGCGGCAACCGTTGCCTCTGGCAGGATGAAGAACATCCTCGAGACCACCGTTCGACAGATCCACGCGGATCTCTGCACCCGCAATGCGTCGTTCTGCGCCTGCCTGCAATGCGCGGATGACGTGGCGGCAATGGTCATGAATAAATCTCGGCCACGCTACACCACCACGAAGTTGGGGTGGGCGGTCGAGAACGTGGATCTCGTCAGCGATCAGACCCGCACGGAGCTGTCGGTCCTGATCCTGGACGCCATGCGCCGGGTGGCCGAGCGCCCGCGACACGCGCCCCGTGCCGCGAGCGGGAGCGGGAGGCCCGGCGTGTGAGGTAGATCCGGCCCTCGGCCGCCCCAACCGGGCGCCGGGTGCCACTCCTCGCTTTCGCCATTCTCGGGTACGTCGCCGGCCTCCTTGCCGGTTTCGGGGGATTCGCCACGTCCCTTGGCTCACTCGCCATCGGGACCGCGGGCATCGCCGGCTTCCGCCGGGCGCTCGCCGTCGCCGGCGTCGCGCTCCTGTTCGCGGCTGGCGCGTTGGCTGGCGCGTTGGCCTCGCGCGCGGACGCGAGTTGCGGGCAACGTGTCGCTCAATCGACTGTCTGGCTGGTTCACGTGCAGGACGATGCCGCGCCCGGCGCGTTCGTGCGCGGACTGGCGGCCGGTTTCTCCTGCCGGCTCATGCTGCAGCTCTCCGTGCAACGCGGCCACGCACCTGCGGGGAGCGTCGCACGCGTCATGGGCCAACCGGTGGCCGGCGCGCGAGGGCTGCTCATTCAGCACGCGATCGTCGCTCAAGAGGCGGCGCCCGGCTGGCGTGCGCGTGCCCGCACGCGAGCACTGGTCGCCATCGACCAGGTCTTTCCTGCTGATGCGCCCCTGGCCCGCGCACTGCTGGTTGCCGACATGGAGGCGATCGCCCCCGAGGTGCGCGACCGATTTGCGGCCGCTGGTCTGGCGCACATGCTCTCCATCTCCGGGCTGCACGTGGGCATCATCGCCCTGGCACTGGACGTCGTCCTCCTGGCCTGTCGCGTACCGCGCCGGGCTGCCACGCTGGCCACGGTGCTGCTGGTGGCGATCTACGTCGCCATCATCGGTGCTCCTCCGCCTGCCGTCCGGTCGGCGGCCATGCTCGCGGCGATTGCCGCCAGCCGGCTCGCCCAGCGGCCGACGTCCCCGTGGGCCCTGCTGGCGCTTGGTGCGGCTGGACCGCTGTTCGCGCCGCGCACGGTGCTCGACGTCGGGTATCAGCTGAGTGTCCTTGGCGTCGGCTCGCTGATCGCCAGCGGCGTTCTCGTGCGGCGCATCGTGCCACGCACGTTGCGTGGCTGGCGTCGCGCAGCGATCGCTTCCCTCATAACGTCGACGGTCGCCACCCTCGCGAGCGCCCCGCTGGTGGCCTGGAGCTTCGGACGGGTGAGCCTCGTGGGCCCGGCGACGAACCTGGTGGCGGCGCCGATCATGGCCCTGGCGCAGCCGATGCTCTTTCTCGGCCTGGTCATCGCGCCCCTCGGGCCGCTGGCGCGCCTGGTGGGCGACGCGGTGCACCCGGTGCTCGCCGCGTTCGATGCCGTGGCACGCGCCGGGGCGGCCGTTCCCGGCGGCTGGTGGGAGGTCGCGCCCACCACCGCCGGTGGCCTGCTGGCCGGCATCGCGTCCCTCGCCCTGCTGGCCGCCTGCATCGGCGAGTATCCCATGCCGGCAGTGGTGGTCGGTGGCGCGGCGCTCACCCTGCTGGTCTGGCGTCCTCTGACGCCCGCAGGCAGTGGATTGACGGAGCTGCACATGCTCGACGTCGGCCAGGGCGACGCGATTGCCCTTCGCACTCCACACGGCCACTGGGTGCTGTTCGACGCGGGGCGCGCCTGGCGCGGTGGGGACGCCGGCCGCTCGGTGATCGTGCCGTACCTGGCGCGACGGCGGGGGCCTCTGGACGTCTTCGTGTTGTCGCACCCGCACACCGATCATGTGGGCGGCGCCGCCACGGTGATCGGGGCCCTGCATCCGCAACGGTACATCGACGCCGCCTACGCCGGCAACGCCGATGCCTATCGGGCATCGCTGCTGCGCGCACGCGAGGCGCATACGGCCTGGCAACGCGTGCATCCCGCGGATTCGCTCGTCATCGATGGCGTCGTCATCACCTTCCTGGCCCCCGATTCCGCGTGGACCGCATCGCTCGACGACCCCAATCTCGCGAGCACCGTGGCCCTGGTGCGTGCGGGCCGGGTGCGTTTTCTGCTGGTGGGGGACGCCGAAGCTCCGGAGGAGGACTGGCTGCGGGCGCACGCGTTGGGCCAGCTGCGGGCCGACGTGCTCAAGGTGGGGCATCACGGCAGCAATACCAGCAGCACCGCCGCATTCCTGGATGCGGTTCAGCCGCGCGTTGCCCTCATCTCCGTGGGGGCGGGGAACTCGTACGGCCACCCCAGCGCCGCAGTCGTGGACGCGCTCGCGGCGCGCGGAGCACAGGTATTGCGCACGGATCGCGCCGGCACCGTCATCGTGCGAACCGACGGAGCGCGCCTCTCCATCGAGACGCAGGGAGCGACATGGGATCTTCCAGGATCGTCCAATTGACGGTCGGAGAGCCGATCACGCTGCCGCCGGCCCTGGTGGCGTCCTATCCGGAGCTGGGGGGTGTGCGCTGGCGGCGCGGCGGGGTGCCGGTGCTCGTGGCGGGGTGGTGCCTGGGCCAGCGGTCGGCCGCGGCCATCACGCTCTGGCGCACCGTCTTCCTGTCCACCGGCGTGCGGCTCTCCCCGGAACTGCTCTTGCACGAATTCCGGCACGTGGAGCAGTTTGCGGCCAGCCTCGCCTTCCCCCTGCGCTATCTGTGGGAAAGCGTCCGTCGCGGCTACTTTGACAATCGCTACGAGGCCGACGCGCGCGCGTTCGCGGCGCGCCGGCTCGGCGGCGCCGAGTGAGATCTCGCATCTCCAACCGGGAGGGTGATCAGGTGGTCAAACATACGGCAACGTCGGTCGTCACCATCGAGCGCTTCATCATCGAGCAGGAGCGCCAACACCCGGAGGCAACCGGCGAGCTGTCCGGCATCCTCTACGACATCGCACTCGCCGCCAAGATGATCGCCAGCAAGGTCCGCATGGCAGGTCTCGCGGACATCCTCGGCTCGATGGGCACGGAGAACGTGCAGGGGGAGGTGCAGCAGAAGCTCGATGTCGTCGCCAACGAGATCATCATCAAGGCGATGGACCATACGGGCCGGCTGTGCGCGATGGCCTCCGAGGAGGAGCCGGGAATCATCCAGATTCCGGAGCACTTCAAGTGCGGCAAGTACGTGCTCTGCTTCGATCCTCTGGACGGCTCCTCCAACATCGACGTGAACGTGCCGGTCGGCACGATCTTCTCCGTGATGCGCAAGATCACGCGGGGGCGTCACGGCGAGATGGAGGACCTGCTGCAGCCGGGGCGCCGGCAGGTGGCGGCCGGCTACATCATCTACGGGTCGAGCACCATGCTGGTGTACACGACGGGCCAGGGCGTACACGGCTTCACCCTCGATCCGTCGATCGGCGAGTTCCTGCTGTCGCACCCGAACGTGCGAATTCCCGACAACGGGCGCTACCTGTCGGTGAACGACTCGTACGAGCAGTTCTGGGATGATCAGGTCAGAATGCTCATGCGCCGGTATCGCGGGCTGGATGGCGAGCCCCGGGCGCTCAGCGTCCGCTACGTCGGCTCGCTGGTGGCGGACTTCCATCGTAACCTGCTCGGCGGGGGCATCTTCGCCTACCCGGCCAATCGCAAGACCCCGAATGGCAAGCTGCGCCTGCTGTACGAGGCCAACCCGCTCTCGTTCATCGTCGAGCAGGCCGGCGGCGGCGCCAGCGACGGCCGCCAGCGCGTCCTCGACATCGCGCCCACCGAGCTGCACCAGCGCACGCCGCTGTACATCGGCAGCAAGTCCGCGGTGGAGATGGCGAAGGAGATGGTCTCGGGCAATCGGCAGCTCGTTGGCGCCTGACGGGGCGAAACGAGCGGAACTGCGAAAGAGCGGGAACTCCGAGAAGAGCGGGAACTCCGAGAAGAGCGGGAACTCCGAATAGAGCGGGAACTGCGAGAGGAGCGGAAACTGCGAGAGGAGCGGAAACCGCGAGAAGAGCGGGCCCGCGTAAAGTGCGGGAACCGCTTCAGGAACCTCAACTGCGCGGACTAAGGAATGCGCGAGCGGCTCCGCCGCCCGCGCGCACCGATTCCGCACCGTCGTTCTCGCAGTTTCCGCTCCTCTCGCAGTTTCCGCTCTTTTCGCAGTTCCCGATCTTCTCGCAGTTCCCGATCTTCTTTCAACTCCCGCTCTCCTTTGCCAAAGCCCGTCTACCGTCCCGCGGATGCCCCGGTCGACTACGCCGCCGATCTCAACGATCCCGGCTGCTTTCCCTTCACCCGCGGCGTGCAGCCGGACATGTACCGCGGCCGCCTCTGGACCATGCGCCAGTACGCGGGATTCGGCACGGCGGCCGAGACCAATCAACGTTTCCGGCTGCTGCTCGCGGCGGGGCAGACCGGGCTCTCGGTCGCCTTCGACCTACCCACTCAGATGGGGATCGACTCCGACGATCCGCGCGCCTTCGGGGAGGTGGGACGCGTCGGTGTCGCGATCGACACCGTCGATGACATGCACGTGTTGCTGGACGGCATCCCGCTGGACCGCGTGTCCACCTCCATGACCATCAACGCGACTGCCGCCACGCTGCTGGCGATGTACATCGTGGTGGCCGAGGAGCGCGGGCTCGCGCGCGCGGCGCTCAGCGGCACCATCCAGAACGACATCCTCAAGGAGTACGTGGCCCGCGGCACGTACATCTACCCGCCGGAGCCAAGCCTCGCGCTGGTGGCCGAGACCTTCCGGTTCTGCGCGGCCGAGGTGCCCGGCTGGAACCCCATCTCCATCTCCGGCTACCACATGCGCGAGGCCGGTGCCACGGCGGTGCAGGAGCTGGCGTTCACCTTCGCGAACGCGATGGAGTACATCGCGCGTGCCATTGAGGCGGGGCTGGCGGTGGACCACTTCGCGCCGCGGCTCTCCTTCTTCTTCGCGGCGCACAGCGACCTGTTCGAGGAGGTGGCCAAGTTCCGCGCGGCGCGGCGCTGGTACGCGCGGCTGATGCGGGATCGCTTCGGCGCGGCCGACACGAGCGCGCGGCTGCGCTTCCATACCCAGACCGGCGGCGTGACGCTGCAGGCGCAGCAGCCGCTCAACAACGTTCCGCGCGTCACCGTCCAGGCGCTCGCGGCGGTGCTCGGCGGCACCCAGTCCCTGCACACCAACGGCTACGACGAGGCGCTCGCACTCCCGACGGAGGCGGCGGCGACGCTCGCGCTGCGCACCCAGCAGGTGATCGCCTACGAGTCCGGTGCCGCGCTCACGGCCGATCCGCTGGGCGGCAGCTACTACGTCGAGCACCTCACCAGCGACCTGGAGGCGCGGGCGCGCGCGCTGCTGGAGCAGGTGGACGCGCGCGGCGGCGCCGCCCGGGCCATCGCGTCCGGCTTCTTCCAGGAGGAGATCGCGCGCAGCGCGTACGAGCAGCAGCTGCGCGTCGAGCGCGGCGAGACGGTGATTGTCGGGGTCAACCGGTTCGCCGACGGCAGCGCGCCTCCCATCGTGCCCGCCCCGGATTACTCCGCGCTGGAGCGCGCGCAGGTGCGCCGCCTCGCGGA
>DATEPM010000140.1:0-3913 GCA_035273185.1 Gemmatimonadaceae bacterium
CCTGCTCGCCGCCGATGCGCTGGTGACCTATGCGTTCGAGGAGACGGGGAGCGATCCGGTCGCGCTGGGCGACCGCGCGAACGCCGCGATGGCGCGGATCGCGGCGCTCGCCTCGGTGGTCGCTGCCCCGAACTCAACTACGGAGGCGAGCACTGGCGCGCGAGTGGACGCGCGCGAATGATCGACGTGCACACGCATCTGCTCCCGGGTGTGGACGATGGCTCCCCGTCGGTGGACGTGTCACTGCCCGTGCTCCAGCGCTTTGCGTCCGATGGGGTGGAGATCGTCGTATGCACGCCGCACCTGGAGGCCTCCCGCTCCGCGGGCGCACCGTACGCCAGGCATACGGCCATCCTCGATGAGCTGCGCGCCGGCGCGCCGGACCGCCCGGAGCTCCGGCTCGGCTGGGAGATCATGCTCGACACGCCGGGGGTGGATCTGCGCGACCGTCGGCTCGGGCTCGGCGGATCCACGGCGGTGCTCGTCGAGTTCCCGCGCATGATGGTGCCACCCAAGGCTTCGGAGGAGCTCTTCCGGATGCGCATGAGCGGCGTCGTGCCCGTACTCGCCCACCCGGAGCGGTACTGGGGCTGCACCGCGGCCCAGGTGGCGGAGTGGCGCCGCGTGGGCGCCGTGATCCAGATGGACGCGGCCGGGCTGCTGGGCGGGGGCGCGATGGCCGCCCTTGCGACCGAACTGCTGGAGCAGGGGCTCGTGGACCTGCTGGCGAGCGACACCCACGGCGACGCGCGCGCCCTGCTGCCGGCCCGCCAGTGGCTCCAGGAGCTGGGTGCGCACGAACAGGCCGAGCTGCTCACCCGCACCAATGCGGCGCGACTGCTTGCTGACGAACCGACACTGCCGGTGCCTCCGGTGGAACGGCGGAGCGGTGCGCTCCGGCGCCTGAAGGAGCTGATACTGGGGAAGAGGACATGAGCACGGGTGCACGCTTCGCTGATTCCCTTCGCGAGCTCGCGGCGCTCGCCACCCGCGTGGCCGACGAGCTCGGACCACAGCTGGATGCGGCACTCGCCATGGTGGAGGGCACCGTCGCGCGTGGAGGGACGCTGTTCTTCTGCGGCAACGGCGGCAGTGCCGCCGACGCGCAGCATCTGGCCACGGAGTACGTCGTGCGCTACATGCGCAACCGGCGCGCGTATCCGGCGGTGGCGCTCACCACGGACACCTCGCTGCTCACCGCGGCCGGCAACGATCTGGGTTTCGATCTCATCTTCGCTCGACAGGTGGAGGCCCTCGCACGCCCCGGCGACCTGCTGGTCATCCATTCCACCAGCGGCAGCTCGCCCAACGTGCTGCGCGCCGCGGAGGCGGCCCGGAGCAGGGGGGTGGGCGTGCTGGCGTTCAGTGCGCGCGACGGCGGCCCGCTGCGCACGCTCGCCGACCACTCCGTGATCGTGCCGACCACCCGCACCGACCGCGCACAGGAGCTGCACCTCTGCATCGAGCACATCATCTGCGATCTCGTGGAGCGCGCGTTATGATCTCGCTGCGCGGCAGGCGCGCGCTGGTCACCGGCGGCTCGCGCGGCATCGGCGCGGCCACGGCCCTGCTCCTGGCGGAACATGGCGCGGACGTCGCCATCGGCTACCGCAGCCGCCGGGAGGACGCGGAGCGCGTGGTGCAGGAGGCGCGCTCCCATGGTGTCCGCGCCTTCGCACACGCGCAGGACATTGGCTCGCGTGACGGGGCCGACGCGCTGGTGAAGCGGGCGGTGGCGGACCTCGGCGGGCTGGATCTGTTCGTCGGGAATGCCGGCATCTGGCCCGTGGACGACGTGCCGCTGGTGGACATGGACGACCAGCGCTGGCGGCGCACGATGCTGGAGAACGTGGACGCGGTGTTCTTCACCACGCGCGCGGCCGCGCGCGCGATGAGCGACGGCGGCCGCATCGTGCTCGTGTCGAGCACCGCCGGACAGCGCGGCGAGGCCTACCACGCGGACTATGCGGCGTCCAAGGGCGCGATGATCTCGTTCGTCAAGTCGCTGTGCATCGAGCTGGCGCGGCGCGGCATCACCGTGAACAGCGTCGCACCCGGCTGGGTGGATACGGAGATGTGCGAGCAGCCCTTCGCCGACGGCGGCCGGGAGCGGATCGCGGCGGGTATCCCGCTCGGCCGCGTGGCCTCCCCGCGCGACATCGCCGGCCCCATCGCCTTCCTCTGCTCCGATCTTGCGCGGCACGTCACCGGCGAGATCCTCAACGTGAACGGCGGGAGTGTGCTGGTCGGATGATCGCGCTCGTGTTCACGGGCGGCACCATCTCGATGCGGCACGATGCCACGCTGGGAGGCGCGGTGCCGTCGCTCTCGGGGAGCGAGATCCTCGCCCTTACGCCGGCCATCGCGGAGATCGCCAGGGTGGAGGTGGACGAGTGGGGCGCCCACCCGGGCCCGCACATGACCACCGAGCGGATGTGGGCGCTGCGAGGCCGGATCGCCGAGCATCTGGCGCGCCCCGAGATCGACGGGGTGGTCGTGACGCACGGCACCGACTCCATGGAGGAATCCGCGTATCTGGCCGCGCGCACCCTGGACGCCGAGAAGCCGGTGGTGTTCACCGGCGCGATGCGCACGTCGAGCGATCTGGGTTGGGACGGACCCGCGAACCTCGGCGCGTCCGTGCGCGTGGCGGCGAGCGAGGAGGCGCGCGGCTTCGGCGTGCTGGTAGTTATGAGCGATCGCATATTCGCCGGCGCGGACGTCACCAAGGTGCACACGCACATCGTCGACGCTTTCGAGAGTCCGGGCCTGGGCCCGCTGGGGGTGATCGACGACGATCGCGTGATCTTCCGGCGCGCCCTGCCGGAGCGACCCGAGCTACTCGCCCCGCCCGTATTGGGCGGGCCGGTCGACATCGTGTACGCCTGGGCCGGCGCGGACGCCCGGCTGCTGGACGCCTCGCGGCGCGACGCGCGCGGTGTGGTGCTGGCCGCCATGGGACGGGGAAACGTGCCGCCGGCGATGGTGGACGGCATCGAGCGTTGGCACGCGGACGGCAAGCCCGTGGTGATCGCCTCGCGTGTACAGCGCGGCCGCGTGGGCCCCACCTACGGCTACCCCGGCGGCGGCCGCCGGCTGGTGGAGCGCGGGGCCATCCTCGGCGGCAGCCGCCGCCCGCAACAGGCCCGGATCGATCTCATGCTGGGGCTTGGCGCGGGTCTGTCGAACACGGAGATCCGGACGCTGTTCGAGGGGGCGTGAGCTCGGAAGCCACCGGCGTCCGACGTCACGGCTCGGCTACGATCGACCACCATCCAGCCGTCGAGAGGCTCAGAGCTGCCGCCAGACCTGGAAGCAGCGCCAGTCGAACTCCTGCGCGGCACGGATCTGATCGGGGAGGCCGAACCAGTCACGCCAGCCTTCCTGCTCGGCGCGCCAGCGGCAGTCCCACACGAACTCGTACACCCGCGTCTCGGAGCGCGTACGCACCTCGACTTGCCCCGTGAAATCCGCGCAGCCGGACGAGCCCCGCAGGGCGATCCGTTCCACCGGGAGCTCGGGCTCGGTGAAGAGCATGTGCGTCAGCAGTCGCTGAATCTTCACCTGCGGCAGAGCTCCATGCACGTGGATCCGCGATGCGCTCCCGCGCGAACAGAACGCGAGCACGTCGCTCTTGAACGGCTCCGCCGCCAACGAGCGGGCCAGTATCTCGTGCAACTCCTTCACGACAGGTCCCCCGGGTATCCGGATGCGGTCCGGCACCGGCGCCGCCCATCCGGCGGCCCCGAAATATCGTAAGGCATGTCCGTTGGGTGTACCCCGCCCGCACCTTCTCCGGAGGCCCATGAGGGCTTATCCTCGGGGCGGAGGGCAGCGGGCGGGGGGCGGGGGAGTTCGGCCTTGCTCCGCGCTGCACGCCTGCCCTCCGCTCCTTCCCCCGCCCTCGCTCTCC
>DATEPM010000141.1:0-5812 GCA_035273185.1 Gemmatimonadaceae bacterium
CACCCCTCCCGACTCCGTCCTCGAGATAGCTCGCACGCTCGAGGAGGCTGGATTCGAGGCGTGGTGTGTGGGTGGGGCGGTGCGTGACGCGCTGCTCGGCCACCCGCATCTGGACTGGGATCTCGCAACGTCGGCCACGCCGGCGCAGGTGCGTGAGCTCTTCGGCAGGCGGCGGACCATCCCCGTCGGCATCGAGTTCGGCACCGTGGGCGTGTTGGACCGCGGCGGCGTGCTGCACGAGGTCACGACCTTTCGCCGCGACGTGCGCACCGACGGCCGGCACGCCGAGGTGGAGTTCGGCGCGTCGCTGGACGAAGACCTCGCGCGCCGGGACTTCACCATCAACGCCATCGCGTACTCGCCGCGATCGCGCGAGCTGCGCGACCCCTTCGACGGACGTGCCGATCTGCGCGCGGGCATCGTGCGCGCCGTGGGCGATCCGGACGCGCGCATGCGCGAAGACCGGCTGCGCGCGTTGCGGGCGATTCGGTTCGCGACGCGCTTCGGCTTCGCCATCGAGCGCGAGACGCTGCGCGCGATCGCGCGCAGCGCGCCGCATCTTGGCCGGCTCTCGCCCGAGCGCGTGAAGCAGGAGCTGGAGAAGACGATGGACCAGGCGGCGCGCCCCGCGGCGGCGCTCGCGCTCTGGCAGCGCACCGGCGCCCTGGCGACGCTCGTGCCCGCCCTGGCCCTCCTCGACGATCGCGCCATCGCGACGCTCGACTGCCTGGCGATGCCCGGCCCCGCCGGCCGCCCGCAGCGGCGCGCGATCCGCCTGGCCGCGCTCTTCCTGGATCTCACCGCGGAGGATGCACGCCGTGCCCTCGTCGCGCTTCGCTTCTCTCGCCACGACAGCAACTGGATCGTCGGCATGGTCACCCGCTGGCATCGGGTAGCCGCGCGCATGGCGGACCGCCTGATGCAGCCCGCTTCCGTGCCCGACGTCGACGTGCGGCAGTGGACGGCGGCGATCGGACGGCTGGACGTTGGAGCGTTCATGCGCCTGGCGCTCGCGCGCTGGCAGGCGCGCGGCCGCGCCGGGGAGCAGGTGCCCGCGGCCACGCGCGTACGGGAGATCTACCGTCGCATGCTGCACAGTGCCTTCGGTGATCCGCGCGCCCACCGCGCCCCCGACCCGCTGGAGCTTCGTGATCTGCACGTGGATGGCGACGTGCTGCGAGCCAACGGGATGCCGCCCGGACCCTGGACGGGTAAGATTCTCCAGGCACTCCAGCAGGCGGTGCTGGTGGATCCCGGCCGCAACACACCGGACTGGCTATTGCAAGAGGCCAGGCGCATGTACGCCGAGCTCCGCGCGGCCGACGGCGGCGGCCGGGAAGGTGGGACGGCGACCTCCGCGAGCGAGTGAGCACGATGTTCTTTCGTGGCCGAACACCCGAAGCGTCCATCTGGCGGCGGTTCCGCGCCAGCGCGGACGGCTTCACCTTCACGCAGGAGCAGGACTACTACGCGGCGCACGTGGTGGCGAACGCGGAACGCGTGGTGGATCTCTTCTACACGCTGTGCGAGCAGCTCTCCCCCGCGGTGGACGTCGCCATCGAGGACCTGCGCAGCGGCCACACGTGGAAGGGGGAGGGCGTGGCGCTCCCGGACGTGCGCGAGCAGATCGCCAAGCTCAAGATCCTCCTGGCGCGCTTCGGCGGAGTGGAGCTCTCGGTATTCACCTCGGAAGATCAGCTGACGCTCAACCCGCATCTGGAGCTGTTCATCTACGCCCGCACCGACCGCTGGCTGTATCTGCTGGAGGGAAAGGGGCTGGAGGAGGAGAAGCGCGTGCGGACCAAGAGCTGGAAGATCAAGCGGCAGCAGTTCCCGGCCGCACCCGATCTGGTGACCGCCATCGCCGCCGCGGCCGAGCGTCTGGGCCTCGCTCCGGCGTGAGTCGCGCCGAGCTGCTGTACGCCCTGGCTGCCGGCGGCGCGAACATCGTCGGCGCGCTCGCGGTCACCACGCGGGCCCGCTGGACGCGGCGCGCGCTGGACACGATGCTCTCGCTGGCCGCGGGCTTTCTCATCTCCGTCGCGATGATCGATCTCTTTCCCGATGCGCTGGCGCGCGACGGGGCGCGCGCCGCGGTGATCGTGCTGCTGTCGTATCTCGCGGTGCACATCACCCAGCACACCATCGGCCGGCACTTCCACTTCGGCGAGGAGACGCACGAGGTCTCCGAAGTCGTGAGCGTCTCCGCGCTCGTGGGCCTCCTCCTGCACACCTTCGTCGACGGCGTGGCTGTGGCCAGCGGACTGCGGGTGAGCGAGGTGCTCGGCGCGCTGGTGTTCGTCGCCGTGGTGCTGCACAAATTTCCCGAGGGACTGGCGATCTCGAGCCTGTTTCTCGCGGCGGGTGCGGGGCGCGCCCGCGCGCTGAGCGCCGCCGCCGCCCTCGGGCTGGCGACCGTGCTCGGCGTCCTGTTGACGGACTCCATCGCTTTCCTGCGCGAGTACGGGCTCGCGATCTCCGCCGGCGTGACGCTGTACGTGGGCGCGTCGAACCTGGTCCCGGAGTTCCAGTCGCGGCGTGAATGGAGGCTGCCCCTGAGCTTCCTGGCCGGGTGCGGCCTGTACTTCGCCGCACGCTCGCTCGCGGGGGCGGGAGTCACGCGATGACGCCACGCCGGGCCGCATCCCACGGGGAGGCGGAGGGAGAGACGCTCTTCGCCGCACGGGTGGCGCAGCCGCTGGCCGCGCGGATGCGGCCGCGCACCCTGGACGAGTTCGTGGGCCAGGCACATCTCCTCGCGCCCGGCAAGCCGCTGCGCGAGTCCATCGAGCGGGGCACCGTCGGCTCCATGGTGCTCTGGGGCCCGCCGGGCACCGGCAAGACGACCCTTGCCCGCCTGGTGGCCCACTACACCGATCGGGTGTTCGTTCCCTTCTCGGCGGTCACCGAGGGGGTGCCGCGCGTGCGCGAGATCGTGGCGCAGGCGGAGCAGCGTCGCGCGTTGGGGCAGGGCACCATCCTGTTCGCGGACGAGATCCACCGCTTCAACAAAGCGCAGCAGGACGCGTTCCTGCCGCACGTCGAGGGCGGCACCATCACGCTCATCGGCGCCACCACGGAGAACCCCTCGTTCGAGATCACCGGCGCACTGCTCTCGCGGCTGCGGGTCTTCGTGCTACACGCGCTCTCCGCGGACGATCTGCGCATGCTCATGGTGCGCGCGCTGGAGGACCGCGAGCGCGGGCTCGGCGCGCTTGGGCTCACCATGGACCCGGAGGCGCTCGACCTCGTGGCCGTCGAGGCGGATGGCGATGCGCGGCGGGCGCTTACCGTGCTGGAGGCCGCGGCGGAGCACGTGGGCGCGGGCGGCAGCATCACCGCCGACGTGGCGCGCGACGCGCTGCAGCTACGCTTCGCCCGCTTCGACAAGGGGGGCGAGGAGACGTACAACATGCTCAGCGCCTTCCACAAGAGCCTCCGGGGCAGCGATCCCCAGGGCGCGCTCTACTGGATGGCGAGGATGATCGAGGGGGGCGGCGATCCCATGATCCTCTTCCGCCGCGCGCTGGCAATGGCGGCCGAGGACATCGGGCTGGCCGACCCGGAGGCGCTCAAGGTGGCGGTGGCGGCGCGTGACGCCTATCACCAGCTCGGCCCCCCGGAGGGTTACCTTCCCCTGGCCGAGATGGTCGTGTATCTCGCGACGGCGCCGAAGTCGAACAGCGCCAAGCGGGCGCTGGGGGCGGCCATGGAGGCGGCGCGAGACTTCCCGGCGGAGCCCGTCCCGCTGCACATCCGGAACGCGCCCACAGCATTGATGAAGGAACTGGGATACCACGAGGGGTATCAGTACGCGCACGACGCGCCGGAGGCATACATCCCGCAGGAATATCTGCCGGAGCGGCTGCGTGGCTCGCAGTTTTACGAGCCCGGGAAGTTCGGATTCGAGAAGGAGATCGCGAGGCGGCTCGCCTGGTGGGAGGAGCTCAAGCGCAGAGCGAGCAGCGAACCCGGCGCCGACGAGTAGCGCGGCGCATCACTGCACGGAGGACGTCTTCGATGAAGCGGATGCTCATGCTGTCGGTTGCTGCCGGCGCGGTCGCGTTGGGTGCGGGCGCGTGCTCGTCGCTCGGGCGGCAGATGTTCAAGCAGCCCGTGGTGAACCTGCAGGACGTGAAGGTCACGGGGCTCGGATTGAATGGCGGCTCGCTGGACGTGATCCTCGGCGTGCAGAACCCGAACGATTTTCGTCTGGACGCGCGCCGGCTCACCTACCGCGTGCTCATGGACACCGTGACGCTCGCGACCGGTGCCACGGATCAGCCCTTCACGGTGGACTCCAAGAATACCCAGCAGGTGCACATCCCGATCAACTTCACCTACGCGGGGCTCGGCCAGGCGGGGCGGTCCATCCTGAACAACGGAACCGTGAACTACACCGTCTCGGGGGACGTGACGGTCGGATCCCCGGTGGGGAACTTCACGATCCCGTTCAGCCAGACCGGACGGTATTCCACGTTAGGCGGAAGCTCGCGGTAGCTCGCGCCAGCGCGGCACGCGACGATCAGCGCCGCGCGCCGGAGCACGGTCATCAATGGGAGTCGAATCATCAGCAGAGACATGATCACGGTCGCACCGCCCACGGAACGGGCGGTGCTGGTGGGGGCGCCGTCCAAGCGGGCGGGCGCGCGTCGGGTGGCCGACGAACACCTGCGCGAGCTGGAGCAGCTCGCCGATACCGCGGGGGCGAGCGTCGTCGGCGAGCTCACGCAGCAGTTGGAGCGCCCGCATCCGGGCACCTACCTGGGCTCCGGGAAGATCGACGAGCTGCGCGACCTGGTGCAGCAGCAGGGTGCCTCCATCGTCATCTTCGATGACGAGCTCTCCCCGTCTCAGGGGAAGAACATCGAGGACGCCGTCGGCACCCGGGTGGTGGACCGCGCGGAGCTGATCCTCGACATCTTTGCCACGCGCGCACGCACCGCCGAAGCGCGCATGCAGGTGGAGCTGGCCCAGCTGGAGTACATGCTCCCGCGGCTGACGCGCATGTGGACCCACCTGGAGAAGTTCCGCGGTGGCGTCGGCGTGCGCGGCCCTGGTGAGACACAGCTGGAGACGGACCGCCGGCTGATCAGCCACCGCATCAAGCTGCTCAAGGAGCGGCTGCGCGACGTGCAGAAGGGACGCGTGGTGCAGCGGCAGTCGCGACAGCGGGAGTTTCGCGCGGCCCTGGTGGGCTACACCAATGCCGGCAAATCGTCGATCCTGCGCGGCCTCGCGGGCGCCGACGAGGTGTTCGTGGAGAATCGGCTCTTCGCGACGCTCGATCCGCTCACGCGCGAGGTAGCCCTTCCCGACGCGAAGGTACTGCTCACCGACACCGTCGGGTTCATCCGCAAGCTGCCGCACCATCTGGTGGCGTCCTTCCGGGCGACCCTGGAGGAGACCACCGAGGCCGACCTGCTGCTCCACGTGGTCGACGCCAGCCACTCCGCGTGGGAGGAGCAGCGCTTCGTGGTCCAGCAGGTGCTCACCGACCTGGGCGTGGCCGACCGGCCCACGCTCATGGTGTTCAACAAGATCGACCTGCTGCCCGAGGCGGAGCTGCTGGCACTGCAGGAGCGCATCGGACACCTGGTGCGCGATGCGGTGTTCGTGAGCACGGTGGCGGAGGGCGGGTTGGAGCCGCTGCGCCGGGCACTGAGTGTCGCGGTACGCGCGCGCCGGCCGCTCACGGAGATTCGTCTGTCACCGACGGAAGGCAAGCTGCTGGCGGAGATCCACCGCGATGGCGAGGTGCTCGACCAGCGCATGGACGACGACCGGCTGGTGCTCCGCGCGCGGGTTGACG
>DATEPM010000142.1:0-5641 GCA_035273185.1 Gemmatimonadaceae bacterium
CGTCGGCACCGCCCGGAGCAGCTGCTCGATGAGCTGGTCCGTCGTCACCTTCTCCGACTCGGCGTGAAAGTTCGTCAGCACGCGGTGGCGCAGCACCGGCCGGGCGAGCGCGCGGATGTCGTCGAAGCTCACGTGATACCGGCCGTGCATCAGCGCGCGCGCCTTGCCGCCGAGCACCAGATGCTGCGGCGCGCGCACGCTGGCGCCGTACGCGACGTATTTCTTGATGAAGTCCGGCGCGCCGGGGCCCGGGCGGCTGGCGCGGGCGATGTTCACGGCATACCGCGCCACCGCATCGGCCACCGGCACGCGCCGCACGAGCTGCTGGAACGCGACGATGTCGCGGCCCGTCACGGCGTGCTGGAAGCGGTGGCTCTGAACGGACGTGGTGGACTGCACCACGGAGACTTCCTGATCCTCGTTCAGGTACTCGATCACGATCTCGAACATGAACCGGTCCAGCTGCGCCTCGGGCAGGGGATAGGTGCCCTCCAGCTCGATGGGATTCTGCGTCGCGAAGACGAAGAACGGCTCCTCCAGCGTGTAGCTCCGCCCCTGGACCGTGACGCGATGTTCCTGCATCGCTTCGAGCAGCGCCGACTGCGTCTTGGGCGGCGTGCGGTTGATCTCGTCCGCCAGGATGATGTTCGCGAAGATGGGCCCCGGCGTGAACAGGAGATGCCGGCGTCCACTCTCCGGATCCTCCTGGATGATCTCGGTGCCGGTGATGTCCGACGGCATCAGGTCCGGCGTGAACTGGATGCGCGAGAACTTGAGGTCCAGCACCTGAGCCATGGTGTGGATCAGCAGCGTCTTTGCGAGGCCGGGCACGCCGACCACCAGGCTGTTGCCGCCCGTGAACAGCGACAGGAGCACCAGCTCGATCACGTCATCCTGTCCGACGATCAGCTTCCGCAGCTCGGCGATGATCGCGTCGCGCCCGGCTGCCAGCCGGCGCGCCAGCTCCAGGTCGTCGTTGGACTCGAGCTCGGGACGGGGCGCAGAGATGGTAGCCAATGAGAGATACCTGAAGAGGTGGAGAGATTCAGTGCGTCAACGCGTAGATCACGTAGTTCACGCCCAGCTTGTATGCCTCGTTCGTCAGCGCGATGGGGTCGAATCCCTCGTCGGAGAACTCCCAGTACTCGCCGATGTCGTTGTTGTAATTGAGCACCAGCAGCAGCCGCTTCTTCGGATCGTTGTCCTCGTAGATGCCGTAGTACACGGGGATGCCGCGGTACGTCTGCTGGATGATGTCCAGCTTCACGTCGTAGAACGAATGGAAGATCGGGTTGCTCTCCTCCAGCTGCACGATCTTCCCCCGGGGCAGCACGCGCTGCAGCTGCTGCACGGTGTTCAGCCAGTCCGCCTGCCCGTAGCCGCGCATCTGCCCGAAGTCGTCGAAGATCACGAAGCCGCCCTTCAGCAGATAGTTGCGCATCCCGAGCACTTCCTGGTCGGTGGGCGTCCAGCCCCCCGGCTCGGAGAAGTAGGCGACGGGATACTTCATCAGCTCGGGATCATCCAGGGCGAACACGTTCCCGCCCACGATGTCGCCGCGCTGCACGAAGGGCCGGAGCAGCGTCACCTCGCGCATGATCTTCATGAAGTGCACGTCGGAGCGCGGATAATCGTGCGACCAACCCGGCCCCTCGTCGGTGAAGTGCGCATACCCGCGATACTTGATCCGCGCGAAGGTGAACCGGCCGTCGTACTTCGTGTTCCCGTGGTACGCCGGCGGCGTGTAGTACTCGTTGGGGTCGCCGAAGTACTGGTTGAACCCTCGCTGCGCGTGCGCGGGCACTGCGGCGGCAATCAGCAGCATCGCCGCGCCGTACACCCCGTTGTCGCACGCCCCCCCGACCCCCGCCCTCCGCCCTCTGCCCCACCTCATGGCTTCTCCTCCCGGTGCAGCGTCAGCAGCAACGCCTGCGCCTTCTCGAAATTGGGCGCCTGCTCCAGCGCCCGCAGCAGCGTCGTCCGCGCCGCCGCGCCGTCGCCCGCGTCGCGGTACGCCACCGCGAGCTCGTACAGCGCGTCGGCGCGATCCACCGGCGCCAGCGCCACCACCGCGCGCCGCTCGCGGACGACCTTCTGCGGATCGCCCGCCTTCTGGTACAGCAGCGCCAGCCGCTGGTGCATGGCGACGTCGTACGGGTTCACGTACATCGCGCCGTCCAGCGCCTCGGCCGCGCCCTTCACGTCGCCCAGCCGCTCGCGCAGCACGGACAGGTCCACGTAGGCCTGGTAGTTCGTCTCGTTCAGCGACACGAGCCGCGTCAGCATCTCCGCCGCACGGGCCGTGTCGCCCCGCGCCTCGGCGATCTTCGCCAGATACCAGTACGGCCCGTTGTCACCGCCATAATCCGGGAAGAGTGCCAGCGCGCGCGCGAACAGCGGCGCCGCGGCGTCGTACTGCCGCTGCTCGAAGAGCACGCGCGCCCCGGCCATGCGCGCCACGAACTCGTCCAGCCCCGCGAGCGGTGTCGCGAAGCGCTGCCGGAGATACGCATCGAAACGCTTGTCGAAGCCGGCGAGATCGGTCCCGAGCACGCGCTGGAACACCTGATCGGTACCGAGGCCGGCCCTGTAGCCCTGGAGCATCTTCAGCAGCGCTCCCTCGCCCCAGTCGCGCGCGATGAGCTCGCAGACCAGCGACGCCTGGTAGTACGAGTACATCACCTGCTCGGGATACGCGGGATGCATGAAGCCGTCGTTCATCCGGCTCACCGGGACGAGCTTCCCCGCCCGGTAGGCCGACAGGAAGGCGGGCGTGGCCTCGAAGCCCCAGCCCGGCCGCGCATGATGTTCCTCGTATACCGAGAGCCCCTCCGAGAGCCAGCGCGGAATGCGATGGTCGGTGGCGCCGAGGGTGAAGGTGTGCGCCAGCTCGTGCCACACCGTCGAGCCCCAGTTGAAGGGCCCCGCGTCGCGCGCCGCCGGCGAATCGAACGCCAGCGTCGTGCCGAAGCTCACGCCCAGCGCACCCAGCCCGGCCAGCCCCACGGTGCGCACCGAGAAGTCGGCATGGCTGCGGTACACCTCGATCCGGATGGGCGCCGGCGGGGTGTAGGCGTACCGCGCGGCAAAGCGTGCGTACGCCCGCTCGCCGAGCTCCGCGAGATACGGCTCCAGCAGCGGCGACTCCGATTTCCCGATCATGAAGACGAAGTGCCCGCTCCGCGTGGTATCGTAGTTCTTGTATGTATCCAGCAGGTCGAGCGTGTTCTTGATCCACACGTTGTACGGATCGCCGCGGAACGAGGTCTCCAGGGTCTGCCGGCCGGCGGCGATCTCGCCCAGCCGCAGCTGGTTCATCCCCAGCAGCCCGTACGCGCGCCAGCTCCGCGGATCGAGCTGCACCGCCTGTCTCGCGAACTCGGCGGCCTCGCGGTACTGGCGCACGCGCGCCGTCAGCTCGGCCAGGGTGTTGTACAGCTCCGCGTCATGCGGATTCACCTGCAGCGCGCGCGCCCTGGCAGCGGCGAACCCCTGTGTATCGCCCGCCAGCGAGCGGATGGCGGCCTTCACCCCCAGCGCCGCGGACAACGACGGGTTCACCGCCAGCGCGCGATCCACCTCGCGCTCGGCGCCGGCATAGTCCTCCAGGTCGATCGCCAGCTCCGCGCGAAAGACGTGGGCCTCGGGGTACCCGGGATTCACCCGCAGCGCCGCCTGCACCAGCGAGTCGGCTCCGCGCTCGCCGTCGAAGTCGCGCTGGCGCGCGGCACCGAGCAGGGCGCGCGGGTTGGACGGGTTGGCCTGCAGCACCTCGCTGAAGCTGCTCCGCGCGTCCGCGCCGTTGTACTTGAGCAGGAACAGCTCGCCCAGCGCCACGCGGGCCTCGTCGCCGGCTGGCGTGGCGCCGCCACGCTGGATGGCGCGATCGAACGCCCTGAGCGCGTCCTTGAACAGCTCGGGGTTCCGCTCGCCCAGATAGCGACATGCCGTCGCGACATCGGCCATCTGCTCCGCGTCCAACGCATCGGCGTGGTCGTTGTACACGTCGATGAATCGGTCGAACTCGGTGAACGCGCGGTCGCGGTCGCCACGCTCGTAATGCAGCTCGGCCAGATGCAGCGAGGCCGTCAGGCTGTCGGACGCGTGCTCCGCGAGCGCGCGCGTGAACGCCTGCTCTGCCTCGTCCGTCTTCCCGCGCGCCTGGAGCACCTCGCCCAGCACGTTCCACAGCTCGCGCCCCGCGGCTGACGCGGTGGCCCGCCGCGCCGTGGCTTCCGCCTCGTCGTAGCGCCCCACCGTGGCCAGCGTGCGCACCAGGCCGCGCTGCGCGGCCGCCCAGCCGGCGCTGGCCGCGGGCACCTCCGCGTACGCCGTGATGGCCTCCTGATACTTGCCCGACCGCTGCAGCGCGCGGGCGTCGTCCAGCCGCTGCGCGCCGGCGCAGGCGGGAACCAGGAGCATGGCGGCGAGGGGCGCCAGTCTGAGCGGCGCGGGCATCATGGCCCCTCCAGCTCCTTGATGGCCTTCGCCTTGAGCGACAGTTGCACCAGCAGGTCCTCCAGCGCGCTGTCGTAAGCCGCCGGCGCCATCGTCCCCTTGTGCTGCTTCAGCGAGTCGATCCGCGCCTCGATGGCCAGGCGCTCCTGGTACAGCGCCGCGAGCCGGGGATCGTTCAGCGCCGCGCGAGGGACGCCGTTCCCGCCGAGAAAGAGCCGGCGCGCGAGCGTGCCCTGTCCCTGTCCCATGGCCGCGGCGCGCGCATCCACCACGGCGACGCCGTCCCTGGTGCCCTGATCGTCCAGCTGCGCGTGCTCCGTCTGCAGCCGCGTCTCCTGCTCGTAATGCCGCGCGGTCTCCGCCGCGGCGTACTGGAACGCCTCGAGCAGCGACACGCGCCCATCCTTGTCCGTGTCCGCGCCGTCGCCCGTGAGCGCTGCGACGAAATAGCCGGCGAACACCGACTCGTTCCGCTCGAAGCTGCTCCGGGTCGCCGTGATCACCACGCGATTGGGCGCGGCGAGCACGGGCAGCATATCGCCGCTGGCGCTGGTCATGTCGATGAACGCCACGGGCTGCGACCTGAAGGGCGCGAGCAGGCGCGCGAAGTCGCGCGCGGCGAGGTCCGGGCCGGGCAGGCTGATGCGCGAATCCTCGCCCTCGCCGCTGCCGTGGCCGATGAGCACCACGACGATCGGATCCTTCGCACCGGCACGCTGCGCGAAGCGCTGCAGCGTCCGGGCGACGTTCTCGCGCGTGGAGACGCCGGCGATGCGCGCGTCCGCCGCGCCCGCCTCGGCCAGGTACACCACATCCGAATCCGGCAGCGCATAACGACTCCGCGCCGCGTCCACGAGCGCCAGCCCCCACTGCCGGAACTCCGCGCTGTACCGCGGCTCTCCGCCCAGCCCGGAGACGACGAGCACGTGGGAGCTCTGTGCGCCCGCGGCGAGGAACGGACACGCCGCAGCGATCAGCGCCGCGCGCCACCTCACGCCAGCCCCCGGCGCTTGCGGTAGGCCCACTCCGCGCTCACCAGCCCCACCAGCAGGAGGAAGATCACCGGCATGTCCCACAGGTCCATCTGATTCACCACCGTCACGCCGCGCTTGCTCAGCGCGATGTCGTCGGGCAGCGAGCGCGCCGTGGCCGGCGTGTAGAAACGTCCCCCCGTCTCGCTCGC
>DATEPM010000143.1:0-6126 GCA_035273185.1 Gemmatimonadaceae bacterium
CGGGCCGCGCCCGACGGTCCAGCGCAATACAGCCTGTTCTGAGGCGCGACGAAAAAGCGGAAGCTGCCTCACGCAGCTTCCGCTTTTTCGCCTGCCGGAGACCGGCGAGGGATCAGTACATCCCGCCCATACCGCCGCCGCCCGGCGCGGCGGGCGCGGGCTTCTCCTCCTTCTTCTCCACGACCAGCGCCTCGGTCGTGAGCAGGAGGCCGGCGATCGACGCGGCGTTCTGCAGCGCCGTGCGCGTCACCTTGGTGGGATCGATCACGCCCGCCTGCACCAGGTTCTCATAGGTGTCGGTGAGCGCGTTGTAGCCGAAGGCGTCGTCCTTGGAGGCCCGCACCTTCTCCACCACGATGGAACCCTCGCCGCCCGCGTTCTGGACGATCATGCGGATGGGCTCCTCGATCGCGCGCCGGACGATCTCGACGCCGATCTGCTCGTCGGACTCGTTCAGCTTCAGCGCCTTCAGCGCCTTCTGCGCGCGAATGAGCGCCACGCCGCCGCCCGGGACGATTCCCTCCTCCACCGCCGCGCGGGTGGCATGCAGCGCGTCCTCGACGCGCGCCTTCTTCTCCTTCATCTCCGCCTCGGTCGCGGCGCCCACGTTGATCACCGCCACGCCGCCGGCGATCTTCGCGAGCCGCTCCTGCAGCTTCTCCTTGTCGTAATCCGAGGTGCTCTTGTCGATCGCGACCCGGATCTCGTTCACGCGGCCCTGGATCTTGGAGTCCTCGCCCGCGCCGTCGATGATCGTGGTGTTGTCCTTGTCCACCACGATCCGCTTGGCGCGGCCCAGATCGCTCACCACCGCGTTCTCCAGCTTGAAGCCGACCTCCTCCGAGATCACCTGCCCGTTGGTGAGCACCGCGATGTCCTGCAGCATCGCCTTGCGGCGGTCGCCGAAGCCGGGCGCCTTCACCGCGCACACGCGCAGCGTGCCGCGCAGCTTGTTCACGACCAGCGTCGCCAGCGCCTCACCCTCGATGTCCTCCGCGATGATCAGCAGCGGACGGCCCGTCTGCGCCACCTTCTCCAGCACGGGGAGCAGGTCCTTCATCGACGAGATCTTCTTGTCGTGAATGAGGATGTACGCATCCTCGAGGGCCGCCTCCATCTTCTCCGGGTCGGTGACGAAGTAGGGCGAGATGTAGCCGCGGTCGAACTGCATCCCCTCGACCGTCTCCAGCGTCGTCTCGAGGCCCTTGGCCTCCTCCACCGTGATGACGCCATCCTTGCCCACCTTCTCCATCGCGTCCGAGATCAGGTTGCCAATCTCCGCGTCGTTGTTCGCCGAGATGGTGCCCACCTGCGCGATCTCCTTCTTGCCCGCCGTCGCGATGGAGATCTTCTTCAGCTCGTCCACCACCGCGCCCACCGCCTTGTCGATGCCGCGCTTGATGGCCATCGGGTTGGCGCCGGCCGTGACATTCTTGAGCCCCTCGCGGAAGATCGCCTGCGCCAGCACGGTCGCCGTCGTGGTGCCGTCGCCGGCGTTGTCGGAGGTCTTCGTCGCGACCTCCTTCACCATCTGCGCGCCCATGTTCTCGAGCGGATCCGACAGCTCGATCTCCTTTGCGACCGTCACGCCGTCCTTGGTGACGGTGGGCGCGCCGAACTTCTTGTCGATGACGACGTTCCGACCCTTGGGACCGAGGGTCACCTTCACCGCCTCGGCCAGTTGGTCGATGCCGCGCTTGAGCGCCGCGCGCGCATCGGTATTGAAATGCAGTTCCTTGGCTGCCATGGCTTCAGTTCCTGTGATGTGAGATTCGTGTGGTTCCGCTCAGCCGATCACCGCGAGCACGTCCGACTCCCGGAGGATGAGGTACTGCTCAGCATCCACGGTCACCTCGGTGCCGCTGTACTTCCCGTAGAGCACCTTGTCGCCAACCTTGACCTCCATCGGAACTCGCTGATCCTTCTCGAAGCGCCCCGGCCCCACCGCGATGATCTCGCCCTGCTGCGGCTTCTCCTTCGCGGTGTCGGGGATGTACAGACCGCCGCGCATCTGCTCGGTCTCGTCCAGGGCCTTCACGACGACGCGGTCGGCGAGCGGCGATACCTTGACGCTCGTGGCACTCTTGTTGGCCATACGTTCTGCCCCTCCCTGTGTGGCATTGATGTGATGTCGGTGCGGTGGACTGACCGGCACCTTGCTAGCACTCATGACAGGGGAGTGCTAACAAGTGGGCAGTTTACGTGCTCCCGGCGCGGCGGTCAAGGGGCTGCGCTCGGCCCCAACAGCTCGAAGGCCATCTGGAGCCCGTACAACGTGAGATACGGCTCCACGCGATCGAACTCCTGGCACAGCCCCTTGAAGGTCTCCGCCAGCCCACCCGTCGCGATCACCACCGGCCGTTGGGGCCGCGGCCACGCGGCCTTGATCCGCCGCACGATCCCGTCGATTGCATCCGCCTGGCCGAACATCACCCCCGAGCGGATGCAGTCCTCCGTCCGGCGCCCGATGACCGCCGTCGGCACCAGCAGCTCGGTGGCCGGCAGCTTCGACGTGCGCCGCACCAGCGACTCCAGGGCGGTCTCCACTCCCGGCGCGATCACGCCCCCGAGGAACACCCCCTCCGCGGTGATGCAGTCGAAGGTCGTCGCGGTCCCCAGATCCACCACGATTGCGTCCGAGTGATGCAGCCGGCTCGCCGCCAGGGTGTTGATCACCCGGTCGGCGCCGACCGTGAGCGGCTCGTCCACGTCCAGGGTGATGGGCAGCGGCGCGCGGGCGTCCACCACGACCACTCGCCCCTGCCCCAACCGGCGCAGCGCCGACGCCAGCGGCTCCGTGAGCGCGGGCACCACCGAGCCGAGCGCCGCGCCTTGCACGTTCATCGGTTCGAAGCCATCGGTGGCCAGCAGCCCGCGCAGAAGCACGACCAGCTCGTCCGACGTGCGCGGCACCCCGGACACGATCCGCCAGTGCCCTGCCAGCCGGCCGTCGTCGAACAGGCCGATGGTGGTTTCCGTGTTGCCAACGTCGAAGGTGAGAATCATGTCGTCGCTCCGTGCGTGCTGTCGGGGGCAGACCGCGGCCGCGCGCCGGCACCCTCCTCCTTCCCCTCGCCCGTCTGATCGATGACGAGTGAGCCGGTACGCACCGCGCGGCGCCCCTCGGCGGTATCCACCAGCAGCGCCCCCTCGGCGTCGATCCCCGCTACCGTGCCCGCCACCGGCTGGACGCACCGTCGCCCGCGCACCGCGTCCCGCCCGGCGTACGCCGCCAGCTCCGTCGGTGTCAGCCGGCCGTGCGCCAGCACCGCGGCGCGCAGCGCGGGCACGAGCGCCTGCAGCACGCGCACGCGATCGGTACCCGGCGCCAGCCGGCCGGCTGTGACCAACCGTGTGGGCGGACGCACGTTGACGCCGAGCCCCACGGCCACCCAGTCCAGCCGCGCCTCGCGCCAGCGCGCCTCCACCAGAATGCCCGCGAGCTTGCGCCCCTCCACCTGCAGATCGTTCGGCCACTTGAGCTGCACCGGCGCCTCCGCGAAGGGCGCCAGCGCCGCGGCCGCGTGCAGCCCCAGTCTCAACGACAGCACCTCCAGCGTCTCCGCTTCCGCCGGCCGCTCGACGAGTGTGAGCCAGATGCCGCGCCCCGGCTCCGAGTGCCAGCTGCGGCCGAAGCGGCCGCGCCCCGCGCTCTGGGTCTCGGCCAGCACCAGCGTCCCCGCGGGCGCCCCGGCCTCGCCCAACGTGTGCGCGACGTCCAGCGTCGATCCCACCGCACCGAAGGTCACCACACGGGGCAGCCGCAGCAGCGCCGCGAGGTCCGCAGCCGCGCGACCCTCGTACGGCGCCTCCCCGGTGTTGTCGCTCGCGGCCGGCGTGCGCTGGCGCGGACGGCTCATCCGCCCCGGACGGCAAAGGCGACGAGCACCGCGGCGCCGAGCAGCACCCGATAGACGGCGAACACGCCGTACGTGTGCCGGGTGACGAAGCGCAGCAGCACCGCGATCGCGATCCAGCCGCTGATCGCCGAGGCCAGCACCCCCGCCACGAGCGGCGCCGACAGGCCGTTCTCCCGGAGCGCGGTGGGAAGCTTCAGCACCGCGGCCGCCGCGATGATGGGCATGCTCATGAGAAAGCTGAACACCGCCGCATCCTCGCGATCGAACCGGAGCGCGCGGCCGCCCGTGATCGTGGACCCTGAGCGCGACACCCCCGGCACGATCGCGAACATCTGCGCCAGTCCGATCAGCAATGCGTCCGTCCAGCGCATCGCCGCGAGCCGGCGATCGGCGCCGGCGAAGCGATCCACCGCCCAGAGCAGGATGCCCATCACGATGAGCGCGCCCGCCACCAGCCGCGGATCGCGAAAGACCGACTCCGCCTGCTTCTCGAACGCCAGCCCGGCGATCGCGCCCGGAATCGTGGCCAGGATCAGGAAGAGCACACGCCGCTCGCGCTCGGTCTCCACCCGGCGCGTGGCGGCGATGCGCCAGGCGGCCCGCACCAGCGCCACCCACTCGGCCCGAAAGTACCACACCACGGCCAGGAGCGTCCCGAAGTGCAGCGCCACGTCGAACGCCAGGCCCGGATCGGCCCAGCCGAGGATCCAGGGCGCCAGCGCCAGGTGCGCGGAGCTGCTGATGGGAAGAAACTCGGCGAGTCCCTGGAGGATGCCGAGTACCACGGCCTGGAAGACGGTCATGAGAAGAGGTTCAAGGGTGCGCGGGATCGGCCAGCGCGTGCCGATAGAAGGTTTCGTACTGCTCCACCACGTCCGCCATGGCGAAGCGCGCCCGCGCATCGGCGGCGGCCAGCGCGCTCATCGCCCGCCAACGCTCTGGTTCGCCGAGGATCTCCAGCGCCGCCGCCGCCATGCCGTCCACGTCGCCCACCGGACAGAGCACGCCGGTGCGTCCGTTGAGCACCACCTCCGGCAAGCCCCCGGCATCGGTGCCGATCACCGGCACCCCGGACGCGAGGGCTTCCAGCGCACTCAGCCCGAAGGACTCGCTCTGGGTCGGCAGCAGGAAGAGATCGGCGGCGGCGAGCAGCGGCGCCACCGCGTCGATCTTTCCCAGGAAGTGAACGTCCCGCTCCACTCCGAGCTCGCGGGCCTCCGCCTCGGCGTACACCCGATCCGGGCCGTCCCCCACCATCACCAGCACGCTCGGACAGGCGCGCCGCACCTGCGCGAAGATGCCCACCACGTCGCGCACGCGCTTCACGGGGCGGAAGTTGGAGATGTGCATCAGCACCTTTCGTCCGCGCGCCATCTCCTCGCGCAGCCCGTCGGCGTAGCGCGTGCGGTCGTAGACCGCGGGATCCACGAAGTTCGGGATCACCTCGATGCGGCAGCCGGTGCACCCGAACGCCTGGATCGTCTCAGCCTGGAGAAAGCGCGACACGGCGGTCAGTCCATCCGACTTCTCGATGGAGAACTTCGTGATGGCATGGAACGACGGATCCTGCCCTACGATGGTGATGTCGGTGCCGTGCAGGGTGGTGAGCACGCGAATGTCCGGACGCGTGGGGCGCAGCATCTCCCGCGCGATCCAGGCGCTGGTGGCGTGCGGGATGGCGTAGTGGACGTGCAGCAGGTCCAGCTTGTATGCCAGCACCACCTCGTGCATGCGCACCGCCAACGCCAGGTCGTACGGCGGATATTCGAAAAGCGGATACCGCCCGACGTCCACCTCGTGGAAGTAGATGCGCGGCAGGAATTCGGGGAGCCGGAAGGGCTGCCGGTAGGTGATGAAGTGCACCTCGTGCCCGCGCTCGGCCAGCGCGATCCCGAGCTCGGTGGCCACCGCCCCGGAGCCGCCGTAGGTAGGGTAGCAGGTGATGCCGATTTTCACGGCCTCTCCCACCACAAGCGCCGCACCACGTGCTCGGCGTCTGCCGCCAGCGGGTCCAGCCGGGTGACCTCCGAGGCGGGCAGCTGGTGCCGGAACCAGGTGCGCTGCCGCTTGGCGTACTGCCGCGTCTCCACCAAGATCGCCTCGCGTGCGGCGTCCAGCCCGAGCTCCCCCCGCACGACGCGCCGGAGCGTGCGATAGCCCGTCGCGTTCCACGCGGGCGCGTTTTCCGGCACCGATGCCGCGAGACCCTCCACCTCCTCCAGCCATCCCGCCGCCAGCATCGCCTCCACGCGCGCGGCCAGCCGCG
>DATEPM010000144.1:0-12624 GCA_035273185.1 Gemmatimonadaceae bacterium
CGCCGCGCGGCCGAAAGGGACCGGCGACGGCATCCTGCGCCGCGGCGGTGACCTGGCCGCGAAAGGCGGTGCCGCGGAGCCCGGCGCGCACCGCGCGGAGCGCCAGCTCGGGGGTGTTGTTCTTCTCGCTCAGATGGGCGAGCACCACCTGGGCGAGCTGGCGGGAGGCCATCTCGCGGGCGAGCCCCGCGGCGGCGCGGTTGCTCAGGTGGCCGGTGTCGCTGGCGATGCGTCGGCGCAGCCAGAGCGGATACGGACCCGCCCATAGCATGCCCTCGTCGTGGTTCGTCTCCAGCACGAGCACGTCCACCTCGCGGCAGAGGGCGCGGACCGCGTCGCTCGCGTGGCCCACGTCGTAACAGATGCCCGCGCGCGCGCCGCTGCCGCGGGCGGTGATGAGCAGCCCCACCGGGTCGGTGGCATCGTGAGGCGTCGCGACCGTCTCCACGTCGAAGCGACCGACGCGCAGGGAGCTCCCCGGGGTGAAGGTGGAGCACGGGGCGTCTGCCAGGGCACGACAGGCGAGGGTGCCGGGCGTGGCGTGCAGGGCCCACCCCCACTTGCGCGCGGCGGCCGCGGCGCCGCGCACGTGGTCGCTGTGGTCGTGCGTGAGAATGCACGCCTCGATGGACGCGGGCGGCACGCCCGTGCGCGCCAGCCGGCGTGCGAGGGTGCGGGTGCCGAACCCCGCGTCCACCAGCAGGCGCTGGCCCTCGCTCTCGACCAGCACCGCGTTGCCGCCGCTGCCGCTCCCCAGGATCCAGACCTTCACCCGCGCTCCACTGCCCAACGTGAGGCGTGCGCCTGCGCGAGCTGCCGACGCTCCGTCTCGGAGAGCTCCACCTGGCGCCGCGCCATGACTCGCTCCGCGACCTCGAGGAACTTAGTCAGCTCGAAGATGCTGCCGGAAGCGGTGTCGCCCCACAGGAACGGTGGCACCACCTTGGGCGGCATCGCGCTGCCGAAGACGTTGCAGCCGGCGCCCAGTACGGTGCCCGTGGTGAGCCGCGTGCCGATAGCAGTCTTGCAATGATCGCCAAAGAACGTGCCGAGGAACTGCATGCCGGTGTCGCGCATGCCATCGGGGGTCCAGAGCGACACCGGCCCGTAGGTGTTCTTCAGGTTGCTCGTGATGGTGCCGGCGCCGAGGTTCACCCAGCGGCCCAGATACGAGTGTCCCACGAAGCCATGGTGGCCTTTGTTGGCGTAGCCGAGCATGATGCTGCTGCTCATCTCACCGCGCACCCGGCACTGGTCGCCGATAGCGCAGCCCGCGATCCGGTCGCCCACGATACTGGTCTCGCGGCCGACGTAGCAGGGCCCCTCGAGCCGCGTGAAGGCGTGCACGGTGCTGCCGGCGCCGATGAGGATCGGACCCGCCGTGGCGTCCAGCACGACGTGCGGCTCGATCACGGCACCGGGAATCACGCGCTCACCCACGCCGACGGCATCCGCCGCGAGCAGCACGGGGTGTGTGCCCAGTACGCTGGCGTGCGGCGGCACCGGCGCGAACGCGCCGGGAGCGCTCGAGAGGGCTGGCCGGCCGGGCTCGGGAAGCCGCGCGAGATACGCGAGATCGTCGGCGAGCTGCGCCGGGAGCAGCCGCACGAGATCCCAGACGTGCTCGAGCCACCACCCCTCGAGCATGCCCGCCTCCACACCGGAGCGGGCCACCTCGTCCAGGGTGAGTCGGCCACTGGCGAAGTGCTCCACCGGGAGCTCGCGGCTGAGGCGCACCGCCACCGCCCGTCCGGCGGATAGCCAGAGGTCCACCGGGCCCTCCTCGGCGCGGGGCAGGCTCGTGAGGCGCGGCACGAAGCGCGCGTTCACGATCACGGATCCGGCGGGGATGCGCCCGGCCGCCGCGTGCACCGCGGCACGCTCGTCGAAGTCGGCCAGGTGCGGTGGGCCGAGCATGCCGAGCGCCGGGAGGCGCAGGGCGTGGGCCCAGCGCTCGCGCTGGAGCACCGCACCGGCCAGCAGCTCCGAGGCGGGGCGGGTGAGCGCGAAGGGCTCGAAGGCGCGCGCCGCCGCGTCGTCGTAGAAGTAGATCCCGCTCATGCCTGTTCGCGCACCGCGGGCGGCAGCGCCGCCACCAGGCCTTTGAGATCGGCCGCGCGCTCCACGGTGGTGACGAGGACGAGCCCCTCGCGCACGACCACCACGAGGTCCGACACGCCGTAGAGCACCACCGTGCCGTGTTCCGCGTGCACGACGTTGCCGCGCGCCTCCACGGCGTGCACGTCGCCGCTGGCGGCGTTTCCGGCGGCATCCAGCCGCCTGACGCGGCGCAGCGCCCCCCAGGTGCCCACGTCATCCCAACCGAAATCCCCCGCGATGACGAGCACGCGGGCGCTGCGTTCCAGGACGCCGACATCCACCGTGACGGGCTGCACGGCGGCAAAGAAGGCCTCGATGTCGTCCGGGTGGGCCTCTAGCGCGGGCGCGATCTCGGGCGTGTGGGCACGCACCTCGTCCAGGAAGTCGCCCACGCGCCAGACGAAGATCCCCGAATTCCAGAGATACCCTTCGCGGCGCATCTCCGCGGCGCGCTCGCGGCTGGGCTTCTCGACGAAGCGCGCGACGCGGCGCACGCCGGGCTGCACCTCGCCATCGGGCTGGATGTAGCCGAAGCCCGGATCGGCGCGCGAGGGGACGATGCCGACGGTGATCAGGCTGGCGTGGCGCGCCGCGGCCGCGACGGCGGCGCGCAGGGTCGCACGAAATCCCTCCGGATCGGCCACCGCCCAGTCGGCGTGCACCGACGCCATCACCGCATCGCGACCGCCTCGAGCGGCGATGCGTTCTGCCGCCCACACCAGCGCCGGCCCCGTGCCCATCGGCCGGGGCTCCGCGACGATGTTCTCGCGCGGGATGGCGGGCAGCAGCTGCGCGACAGCAGCCAGCAGCGACGCGTTCGTCAGAACGAGGGTGTGCGCTGGATCAGCCAGGGACTCGAGGCGCTCGATGGCATCGGCCAGGAGGGGACGCTCGCCGGCCAGCGGGAGCAGCTGCTTGGGGCGTTCCGGTGTGCTCAGCGGCCAGAACCGCGACCCCACTCCCCCTGCTAGCACCACGGCCCAGACCTCCGGAGGTCCGCTCACGGCGCCTCGGCGGCGTCGTCTCCTCCCAGGCCCACCAGCTCGGCGGCGCGCGCGTACAGCTTCTTCGGGCTGAACGGCTTGGTGAGGAACTCGCTGGCCCCGAGCTCCATCGCGCGGTGATGCTGCTGCTCCTGGCCCGCCGCGGTGAGTATGATGGAGGGCAGGTCGTGCAGCCGCGCGTCCGCCTTCATCGCCGCGAGCACGTCCAGGCCGCTCAGGTGCGGCATCATGAGATCCAGCAGCACCAGCTCGATGTCCCGCTCCCGCTGCAGCACGTCGAGGGCTTCCTGGCCGTCGTACGCGAGCGTCACCCGGAACGGGCCCTGCTCGAGCTTCATCTTGATGATCCGGCCGATGTGCGGCTCGTCGTCGGCGACGAGCACGTGCCGCGTCGCGTCGGACGCGTGACTCTCCAGTGCCATGTTTCCCGATCAGCGGCGCGAGGATTGAGGAACGCTCATATCGCCCGCCTCACACGATGGCGGCGATCTGGTCGCGGTTGCGGCGCAGCTCGGCGAGCAGCTGGCCGACGTTGGCCCGCGTGCTCACGAGCACGAAGAGCACGGCCTCGCTGGAGAGCACCGACACGAGGGCCAGCCCGCCCCGGTGCTCGAGCACCGCCGCCTGCAGCTCGCCGCGGCCCAGGACCGCGCCCAGCTCGTCCGCCGGGCCGATGATCGGCGGAATGCGCGCCGCGATGTCGTCCGCATCCAGTCCGGCCACGGCCTGGCTATCGATCAACAGTCCGTCCCGCCCGAGGACGATGGCCGCCTCGACCCCCTCGCGCTGCCGAATGACCGCGACGAGGTCACGGATACTGGGCATCTCCGGCACCTCCCGAAAGTGGTGGCGAAGCTAGAGATCGTGATAGGCGAAGTCAAGCGATGATAATCGCTTGAACTCGATCCGCACGCAGGGTATCGTTCGCGATGGCCCCGCTATGCCGCAGCACGATTCGCCGAGTCTCCGTTTCCTCATGTCCGTGATCTCTCGCACGCCGGTCGTGGCCGCCGTGGTTGCGGGCGCGCTCCTGGCCGGCGCGCTCGGCGCGTGCAGCGATACGGGCCCCAAGGCGCAGGCGTCCAACTTCACCGACACGCTCACACTGGCCACCATCAACGGCTCGCCGCTTGGGTCCACCACGGGGCTGTGGTTCTTCGGCACCCAAGGCGTGCCCATCGAGAACACCTCCAGCTACGACGTCGCGTTCGACATCGACACCCAGGGGCGCGTGCTGCTGCTGCCGGTGCGGGCGGTGGTGGGCGGCCTGGGCTCCGCGCACACGGTCGGTCTGCAGCGCGACAACAGCGGCTTCGACGCGCTCACCAAGGCGCCCGGCTCGGGGTACGCGCTGGACTCCACCTTCGTGGTGGCGCCGGGCGAGGTGTTCGCCGTGCAGTCGGCCGACGCGAGCGCCTGCGGCTTCTCGATCTTCAGTCCGTACATCTACGCCAAGCTGCAGGTGCTGAGCGTGGATGCGGGCGCCCGCATGATCACGGCGCGCTACACCGTGGATCCGAACTGCGGATACCGGTCGCTCATGCCGAGCGGCATCCCGAAGAACTGAGCGCAGCGTGCACGATGCGCGAGCGCTCCGCGAGCAGATCGATCTGCTCCGGGCCGGGATGGAACGCCGTGGAGCCCTGGATGGCCTGGGACCCCTGCTGGCGCGCGGCGAGCAGCTGGATCGCGAGCGCCGGACGCTGATCCAGGCGGTGGAGGAGCGCCAGGCTGCGCGCAACGCCAACGCGCAGGAGGTGGCGCGCCGCAAGAAGGCGCGGGAGCCCGCGGACGAGCTGATCGCGCGCGGCCGCGCGCTGGGCGACGAGATCGCGCGCCTGGAAGCCGAGCGCGAGGAAGCCGAGGCGGAGCTCCGGCGAATCCTGCTGGAAATCCCGAACGTGCCCCTCCCGGACGTGCCCGCGGGGGACGAGTCGCACAACCAGATCGTGCACGAGTGGGGCACGCCGCGCGACGCGGCCGGGGTGCGGCCGCACTGGGAGGTGGGTGCCGCGCTGGGGCTCATCGACCTCGAGCGCGCGGTGAAGATCAGCGGATCGGGATTCGTGGCGTATCGCGGACAGGGCGCGCGCCTGGTGCGGGCGCTGCTCGCGTTCTTCATGGACCTGCACGCGCGCGAGCACGGGTATCAGGAGGTGTGGCCCCCCGTGCTGGTGAACCGCGCGACGATGACCGGCACGGGACAGCTCCCCAAGTTCGAGGACGACGCGTACGCCGTGCGCGCGGACGATCTGTTCCTCATCCCGACCGCCGAGGTACCGGTGACGAATCTCTATCGCGACGAGATCCTCGACGGGGCGCAGCTGCCGATGGGGTTCGTGGCGTACTCGCCCTGCTTTCGCCGGGAGGCGGGATCGGCCGGAAAGGACACGCGCGGCATCCTGCGGACGCACGAGTTCGACAAGGTGGAGCTGGTGCGCTACACGAGGCCGGAGGACGCGGCGGAGCAGCTGGAGCTCCTCACGCGCCACGCGGAGACGGCGCTGGAGCGGCTGGGGCTGACGTATCGCCGCAAGCTGCTGGCCGCCGGGGACACAGGCTTCGCGTCGGCCAAGACGTACGATCTGGAGGCCTGGGCGCCGGGGGTCGGGAGCTGGCTCGAGGTGTCGTCCTGCAGCACGTTCACTGACTTTCAGGCACGCCGCGCGAAGATTCGGTTTCGCGCGGCAAGGGGGGAGAAGCCACGTTTCGTTCACACGCTCAACGGCTCCGGGCTCGCGTTCCCGCGCACCATCGCCTGCCTGCTGGAGCAGCATCAGCAGGCCGACGGGTCCGTGCTCATCCCGGAGCCGCTGCGCCCGTACTTCGGAGCGGACCGGATCACGTGACGGACGCCGCGACGCTGCTGGAGGATCCCCGTCTGCTCGCCGGGCTGAACGCCGCCCAGCGGGCGGCCGTGCTGCACACCGATGGGCCGCTGCTGGTGCTGGCGGGCGCGGGGTCGGGCAAGACGCGCGTGCTCACCACGCGTATCGCGCGGCTGGTGGAGGTCCACGGGGTGGCGCCGGGCGAGGTGCTCGCGGTGACCTTCACCAACAAGGCGGCCGGGGAGATGCGCGAGCGCATCGAGCGGCTGCTGGGCCGGCCGGCGTCCGGGATGTGGGTGGGCACCTTTCACGCGATCGGGGCGCGCCTGCTGCGCGCCACGCCGCAGCCCGTCGCGCGCACGGCGGCGTTCACGATCTACGACCAGGACGATTCGCTCTCGGTCATCAAGCGGCTGATGGAGCGCCAGGGCGTGTCGCCCCGGGAGTACGCGCCGCGCGCCGTGCAGGCCGCCATCTCGGACGCGAAGAACGCCCTGGTGTCGCCGGCGGAATATGAGCGTCTGGCCATGGACCCGTTCGCGCGGACGGTGGCGCCGCTGTACCACGCGCTGGAGGATGCGCTGCGGGTGGCCAACGCCGTGGATTTCGACGATCTGCTCGTGCTCCCCGTACGGCTGCTGCAGCAGAACCCGGCGCTGCTGGCGCGATATCGCGCGCGCTTCCGGTACCTTCTGGTGGATGAATATCAGGATACGAATCGTGCACAGTACGCGCTGGTGCAGCTGCTCGGCGGCGGGCACGGCAACGTCTGCGTGGTGGGCGACGACGACCAGTCCATCTACGGCTGGCGCGGCGCCGACCTGCGCAACATTCTCGACTTCAGCAAGGATTTTCCCGCGGCCGCCGTGGTGCGGCTGGAGGAGAACTACCGGTCGGCGCCGCCGATCCTCGACGTCGCCAACGTCGTAATCCGGCAGAACGCCGGCCGCATGGGGAAGACGCTGCGCCCCACGCGCGCGGGGGGCGAGGCGGTGACCGCCACGCGCGCCCTGGACGAGCGGGACGAGGCGGACTGGGTGGTGCAGGAGCTGCTGACCCGCCGCGCGGCGGAGAATCGCGCGTTGCGTGAGTTCGCGATCCTGTACCGCACCAACGCCCAGAGCCGGGCGCTGGAAGATGCCCTACGGCGGCAGGCGCTGCCCTACCGGCTGCTGGGCGCGGTGCGCTTCTACGACCGCCGTGAGATCCGCGATGTGATGAGCTACCTCAAGCTCATCGCCAACCCGGCGGACGACGAGGCCTTCCGGCGCGCGGTGTCGGTGCCCAAGCGCGGCCTGGGCGAGACGACCATCGAGCAGCTGGCCGCGGCGGCGCGCGGGCAGGGGATCTCGCTGTACGCGGCCGCCGAACGCCCGGACGTGCTGGAGGCGGTCCGGCCCGCCGCGCGCAGCGCGCTCGCGCAGTTCGCCGCGCTCGTGGCGAGCTTTCGCGCCCAGGCCAGAGAAGCGGCGGTGGACGAGCTGCTACGCGACCTGCTGGATGCCATTCGCTACGGCGACTACCTGCGCGCCGAGGGGCCGGAGTCGGCCGAGCGGCTGGACAACGTGCGCGAGCTCATCGCGGGGGCGGCGGAGGTGGTGGCCGACGAGCTGGGCGAGGTGGGGCTCACGCCGCTGGACCACTTTCTCCAGCGCGCCGCGCTGGTGGCCGGCGCCGACGCGCTGGACCCGGAGGCCGATGCGGTGACGCTCATGACTCTGCATAACGCGAAGGGGCTCGAGTTCCCGGTGGTGTTCATCACCGGGTTGGAGGACGGGCTCTTCCCGCTCGCGCGCGCCTACGACGAGCCCGGGCTCCTGGAAGAGGAGCGCCGGCTCTTCTACGTGGGGATCACCCGCGCCGAGGGGAAGCTGTATCTCACCCACGCCGAGGAGCGCCGCCGGAACGGCGAGCTGACGGCGTCACGGCCGTCTAGCTTCCTGCTGGAGATTCCGGAGGGGATGCTGGAGACGCGCAGCACGGTGAAGGTGCGCAGCTCGGGACGCGCCGTGATGCGGGGCGGCACCGGCGGGTACGGCCAGCGTGGCCATCGCTGGGGCGATCGCCAGGCGTACCGTCCGGGGGCGGGGAGCAGCGCGGACTCGACGGACGGGGGCTTCCCCGCGTCCGCGGCCGCACGGCGGCCCGGCCGCCCGGTGGAGCAGGAGCCCGCGTTCCAGGACGACGAAAACGCGTCGCAGGCCGCGGCGGTCATTGCGGTGGGCGCACGGGTGCGGCATCGCAAGTTCGGCGCGGGAACCATCGCGGAGCTGACGGGCGCGGGCCGGGAGATCAAGGCCAAGGTCGATTTCGACGACGAGAGCATCGGCCGGAAGACGCTCGTCGTCGCCCAGGCGAACCTCGAGCGGGAGATCGAAGCGTGAGCGTTTCGCTGGACGACGTCCGCCACATCGCGGCGCTCGCGCGACTGGGGCTGCCGCGCGACCGTGCGGAAGCCATGGCCGCACAGCTCAGCACCATCCTGCAACACATGGAGGTGCTCTCGCGCGCGGACGTGAATGCGGTGCTGGAGCCGGCGGCGGACGCCGAGCCGGGGCTGCCGCTGCGCCCGGATCACGGCCCTCCGATTCCGCTGCAGGCGCCGCTGCCGGCGTTTGCACCGGCTGCGCGCGACGGCCTGCTCCTGGTTCCGCGGCTCGCGACCCACGAGGATCCGGAGGCCACCTCGTGACCACGCCCCGTCCCGAGGACGCGCCGCACGGCGCCGCGGCGCTGCGGGACGCCTGCGCGCGGGGCAGCCTGACGCCGAGCAACGCGGTGGCGGCGAGCTTCGCGCGCGCGGAGCAGGTGCGAGCGGGAGGGGGGGCCGCGGCGGGGCCGGAGGGACTGAACGCCATTCTCAGCAGCGACCGCGATGCGGCGCTCGCCCGGGCCGCGGCGCTGGACGCGAGCCTGGGCGAGACGGAGCCGGGACCGCTGTACGGCGTGCCGGTGCTGGTGAAGGACAACATCGCGACGCTGGGGCTGCCCACCAGCTGCGGCTCGCGCATCCTGGAGGGGTACGTCAGCCCGTATGAGGCGACGGTGGTGGCGCGGCTGGAGCGCGCCGGGGCGGTGATCGTCGGCAAGACGAACATGGACGAGTTCGCGATGGGCTCGTCCACCGAGTACAGCGCCTTCGGCCCCACGCGCAACCCGGTGGATCGCTCGCTGGTGCCGGGGGGCTCGTCAGGCGGCTCGGCCGCCGCGGTCGCGGCGGGGGTCACCCGCATCGCGCTGGGCTCCGAGACTGGCGGTTCGGTGCGCCAGCCCGCCGCGTTCTGCGGCGTGGTGGGGGTGAAGCCCACCTATGGCCGGGTGAGCCGCTACGGGCTGGTGGCGTTCGCCTCGTCGCTGGACCAGGTGGGGGTGTTCGGCGCCGACGTGGACGATGCCGCGCTCGGACTGGAAGTGGTGGCGGGGCACGATCCACTGGATTCCACGAGCGCCACCCAGCCGGTGGCGCGGTATCGCGACGCAGCGGCGGACGGGCTGGCAGGAGTGGTGATAGGGCGGGCGGCCGAGTACTTCCCGGAGCAGCTGGATGCGCGCATCCGGGCGCACTGCGAGCGCGCGTTCGAGCTGTTCCGCGCGCTCGGCGCCGAGGTGCGCGACGTGTCGCTGCCGAGCACCGCGCTGGCCATTCCCGTGTACTATATCATCGCGCCGGCGGAAGCATCGTCGAATCTGGCGCGCTTCGACGGCGTGCGCTACGGATTGCGGGTGGCCGGAGACGGGCTGCGCGGGATGTACGAGGCCACGCGGTCGCGGGGGTTCGGGCCGGAGGTGACGCGGCGCATCCTGCTGGGCACCTACGTGCTGTCGGCGGGCTACTACGACGCGTACTATCGTAAGGCCATGGAGGTGCGCCGGCTGATCACCCACGACTTCGCCCGCGTGTTCGCGAGCGGGGTGGATCTGCTGTTCACGCCGACCACCCCGACGGCGGCCTTTCCGTTCGGCGCGCGGGCGGACCCGTACGAGATGTATCTCAGCGACATCTTCACCGTGACGGCCAACCTGGCGGGGATCCCGGGACTCTCGCTGCCCATCGGGCGGGTGGGCGGCCTGCCGGTGGGCGGACAGCTGCTCGCGCCGCATTTCGAGGAGCGGCGGATGTTCGCAGCCGCGTACGCGCTGGAGCGCTCGCTGGGCGAGCGCGAGGAGACACGCCGATGAGCGCAGGCCAGCCGCTGCCGGTCGCGGACCGGGCGCCCTCGCCGCTCCCGGCAGTGGACCGTTACGAGATGGTGGTGGGGCTCGAGGTACACGTGCAGCTCCGGACGCGCACCAAGGCGTTCTGCCGCTGCTCCACCGATTTCGGCGCACCGCCGAACACGAACGTCTGTCCGGTGTGCCTCGCGCTGCCGGGAGCGCTCCCGGTGCTCAACGAGCATGCGGTGGAGCTGGCGGCGCGGGCCGCGCTGGCGCTGGAGTGCACGGTGCACGAGGTGTCCGTCTTCGCGCGCAAGAACTACTTCTATCCCGATCTGCCCAAGGGCTATCAGATCTCGCAATACGACCGGCCGCTCGCCACCGGGGGCAGGCTGCTGATCGACGGGGCGAATGACGGCGGCGCGCTGGCGGTCGGCGTCACGCGCGTGCACATCGAGGAGGACGCGGGCCGGTCCATTCACGACCGCTTTCCCGGGCAGACGGCGATCGATCTCAACCGCGCGGGCGTGCCGCTCATCGAGATCGTGAGCGAGCCGGACCTGCGCTCCGCCGCGCAGGCGGGAGCGTATCTCCGGACACTCAAGCAGCTGCTGGAATACGTGGACGTGAGCGACGTGAGCATGGAGGAGGGAAGCCTCCGGGTGGATGCCAACGTCAGCGCCCGCCCGCGAGGCGCCACCCGGCTGGGCACCAAGACCGAGGTGAAGAACATGAACTCCTTCTCCGGCGTGGAGCGCGCGCTGGAGGCGGAGTTTGCGCGGCAGTGCGCCATTCTGGACGCGGGCGGCGTGGTGGAGCAGCAGACGATGCTCTGGGACGGGGCCGCGGGGCAGGTGCGGCCCGCGCGCACCAAGGAGGGGAGCCACGACTACCGCTACTTCCCGGAGCCCGATCTCCCACCGCTCGTGCTTCGCGGCGACTGGATCGAGCAGGTGCGGGCGCATCTGCCGGAACTGCCGGCGGCGCGGCGCGCGCGCTTCCGGGCGGCGTACGGCCTGGGCGACTACGACGTGGAGGTGCTCACGGCTACCCCGCGGATCGGCGAGTACTTCGAGCAGGTGGCGCGCCGTTACGGCGACGCCAAGGGCGCGGCGAACTGGGTGATGGGTGAGGTGCGCGCGGCGCTGAACGCCAGCGGGCAGTCCATCGGCCAGTTCCGCGTCCGTCCGGACGATCTGGCGGGGCTGCTCGACTTGGTGCGCGGCGGCACGTTGAGCCACACGGCGGCGAAGCAGGTGTTCGCGCGCATGGTGGAGACGGGCGCCGGCGCCGCCGCGATCGCCGAACGCGAGGGGCTGGTGAAGGTGAGCGACGAGGCCGCGCTGGCGCGCTGGCTGGACGAGGTGATCGCGGAGCATCCCGCGGAAGCCGCGCGGTTCGCGGGGGGCGAGCGGAAGCTGCAGGGGGTGCTGATCGGCCTCGTGATGAAGAAGTCGGGGGGGCGCGCCGACCCGAAGCGGCTGAATCAGCTGCTGACGGAGCGGTTCAGCGGATAGAGCGGCAGCTCCAGCTGCTCCGCATAATCGAGCCGCGAAACGGGCAGGCCGAAGTGCCGGTCGGCCTCCTCGCGCAGGCGCTCGTCGCCTCCCGTGCGCAGCACCGCACGGCGCACGTGCTTGGCACGCCGCAACGGCTCGTCGCCGGAGGGGTCCAGGGCATACGGTTCGGAGCGGTCGGTGCGCCGCAGGAAGTCCACGATGTAGTCGAAGGAGCGCCCCAGATATCGGCCGACCTCGGCGTCGGCGAGGTCCCAGCGGCTGTTCTCCTTCATGAGCTGGAAGATCCGCTGCCAGGACTCGGAATCCGCGACCACGACCATCCCACGAAAGATCCGGCGGTTGGTGGGGGTGCTGAAGATCGTGGGGCTGAGCACGCGATCCAGCAGCCCGTCGGATCGCGAGTGGTCCAGCATGATCAGCTCGCGCGCCTGGCGGCTGTAGCCCTCGGCCAGATGCGTCTCGAAGCGGCTCTCCCAGTAGCTGTGGCCCAGCCCCGAGGTGCTGGACGTGACGGCGAGCTGCTTGGGGACGAAGTAGTTGTGCGCCACCGCATCGGCGGCGAGATGAGCCAGGTAGCCGAGCGCGAACGCCTGCAGCGGCTCGTCCGTGGCGCGGTCGAAGATCTCCAGCCCCACGTTCCAGGAATGGCAGTGCCGGCCGACGGGCGCGTACTTCTTGGCGATACTCGTATCGGCGGCGATGGAGCCATACAAGAAGTCGTATGGAAAGGCGCGCAGCAGATCGGCGATGGAGGAGGGCAGGAGCTGCAGCGAGCGCATCACCACCTCGCCCAGGAACACGTGGGTGCCAGGCGTCCACGCGTATGCCACGCTCGGCAGCAGCACGAGGGCGGCGACGGCCGCGGCCGCCATGGCCGCGGCCAGGCGCCAGCGCGCGCGCCGTCGGCGGACCGGACTAGATGCCAAGGCGCTTGCGCTGGCGCCGCAGCGCCCGTCGGAGGTCGCGGACCTCCGATGCGACGGCATCGTCGATCGCGTCCTGCGCCCGGCCGACGTA
>DATEPM010000145.1:0-6751 GCA_035273185.1 Gemmatimonadaceae bacterium
GGCGGCTGCTCCGCCTGGCGCCGGGCCGCACCGGTCCCGGCCGGCTGGAGCGCGCCGTGGAGCGCGTGTACGAGAGCGGGATGTACGGCCGGGTGTGGTACGAGCTGCAGGCTGACGGCCCCGACACCGTGGCCGTGGTGCACGCCGAGCCGCGCGAGGCCAACCGCGTGGGCTTCGGGTTCCGCTACGACGAGCGCTACGACGCCTCGCTGCTCTTCACCGCGACGCTGCGCAGCCTCCTGGGGTACGGCTCGGAGACGCGATTCGACGCGCGCCTGGGCGAGCAGCTCCAGTTCGGCGTGCGCAGCGTCCGCCGCGGCGTGCTCTCGTCGCCGCTCACCCTCGGCGCGTCGGCCTCGTACACCCGGTCTCCGTTCGACCTCTTCGAGGAGGGCCGGCGGGTGGCCACCGCGGACGTCGTGGTGGGCGCGGCCGCGTTCACGGCCGGCCTGGAGCTGCTGGGCAACGCCGGCCTGGCGGCGCAGCTCGCGGGGCAACGCGTGAGCGGCGCGCGCCCATTCACGTCCGCGGATAGCGTGCGCGAGCGCGCCCTGGCCAGCATCTCCGGGCTGGCGTGGTGGTCGGGGCTGGACCGCGAGGAGTTTCCGCGCCAGGGCGTGCGCATCTTCGCGCGCAGCGAGGCCGTCGTCGCTGGTGCCTCCTTCGCGCATCACGTGGCCGACGTTCGGGGCGCGGTGCCCCTCACGCGGCGCTTCACCCTCCAGACGCGCGCCACGGCCGGCGCCACCACCGGCGGCGATGACATTCCCGTGAGCTACCGGTTCTTTCTTGGTGGATCCACGGCCTCGGGCGCCTTCCCCGAGACCCAGCTCGCGTTTCCCGGGCTGCAGCCGCAGGAGCGGATGGGCACCGCCGTCGCGCGGCTCCAGGGCGCGCTGCAGTGGGAGGCCGTTCCCAACGTGTACGCGACGCTCACCGCGGCCGCGGGCAACGTCGGTGCCACCCTCCGGTCGGCCGCCGCGCATCCGATCGTCGGGATGGGCGTGTCGTTAGGAAGCCAGACCATCCTCGGTCCCATCGAGCTGTCGCTCGGCGGCCGCTCGCTCGGCGAGTGGCCGCGGGTGGGGGTGAATATCGGGTATGTGTTCTGAGGCGTGTGCTCGAGACTTGTCGTGGGGGGAGCTTCTCGCGGGCAGCGCAGGCGAATGCAGGCTCGTTGCGGGAGAGAGCTCCGCGTTCGTCCGCGCAGGCCGCGATGCTCTCCCTCGCAACGAAGCCTGCGTGCGTCCCCGCTGGCCCCGCGATACGCTCCCCGCGACAGAACCCGATCCTCGACGCGTCGCCTTGACGCCCGCCCGCTCCGGCTGCATGATTCCCCTGAATCATTAAGGGGAGCGCCGCGTGCCGTCACCCGCCGACCTCGAGCTGCTCCAGGGCACGCTCGATATGCTGATCCTCAAGACCCTCACCTGGGGCCCGCGGCATGGGTACGCCGTGGCGCACTGGATCCGCGAGACCACGGGCGACGCGCTGCAGATCGAGGAGGGGGCGCTGTACACCGCGCTGCATCGCCTGGAGAAGCGCGGACTGCTCCAGAGCGAGTGGGGCGTCTCGGAGAACAACCGCAAGGCCAAGTACTACCAGCTCACGCGCAAGGGCCGCGCGCAGTTGCGCGACCGATCCGAAAGCTGGACGCGCTACGCGCAGGCGGTGTTCACCATCCTGCGGGCCACGTAGAAGAGGTGGTGATGCGCCCCTTTCGCCGGCTCTTCCGGCTGCAGCAGCACCCGCGCGATCTCGGCCGCGCGGTGGACGACGAGCTGCGCTTTCACCTCGACATGACGATCCGCGAGCTCGTCGCCGCCGGCGCCACCGAGGAGGCGGCGCGCGCCGAGGCGCTGCGGCGCTTCGGCGACGTGCGGGCGGCCCGCGACCGCCTTACCCGCATCGATCGCGCGTACGCGCGCCGGCTGCGCGCGGCCGATACGCTCGAGAGCGCGTGGCAGGACGCTCGTTATGCCGCGCGCGGCCTGCGGCTGCACCCGGGGTTCGCGGCCGTGGCGGTGCTGACGCTCGCGCTCGGCATCGGCGTCAACGCCACGATCTTCGGCATCATCGATCAGCTCTTCTTCCGGCCGCCGGCGCACGTGCGCGACCCGGAGCGCATCGCCATGCTCTCCATGCTGCAGCGCGGCGAGACCGGGGTGGGCCAGCAGACGTTCAACTATCCCGTCTATCGCACGCTCGCCACCGATCTGCGGAGCGCCGAATCGGTGGCCATCGCGTCGTTCCGGGCGGAGCCGCTCTCGCTCGGCAGCGGTCTGCAGGCCCGCAACGTCCGCGGCATGCTCGTGAGCGCCAGCTACTTCACCATGCTGGGCGCCGGGGCGGAGCGCGGCCGGTTCTTCAGTGCCGAGGAGGACGCCGAACCCGCGGGAGTGCCGGTGGCGGTGATCAGCGACGGTTTCTGGCGCCGGCAGTTCGGCCGCGATCCCCAGGTGCTCGGCAAGGCGCTCGACATCGGAATGCAGCGCTACACGATCATCGGCATTGCCCCGCCGGAGTTCACCGGCACGGAGCTGGGACGCGTGGACGTGTGGCTCCCATTCACCGCCGCGATGGCGCGCCGCAGCGCGTCACCCAGCTGGCGGAGCAACCCGCTGCCATCCTACGCGCACATCTTCGTGAAGGTGCGGCCGGGGATCCCCCTGTCCCAGCTCGCGAGCGATGTCGGCCGCGCGATGCAGGAACACTATGCCGAGCTGTGGTTCGTCAGCGGTCGCCATGTCCACCTCACACCCCTTCGGACGGCGCGGTCGGTGAACCTCGGCACCAACACCACGATCACCGTGCTCCTGGGGGCGATGGCGACCCTCGTGCTGCTCATCACCTGCGCCAACTGCGCCAACCTGCTCCTGGCGCGCGCGCTGCGCCGGCGGCGGGAGATCGCGGTGCGGCTCGCGCTCGGGGTGTCGCGCGCGCGTCTCGTACGCCTGCTGGTGGCGGAGAGCGTGCTGCTCGCGCTCCTGGGCGGCTCCGGGGCACTGCTGGTGGCGTACTGGAGCGGCACGGTGGTGCGCCTCCTCCTGTTCGGGGACGTGCCGTGGGTACGCGGCAGCGTCGATACACGGGTGCTGATCTTCACGGCGGCTGCCGCGCTGGCCGTGGGCGTGGCGGCCGGGCTCGTGCCCGCGCTCCAGACCAGCCGGCCCCGGCTCACCGACGACCTCAAGTCCGGTGCGCGCGAGGGCGGGGCACCGCGTGCCGCCACGCGCTCGGCATTGCTCGTGGTGCAGGCCGCGCTCGCGCTGGTGCTCCTGGCCGGAGCGGGTCTCTTCGTGCGCTCGCTGCACAACGTGGACGCGCTGCGGATGGGAGTCCAGCCGGAGCGCGTGCTTTACGGCACCATGGACCTGCGGGTCACGGGCCGCAGCGCGCGCGAGGGGGATGCGATCTTCCGCGATGCCCTGGCGCGCGTGCGCGCGCTGCCCGGGATCGCGCACGCCGCGGTGGCACTCACCATTCCCTTCGGCCCGTCCTACGGGGCGGACGTGCACGTAGAAGGCCGCGATTCGCTGCCGCCCGGCGAGGGTCCCTTTCTCAATCTGGTGGGGCCGGACTACTTCGCGGCCATTGGCGCGCGGCTCGTCGCGGGCCGGGATTTCACGGATGCTGATGATCGGCCGGAGAGCCCGCCCGTGGTGATCGTGAGCCGCACCATGGCCCGCCGCGTGTGGCCCGGCCAGTCCGCGCTGGGGCGGTGCCTGCGCCTCGGCGGTGCCGCCGCGCCCTGCGCCCAGGTGGTGGGCGTGGCGGAAGACGTGCGCCGCCAGGAGATCCTGGAGGATCCGCTTTATTTCGTGTACGTGCCGCTCGGCCGCGCCGCGCCGGAGCTGGGCGAGAGGTTGCGGGACCGGTACATCGTGGCGTATGCTGCCGCGGACGCGGCCCGCATGATCGAGCCGGTGCGCCGTGCCATGCAGACCGTCGTGCCAGGGCTGCCGTACGCCACCGTGCAGCGCATCGCCGAGATGCCGGACGTACTCACCCAGCTCCGGCGCTGGCGCCTGGGCGCGAACCTGTTCAGCGCCTTCGGCCTGCTCGCGCTGCTCCTGGCGTCCGTGGGACTCTTCGGTCTCATCTCCTACAGTGTCACCCAGCGCGTGCACGAGATGGGCGTGCGCCTCACGCTCGGCGCGCCGCGCTGGAGTCTCGGGACGCTCGTGGTCGGCCAGGCGCTGGCCGTGAGCGTGCTGGGCGTCGCCATCGGGCTCGCCGCAGCGCTCGCCGGCGGACGCATCGTCGCCTCGCAGTTGTACGGCGTGTCGCCGCACGACCCGCTCGTTCTGGCGGGCGCATGCCTCACGCTGCTGATCATGGCGGTCGTCGCGAGCGTGCTCCCCGCCGTGCGCGCCATTCGCGTGGACCCGCTGGTCGCGCTGCGAGCCGAGTGACAGCAAAATGAAAGGAGCGGCCGAGAAAGCACTCGGCGCTCCTCCATTCTTGATTCCTTGTTCTTTCTTTTCCGTTTACTTGATAAGCTTCAGCCTCGCCTTGCCGCCGGCATTCTTCTGCAGCCGCGCGGTCGCCTGCGCGAACACTCGCGCCGAGGCGCGCAGGGAAGTGGTGGCGGCGGCCAGGCGCTCGCCGCTCAATGCCACCGCGCTCAGGGACTGCTCCAGATCGGCAAAGGCGTTGCCCGAGTAATTGGGTCGAACGTCGAGTGCGTACATCTGAACTTCCTCCTCCCGCGTCGTCGCGGAGAGTCGAGTATGGCCCAGCGTTCAGGCCCGAAAGACGACTGGCACTTGCTCGGCCGGCGATGCCGGGACGCGGATGTCTCAGCATCGAGTGAGTCGGCCGTTCTGTCTGGCCCCTGACAAAGCAAGCGACGGGCCGCTCACGTCGCCTGCGCAAGCGCTTGCCACTCCACGGGATGCTGCCCGTGTGCAGAATTCGGACGGCCCCCGGGTGCTGTCGAATTGCGACGAGCCTTGGATTGTGCCGCCGCGAGGCGCGGCCACACGCGGCCGGCTGTCCAGAATCCCGACAGCACGCTCCACTTCGAGCTCAGACACGACCAGTCTGGGCGTCGGTGCCTGATCCCAGCCCGCGGCCGGACGGGGGTGCTCCGGGAGTACCATGAGGTCGGGCTCCAGCTCGGACCTCTCGAAGCGCATCACCGCGCGGTGGATGGAACACGAACCCGAGTTGCTGCCGAGCCTACCCTCGGCCCGCCTGCCGAGGCAAGCCACACCGCCGGTCGTCTCCTTCACACTCTCTCCAACAGCGCTAGCTTTCGCGCCCGAGCCATGCTCCTACTCCCGTACATCCCTCCGCCCCCTGCCCTCCGCCCTAGCCGATGCCCGACGATTTCCTTTCCATTCCCGACTTCACCCGTCCCGAGCTGGACGCACTGTTCGATCTTGCCGAGCGCATGCGAAAGGGGCAGTACACGCGCAAGCCGCTCGCGGGAAAGGCGCTGGCGATGATCTTCATGAAATCGTCCACGCGCACGCGGGTGTCGTTCGAGGTGGGCACCTTCCAGCTGGGCGGCCACGCGCTCTTCCTCTCGCCCCGCGACGTGCAGCTCGGGCGCGGGGAGCCCATCCGCGACACCGCGCGCGTGCTCTCGCGCTACGTGGACGGCATCATGATCCGCACCTTCGCCCACGCCGACGTGGAGGAGCTGGCGAAATACGCGAGCGTCCCCGTGATCAACGGCCTCACCGACCTGCTGCACCCCTGCCAGATTCTCGCCGATCTGCTCACGGTCCGGCAGCACCTCGGCACGTATGAAGGGAAGCGCATCGCCTGGATCGGCGACGGCAACAACATGGCGAACTCCTGGATCAATGCCGCGTACCGCCTGGGCTTCGAGCTCACCCTGGCCTGCCCGGAGGGCTACGATCCCGACCCGGCGATCCTGGCGCGCGCACAGACGGCGGCGACGGTGCGCGTGGTGCGCGATCCGAAGCAGGCCGCGCGGGGCGCCGACGTCGTGAACACCGACGTGTGGGCCTCGATGGGGCAGGAGGAGGAGCAGAAGGTGCGCGAGAAGGCGTTCGCGGGGTACGCCGTTGACGATACGCTCATGGCCCGCGCGAAGCCGGACGCCATATTCCTGCACTGCCTTCCCGCACACCGCGGCGAGGAGGTGAGCGAGAGCGTGCTCGAGGGGCCGCGGAGCCGCGTCTGGGACGAGGCGGAGAACCGGCTGCACGTTCAGAAGGCGATCCTGGCGGTGCTCATCGGCGGCGAGCGGCTGGAGGCCTGACATGCTGAAACCCGGCGACCTCGCCCCCGACTTCTCGGCGCCCACCGACCAGGGCACCACGCTCTCGCTGACGTCGCTGCGCGGGCGCCCGGTGGTGCTCTTCTTCTACCCGAAGGACTCGTCCGCCGGCTGAACCGTGGAGGCGCGCGGCTTCCGCGACGCCTTCCCTCGGTTCGAGGGACTGCACGCGACGGTGCTCGGCATCAGCCCGGACCCGGTGAAGGCGCACCGGAAGTTCCGGACGGACGAGCAGCTCCCCTTCACCCTGCTGGCGGACCCGGACCACGCCATCGCGACCGCGTACGGGGTGTGGGTGGAGAAGTCAATGTACGGACGCAAATACTGGGGGAACGCGCGCACCACCTTCCTCATCGACGCGGCCGGCCGCGTTGCGCGGGTGTTCGAGAAGGTGAAGCCGGAGGGGCACGCGGAGCAGGTGGCGGACGCGCTCGCCGAGCTCGGGATGAGCACGCGCTGATGCCGGACGCCGAGGGCTGGTACCGCGAGCGCGAG
>DATEPM010000146.1:0-2266 GCA_035273185.1 Gemmatimonadaceae bacterium
ATTCCCGCGCCGCCGCCCCGGCTCAAGCTCCGCTACCAGGAGCAGATCCGGCCGCGGCTCATGGAGCAGTTCGCGCTCGCGAACCCGCACCAGGTGCCGACGCTCGAGAAGATCGTGCTGAACGTGGGTGTGGGCGAGGCCATCAAGCAGCCGAAGGTGCTGGACAAGGTGGTGGAGGAGCTGGCGACGATCACCGGGCAGCAGCCGGTGCGCAAGAAGGCGAAGAAGTCGATCGCCAACTTCGGCCTGCGGCAGGGCCAGGAGATCGGCGCGGCCGTGACGCTGCGCGGGGCGCGAATGTGGGAGTTCCTGGACCGCTTCATCTCGGTGGCCATCCCGCGCATCCGCGACTTCCGCGGGCTGGGGACGCGCTCCTTCGATGGACGCGGGAACTACTCGCTCGGCGTCAAGGAGCAGATGATCTTCCCGGAGATCAACTACGACGACATCGAGCAGATCCACGGCATGGACATCACCTTCGTGACGAGCGCGGCGCGGGACGATCTCGCCCTCGCCCTGCTGAAGGAGCTGGGTATGCCGTTCCGGGGTGAGGAAAAGAAAGGCGCGCGGGTGTAGCGCCCTCCATCGCTAACGAGAGACGAGCAACGCATGGCGAAGAAGTCCTGGATCGAAAAGGCAAAGCGGAAGCCGAAGTTCCCGGTGCGGCAGCACAATCGCTGCAGCCGCTGCGGCCGGTCGCGCGCGTTCCTGCGCCGGTTCGGCCTGTGCCGCATCTGCTTCCGCGAGCTGGCGCTGTCGGGGATGATCCCCGGCGTCAGGAAGGCGAGCTGGTAGTGTATTCCTCCACGTCCAACGGATACGAGAGGAGAGTCGAGACGATATGAGCATGACCGATCCGATCGCCGACATGCTGACCCGCATCCGCAACGCCTGCGCGTCGCGGCACCGGCGGGTGGACATCCCGGCGTCGAAGATGAAAGTCGACATCGCGCGCATCCTGAAGGAGAACAACTTCATTCAGGATTATCAGATGGTGGAGAACGCGGAGGGCCGGCCGGTGCTGCGCGTGCGGCTCAAGTACGCCGGCACCGGGCAGTCGGTGATCCGCGCGCTGGAGCGCGTCTCGACGCCCGGGCTGCGCCGCTACGTGGGTGTGAACGAGATTCCGCGCGTGCGCAACGGGCTGGGCATGGCGATTCTCAGCACGTCGCGGGGACTGATGTCCGGCCGAGAGGCACGGCAGGCACGCACCGGCGGCGAGCTCGTCGCCGTGATCTGGTAAGGAGACGCTCATGTCACGAATCGGGAAACTGCCCATCACCGTCCCCAAGGGCGTGACGGTCACGGTCGACGGCAACACGATCCGGGTGAAGGGGCCCCGCGGCGAGCTGGCGCGCACCATCGCGCGGGACATCTCCGTCGCGGTGGAGAACGACAGCATCCGGGTCTCGCGGCCGTCGGACGATCCGGGGCACAAGTCGCTGCACGGCCTCACGCGCACGCTCGTCGCCAACATGGTGGAGGGCGTGACCAGGGGCTATCAGAAGCAGCTGGAGATCTCGGGCGTGGGCTACAAGGCGGAGGTGCGGCCGTACGGCCTGCAGCTCTCGCTCGGCTTCTCGCACCAGATCCAGTACAAGGCGCCGGCGGGGATCAAGCTCACGGCCCCGCAGCCGACGCAGGTCTTCATCGACGGCGCGGACAAGGAGATCGTCGGCCAGGTGGCCGCGGAGATCCGGAACCTGCGTCCGCCCGAGCCGTACAAGGGCAAGGGCATCAAGTACGCGGGCGAGCAGATCCGCCGGAAGGCGGGCAAGGCAGGAGGCAAGTAATGGCGATCATGCGTACGCCGAAGTCGCGCGCGGAGAAGCGCGTGCGCCGGCACCTGCGCGTCCGGAAGGCGGTGAGCGGTACCACCGAGCGGCCGCGCCTGGTGGTGTACCGCTCGCTGAAGCACATCTACGCGCAGCTCGTGGACGACACGCAGCAGCGCACTCTGCTCACGGTCGCGAGCACAGACCTGAGCGAGGGGAAGAAATCGGAGAAGTCGCTCGAGGTGGGGAAGCGCCTTGCCGCCCGCGCCAAGGAGGCCGGGTTCTCGCGCGTGGTGTTCGACCGCGCGGGCTACAAGTACCACGGCCGGGTGAAGGCCGTGGCCGACGGCGCCCGCGAGGGCGGACTGGAGTTCTGATAATGGAAGAGACGCGGAATACGAGTGGCGGCGGTACGGGCGGTGGCGGCGGCGGTGCGGGTGGAGGCCCGGCGCGCGGCGGTCGTGGAGGCGGTGGCGGCGGCGGCCGCGGAC
>DATEPM010000147.1:0-6900 GCA_035273185.1 Gemmatimonadaceae bacterium
CCGCCGAGCCGCGCCGAGCAGCGCAGGATGCTGCAGCAGTTCATCCGATCGCAGGCACAGCCGCGCACCGTGGACGACGTGAAACGCGAGGCCGCGCGCTACAACACCTACGGCAAGATGGCGCAGCGGTTCGGGATCAAGCTGCTGCGCCACAACCACACGGTGGAGTTCATCCCGTGCAGGGATTCGACCGAGCTGCCCTACACCATCCTGCTGGCCGAAACCGATCCGGCGCTGGTCGTCTTCCAGATGGACATCGGCTGGGCGTCCGTGGCGGGCCAGGATCCCATCCAGCTCTTCCATCAGCATCCCGGCCGGTTCGTGCTCTGGCACGTCAAGGATGCGGCCGGCCTGAAGTTCCTGCCGCCGGTGTCGGACGAGGGCGCGCGCATGGCCGCGGCGCGGCTGGTGCCCGTCGGGAACGGCGACATCGACTACGGCGAGATATTCAAGCATGCCGATCTCGCCGGGATGAAGCACTTCGCCGTCGAGCAGGACTCGGCCGCCGACTGGGGCGATTCGATCGCCGCGGCGCGGGTGAGCTACGAGCATCTGCGGGGGACGTTGGAAAGCCAGGCGTAGCAGCCCCGGCGCCATTGTCGTACCGTGTCAGGCCCAGGGCAGATGCTCTGGGCCTGAATCGTCTCGGCAGGCGATTCGTCGTGGGGAGCCATGCCCGCCGGCCGCCGGCGCCGCTCTTGACGCCGCGGAGTGATCGCGTATTCTATGGATCGTTGGAGTACTCCCGATCCCGCGCCCGATCCCCGTGCCTGATCATCGCCAGTTCAAGGATGCCCTCTACGCGGAGTTCGCCCGCGTGGGCCACGCGCTCGCCAGCCCGAAGCGCATCGAGCTGCTGGACCTGCTCGGCCAGGGCGAGAAGACCGTCGAGGCGCTCGCTCAGCACCTGGCCATGCCCGTCAAGAACACCAGCGCCCACCTGCGCGTGCTCCGCCAGGCGCGGCTCGTGGAGACCCGGCGCGACGGCACCTACATCTACTATCGCCTGGCGAGTGACGACGTCTCCGGACTGCTGCGGAGCCTGGAGGCGATCGGTTACGTCCGGCTCGCCAACGTCCAGCAGATCGTGCAACTGTACCTGGACGGCCATGACCAGCTGGAGCCCGTCACCTTTCCGGAGCTGCGACGGTTGATGCGCGACGGCGAAGTCACGGTGATCGACGTGCGGCCGCGCGACGAGTACGCCGCCGGCCACATCCCGGGCGCGCTGTCGATCCCCGTGCCCGAGCTGAGGCGCCGCCTGCGCGAGATCCCCCGCCGCCGCGAGGTGATCGCGTACTGCCGTGGGCCGTACTGCGTGTATTCGCTGGAAGCCGTGAAGATGCTGCGCAGGGCCGGCTTTCGGGCGCGGCGCGCGCGTGAAGGGCTGCCCGACTGGCGCACGGCAGGGCTGCCCGTGGAGAGTGGCGTATGATCCGCCGGCAGGCGCGGCCGCCGGCCGTGGTATGACATCGCTGCCACGAGTCGCGTCTGAGATAGACTCGCGCGCCGCGACGTCGCTGGGCACGCCGAACACCGGCGCGCGAATCTCTCTTGGCCTTCGGGCGAACTGGCGGCAGTTCACATTGCTCGTGATCGTGAACGCGTTCGTGGGCGCCATGGTGGGGCTGGAGCGCTCCGTGCTGCCGGTGATCGCAAGAGATGCTTTCGGGCTCGCGTCCACCACCGCGGTTCTCTCGTTCATCGCGACCTTCGGCCTCGCGAAGGCGCTCACCAACCTGACGTCCGGGTGGTTGGCCGATCGCCACGCGCGCCGTCCCACGCTCATCCTGGGCTGGCTCGCGGCGCTCCCCGTGCCCTTCCTGATCCTCTTCGCGCAGAGCTGGTGGTGGGTAGTCGGCGCCAACGCGCTGCTCGGCGTCAACCAGGGGCTCGCGTGGTCGACCACGGTGATCATGAAGATCGATCTCGTGGGGCCCAGCCGGCGCGGACTCGCCATGGGGCTCAACGAGTTCGCCGGCTACGCGGCTGTCGCGGGGGCCAGCGTGTTGAGCGGCTTCGCGGCGAGCCAGTACGGTCTGCGTGCCGGTACGGCAGTCCCCGGCATCGGCATCGCTATCGCCGGCCTGCTGCTCTCCTTATGTGTCCGCGAAACGGCCGCCCATGCCCGGCTCGAAGCCGCGCAGGCGGGCGCGGCGAGCGCCTCCCCCGAGCGGCCGCGGCTCCGGAGCATCCTCGGGCGCTCGCTCTGGTCCGATGCATCCCTGTTCAGCGTCAGCCAGGCCGGGTTCGTGAACAATCTCAACGACGGTCTGGCCTGGGGCATCTTCCCACTGCTGTTCGTCGGGGCCGGCCTGACGCTGCGGAAAACCAGCGTGCTCACGGCCGTCTATCCGGCCACCTGGGGCATCTGCCAACTGGCGACCGGAGCTCTGAGCGACCGGTTGGGGCGGAGGCCGCTCATCATCTCGGGAATGGTGCTCCAGGGGGTCGCGCTCGTCGCGATGGCACGCGTGAGCGGCGGCGGCCCGTGGACGGCCGCTCTCGTCGCGCTCGGCATCGGCACGGCGCTCGTCTACCCCACCCTGCTCGCTGCCGTGGGCGATCTCGCGCATCCATCCTGGCGCGGCGCCGCCGTGGGCGTCTACCGCCTGTGGCGCGATCTCGGCTACGTCGCCGGCGCCCTCGCCGCCGGCGCGCTCACCGACCTCTTCGGCATTCGCACCGCCATCACCGCCATCGGCGTGGTCACCGCGGCATCCGGCATCGTGGTCGCCTCACGATTGCGTGAACACCGGCCGCAGCGATGAACGCCGCACCTCACAATGGAGGGCTCCATGCTCTGGTCCTGGCTGCGTGACCCCTGGCCCTGGTATGTGACGGGGCCGCTCATCGCATCCTTCGTGCCCCTGCTGCTCTGGTTAGGCAACAGGCCGCTCGGGATGAGCGTCAGCCTGCGCGCGATGTGCGCCGCCATGATACCCGGGAACGTCGAGTTCTTTCGCTATGACTGGAAGAGGACCGGACTGTGGAACGTCGCGCTCGGCTTCGGCATCCTGCTGGGCGCCATCGTGGCGGTAACCCTGCTCGGGGGCGGAGCGACGCCGGCCATCTCCCCGCACACGCGCCAGGCGCTCTCGGCGCTGGGCCTCGCCGCTCCTTCCGGACTCGTCCCGTCCGAGGTGTTCACCTGGCGGGCTCTGCTCACGCTGCGAGGAGCGATCTGCATGCTCGGCGGCGGCTTTCTGGTGGGATTTGGAGCCTCGTATGCCGGCGGCTGCACCTCGGGCCACGGCGTGATGGGGCTCGCGACGCTGCAGCTGGCGTCGCTCATCGCGATCGTTGCGATCTTCGCCGGCGGTCTGCTGACCACGTACTTCATAGTCCCGCTGCTCTTCTGAGGTGCCAGCATGAGCACAGTCCAGCAACCCATCCCCACCGCCCGGCTGTCCGGCGCACCCGTGGCGCACGCGCAGAACGGGGCGCTCGCGCGCGAAGTGGCGACCTATCTGGCCGTCGGCGTGCTCTTCGGCATCGTGATCGTCAAGGCGCAGGTCGTCTCCTGGTATCGCATTCAGGAGATGTTCCGATTTCAGTCTTTCCACATGTACGGCATTCTCGGCTCGGCAATGCTGACTGCGCTCGTCTGGGTGCAACTGCTCAGGCGTCTGGGAGCGAGGACCAGGACCGGCGATCGCATCGTGATCGCGCCCAAGGTGCTCGGCCGCGGTCATCGCTACTGGATCGGCGGCCTGATCTTCGGCGCCGGCTGGGCGCTCACCGGCGCATGCCCCGGACCGCTGTTCGCACTCGTGGGCACCGGGGCGACGGTTTTCCTCGCCGTGGCGATCGCCGCGCTCGCGGGCACGTGGACGTACGGATATATGCGACCACGGCTGCCGTGAGGCTCGATCTCGGGGCCGTGCTTCGCCGGCGCCTCAGCGCATTCCGACAAACGCCGCGAGATGCGCCTGCTGCGCGGCGGTGCGGTCGGGTCGTACCTCGAGCTGCCAGCGTGTCTTCGGATCGTCTCCGCCGTGGAACTGCAGGCCATACCACGCCAGCGCCTCGTCGTAGTCCAGCTCCGCCGTGGAATCCAGCGCCCGCGCGAACCAGGCGTCGAGATTCGTCCCCGCAACCTGCGACGCCTCCGCGCGAAACTGCTCGGGGGTGAAGCCGTGGAGGCCCGAGTAGCGCGCGTATTCCGCCCGCATCACGTCGTCGAGGCTGCGGCGCCCGCCGGTCAGCCGCCGGATGTGCGCGTCGAGCAGAAAGCCGACCACGGGACCCTTGGTGTAGTAGCTCACCGTGTTCGCGCGGTCCATGCCGACCGCGGAGTTCTCGCTGTTCCACACGTCCAGCGACGACTGGGATAGCGTCTGCACCAGCCGTCCCGGCGTGTTCTGCAGCTGGCCGATGAGGCTGGAGAACTCCTCGAGCAGCTGGCGCTCGTTCGCCAGCCCCGCGCGCGCGACCATCAGATCGCCGAAATAGGTCGTCAGCCCCTCCGAGATCCACAGGCTCGGCGTCTTCGGCGCTCCCTCGTAGTCGAAGGGCCCGAGCTCCACGGGACGGAGCCGCTTGACGTTCATCGCGTGGAAGTACTCGTGGCTCACGAAGTTCAGCCAGCCGAGGTACTGCTGCGGAGTGGCCGACCGCGCGGCGTTGGAGGTGAGCATCGTCGAGTTCTTGTGCTCGAGACCTCCGCCGCCGCGACGGAAGATATTCAGGAACACGTAATGGTCGTACGGCAGCGTGCCCCAGAATCGCTGATCCTGGGCGACGATGCGGGCGAGATCCCTCGCGGCGCGATCCGAGTCCCACGATCCCAAGTTGCCCGCGTCCACGATCGTGTGGCGGCTGCGGCCGACGACGAACTGATGAAACCGGAGATTCGCGCCGGCAATTATGGGCGAGTCCACCAGCTCGTCGTAGTCGGCGGCCTGGTAATGATCCGGCGTACGGCCGCCGGCGCTGTCGAGCGACGTCGCCGACCGCCAGCCGGCCGGAAGCGCGAGCGTGACATCGGCCGGCCGATGCACGCTGTCGGCGAGCGTGACGAACGTCGGCGCACCGTTGAGCACGATGAGCGAGTCGCCGACCCAGTCGGCGGTCACGAACTGGCGCTCGGCGGTGACGCGATACTGCACGACGATGTTCGGTGCGCCGCCCGTGACGATCCGCCATCGGTTGCGAGCGTCGTGAGTGACATCGAGTGCCGCGCCCGCGGGCGTACGCGCCGTGAGGTCGTGCACCTGGTCGGCGTAGTTCTCCACCTTGTAGTACCCGGGCGACCAGATCGGCATCATCAGCTCCACCGATGAACGCCCGTCCGCCGGGATGCGCGCGGTGACGTCGGCAATGTGGGTGCTCGGGGCGAATGCGACCTCGTAGGAGATCGCGGGCGGCGCATGCTGAGACGAGGTCGCGGGCGCGGACGTGGATTGCGCGGCGACCACGGCAGGCATCGCGATCGCGGCGAGGATGCGTGGCAGCGTGATCGTCCGCTGCACTACCGAGATGCCCAGGGTGAATCTCGCGATCCAGGTGCGGCGGGATTGGTCCATTGTGGCTATCATAGCCCATTCCGCGTCCAGACGTCAGACGGCAAGGCTACCGCACGTCCGCCGCAAAGTCGCTCGGCATCGTCCCGCTCCGGGTCTGGTCCAGCTCCGGCGCCGCCGGCCGCTCCTTCGGGATGGGCACTGGTGTGTAGAGCACCAGGGACTTGATGACCGTGTGAGCGATGGCATTGCCCACCGGAGTCGCGCGTAACGTGGAGGATGTTTGCCTTCATGGTCGATCTCCTGTTCAACGCGCGGCCGTCGGGCCGCGGCGCTGTTGATACTGTCCGTACTGCTCGTCGGTGACGTGCTCCAGCCAGTCGACAACCTTTCCGTCGAGCGCTTCCTGGATGGCGATGTGCTGCATCGCCGTCTCTGGCGCGGCGCCATGCCAGTGCTTTTCGCGGGGGGCGAACCAGACGACATCGCCGGGGCGGATCTCCTCGATGGGCGCGCCCTCACGCTGCACGAGGCCGCGACCGAACAGCACGATCAGCGTTTGCCCGAGCGGGTGTGTGTGCCACGCCGTACGCGCACCCGGCTCGAAGGTGACGGCGGCCCCCGCGGCGCGGGCCGGTGCCGGCGCGCTGAAGAGCGGGTCGATCCGAACCGTGCCGGTGAACCAGTCGGCCGGCCCCTTCCCGGAGGGCTGCGAGCCAACGCGGGTGATGTTCATGTCCAATCTCCTCGTTCGTAGATGCCGAAAGCGACGCCCCGCCTGCATCCCAATTAATCGCATGCCGGTGTCTCGATCTACTCGATGAGCGCGGCCTCCGAGCGAAGTCCCAGTCACGCCGCCACGGCATTGTCTCAGCCCCGGCCGTCGGCCAGATTGGGACCTGCACGCCACCCTCCCGCCCTTCGAAGACCGCTCATGCGAGTTGTTCGGCACGTCCTCGTTGTTTCGCTCGTTACCGCCGCGCCCGTTGTATCCGTTGCACCCGACGCACTCCGCGCGCAGCCGGCCGCTCCGCGCAGCATCGCTTCGCAGACCGCAGGCATGGAACGCCACGACGGCTTCATCCCGTTCTACTACGACGAGGGTACCGGCAAGCTCCTGTTCGAGGTACAGCGCCTGGATCACGATTTCCTCTATCTCTCCACGCTCGCCACCGGGCTGGGGTCGAATGACCTTGGGCTGGATCGCGGCACGACGGGCGACGAGGCGGTCGTCCGATTCGAGCGTTTCGGACCGCGGGTGTTGCTGGTTCGCCGGAACACGCGCTTCCGCGCAACCGCCGACTCGCTCCAGGCACACTCCGTCGAGGAGTCCTTCGCGACGTCCACGCTCGCCGGGATGCCGATCGTCGCTGAAGACGGCAGTCGGTTGCTGGTGGATGCGACGGATTTCGTGCTCCAGGACGTGATGAACGTC
>DATEPM010000148.1:0-2518 GCA_035273185.1 Gemmatimonadaceae bacterium
CGGCGTTACGGCCAGCGCGGAACCCGTCCCCCGCGATCTCCGTAGGACACGTAGATTTCCCACCGTTCCGGCACGCCCTCCCTCCCCCCAGAGACCGCTCACCGCTCCATCATGGCAGTCGCTCCAAAGCGCCCGTCGAAGGGCTCCAACGTCGTCGCCCAGGCTCGCGCGAAGCGGGGGCGCGGCAGCGCCAGAGGCCGCAGCTCGGCGGCGACGTGGGAGATGATCAAGTCGATCGTCGGCGCGATCCTGATCTATCTCGTCATCAAAACCTTCTTCGTCGAGGCGTATCGCATTCCCTCGGGCTCGATGATCCCCACCCTGCTGGTGGGCGACTGGCTGTTCGTCAACAAGTTGATCTATGGCCCGGTGATCCCGTTCACGAACACTCATCTTCCCGGCTATGCGGATCCCCACCGCGGCGACGTGGTGGTGTTCGTCTCGCCCCCGCAGATCGATCAGCCCGAGGACCCGACGCCCACGCTCGTGAAGCGGCTCATCGGCATGCCGGGCGACACGCTGTACATGCGCGCGGGACTGGTATACGTGAACGGGATACCGCAGCATCAGGGCTTCGCGGCCGCCACCAACGCGGTGGACCCGCTGGCCGCGAACGATTCCAGCCCGCTTTTCGCCTGGCAGCACCGCATCGAGCTGAAGCACACACGCTTCGGCGATGCGCCGGCGACGCCGACGCACGACAACTGGGGCCCGCTGCTCATCCCGCCGCAGCACTACTTCATGATGGGCGACAACCGCTACTGCTCCAAGGACAGCCGCTACTGGGGCATCGTTCCGCGCGCGAACGTGCGCGGCCGGCCGCTCATCGTGTACTACTCCTACCGTCCGGGGTTCGACCCGAACTCCAGCGATCCGGCCATCTGCAGCCCCGATCACAGTGATCGCCCGCTCCCCTTCATCACCGACATCCGCTGGGGACGGATCGGGCATCGCGTGAAGTGAGGAATGGGCTGGCCACAATGACGATCCGCCGGGCTGGCCACAATGCCGAAGGGGTGACGCATGAGGCGGATGCCAGCAGATGCTGCGGATCGCTCCCGGTGGCGAGAGCACTCCGATTGCGACGAGCCCGGACCATGACTTTGGGAACGGCCTCGGCCAGCTCCGACGCGCCAGGATGGCTTTGCGCGCGAGTAGGGCTCCGTGGGTGTGCCGTCCCAAAATTCATTCACGGCTCGTCGCGAGAGGAGCCGTCCCGCCACGCGGGACGATCCGCAGCATTCGGGTAGTTCATCCGCCGCATCCGTATTTCAGTTCATCGTGGCCAGCCAGGTCAGCTCCTCATGTCCCTCGTCTTTCCATTCGACCCGAACATCGCGCGCGCGGCGACGATCCCGGCGCGGTTGTATAACGATCCCGTATACCTGGAGCTGGAGCGCGAGCGCGTGTTCGCGCGCACGTGGCAGCTCGTGGGGCGCGTGGAGCAGGTGGCGGAGAGCGGGCAGTACTTCACGGCGGAGATCGGCAACGACGCCATCGTGATCCTGCGCGACGGTGACACGCTGCGCGGCTTCTACAACATCTGCCTGCATCGCGCCGGCCCGGTGGCGTATGGATGCGGCAGGCGGCAGACGCTCCAGTGCAAGTATCACGGCTGGACGTACCGCCTGGACGGCTCGCTGCTGCGTGCGCCGGAGATGCAGGGCGTGGAGAATTTCCACCCCGAGGACATGCGGCTCGTCCCGGTGCAGGTGGCCACGTGGGGGCCACTGGTCTTCGCCAACCTCGATGGCAAGGCGCCGCCGCTCGCCGACGTGCTGGAAGACATCCCCGCGCGCGTCGCGGCCTTTCGCTGCGAGCAGATGCGCTACGTCATGCGCAAGACGTGGGACGTCGCGTGTAACTGGAAGGTGTACGTCGACAACTACCTCGAGGGCTATCACCTCCCCGTCGTGCACCCGGGGCTGCACAAGGAGCTGGATTACGATCAGTACAAGGTGGAGCCGCACCGGTACTTCTCCATCCAGCACGCGCCGCTGCGGCCCGTGCACGGCGCCGCCACCAGCCGCGCCTACGATCCGCGCTCGACGGACGTGGCCGAGGCGGTGTACGTGTGGCTCTTCCCCAACGTGATGCTCAACGTGTACCTGGGGCAGATGCAGACGAACGTCGTGCTTCCCCTGGCGCACGATCGCACGCGGGTGGTGTTCGAGTGGTATGCCGCCGAGCCCCCAGCCGACCCCGCGACCGATGCCCGCTGGTCGCGGCTGGTGCAGTTCAGCGACGAGATCCAGGAGGAGGACGTGGAGATCTGCGAGGTGGTGCAACGGAACCTCCGATCGCGCGTCTATGACCGGGGCCGGTATTCCGCCGCGCGCGAGAACGGCGTTCACCACTTCCATTCCCTGCTGCACGAATTCCTCACGTAGGGCGGGGGGCGTGGGGCGTGGGGAGTTCGGACTTACTCGGCGCCGCGCGGAGATTCGGATGCGGGAGTGATTGAGGTGCCGGCACATCGACCAAGCCAGTAGAGCCCCGCACCACCATCAGACCCGAG
>DATEPM010000149.1:0-4423 GCA_035273185.1 Gemmatimonadaceae bacterium
CTGCGCCGTGGCATGCGTGACTGGCACCGCGACGGTGACGGCGCCGGCGATGACGAGCAGTCGAGCGAGCATGGGAGCTCCTCCATGAGCGGCGCCGCCCCACGCGGGGAGCGGCGCGAGTCCGGCCTCAACTACTGCACGAACTCGGCCGTATCGAAAGGGCGCGCACGAACGGGCGAAGTGACTGAACGGCCAGAATAGAACTGCGCGCTGCGGAGGTACGAGCTACAGAACTTCGAACTACTGAACGGCGTAGCTACTGAGGGGCGTAGCTACTGAGGGGCGTAGCTACTGAGGGTCGCTGTTCGGGAGCGTGTTGCGGGAGCTGGAGGGCGGGGAACGGCGGCACGAGAGGGGCACGGCAGAGCGCAGTCGGTCAGGGACGGCGTTCGAGTGGTGCGGCGTGTCGCGGAGTGGTGATGGAGAGGAGCGCGGGAGGCCGTAGCGTTGGGGCATGAGCACCCCCGACGGTTTGCGCGTGGCGGATGCGGCCCGGCGTCTGGCCGAGGAGGTGATCGTCGCGGTGGAGGAGTGTCCCCGGCACGATCACGGGAAGGTCCGCGCCCAACTCGCGGCGGCGGCCAATTCCGTTGGGGCGAATATCGCCGAGGGGTGTGGCCGCGACACGCCGGCCGAGCAGCTCCGGTATTTCCGCATGGCCCGGGGCTCGCTGGACGAGGTGCGGCACCACCTCCGCGTCTGCGTGGGCACGGGCCTGTTGACGCAGCACGTTTTCCAGCGCCTCTGGAATCTCGCCACGGTGACGCGGCGGATGCTCTGCGCCCTCATCGTGCGGCTGGAACGCAAACCGCCGGATCCCCGCCCTTGACCTCTCTTCCGCTCATACCCCGCCCACCATCCGCCTTTATTCTCTCCCGCCGCTACGCCGTGCAGCCGCTACGCCGTGCAGCCGCTACGCCCTTCAGTAGCTACGCCCCTCAGTAGCTACGCCCCTCAGTAGCCACGCCGTTGAGTAGCTACGCCGTTCAGTAGCCACGCCCCTCAGTAGCCACGCCGTTCAGTAGCCACGCCGTTCAGTAGTTTCGCACCTCTCTCTCTCGCATTCCCCCTCGACCTTCTTCCCTTCATTTCTCGACCGCCAGAGCGAACGCCCGCCGGCTCACTGCCTCCGCCTGCTCGAAGAACCGGGTGAGCAGCGCCAGGCCGTGTTGCACGGCCGTCGCATCGCCGATGGCTGGTTCGCGCTGGCGCACCGCGGAGACCACCGCCTCACGCAGGAGCGTGTACTCCCGCGCGAGCGCGGCGTCGCTCCAGCCCAGTTGCGCGCGCTGTCGGCCGTGGCGTTCGGCCACCAGGCGCTGGATGGCCGTGCCATCCGCGAGCAGCGGCGAGGGACCGTCGGGCGACTCCTCCAGGGCGATGAGCGCTTCCGCGAACTCCGTGACCAGCGTGCTCGTATGATCGGCCAGCTGGCCGTAGGTGAGCGCGGCCGCCTGCGGGATCTCCGGCTCGCGGCGCATGCGATCCACAAAGGCTTCCGTCACGGTGGTGGTGGCTCGTCCCAGCTCGAGTCCCAGCGCCGCGATGCCGCGCACCGCCGGTGCGGGCGCAGTGGCGTCCGCAACACGTCGCGCGCGCGGTGCCGCCGCCCGGGAGTCCGCCACCTGCGCGCCGTCGGGAGCTGGCAGCCACAGCGTGAACACCGACCCGTTGCCTAACGTGCTGCGAGCGGTGAGATCGCCGCCCATCAGCCGCGCGAGCTGACGGCTGATGGTGAGGCCGAGCCCCGTGCCGTCCCGCGCCCGCTGGTAGCCGCTGTCCACCTGCACGAAGGGCTCGAAGATGTGCGCGAGGTGGTCGGGGGCGATGCCGATGCCCGTGTCCTGGACGCGCACGTACAACCAGGAACCGCCCCGCCCGTCGGCGGAGAGCACGGCATCGACATCCGGAGATCGCGTGACGCCGCAGGACAGCATGATGCGCCCGCCCGCTTCGGTGAACTTGACCGCGTTGGAGAGCAGGTTCACGAGGATCTGCCTCACGCGATCCTCGTCGCCCACGTAGGCGTACGGCGCGCCCTCGCAGCGGCCGGAGATCGCGATGCCGTGTTCGGCTGCCTGCGGCCGGACCAGCGCGAGCGCGGCATCCAGCGTCTCCTCCGCGGAGGCGGTCGTGGTGTTGAAGGAGAACGTGCCCGATTCCACCTTGGCCAGGTCGAGCACCTCGTTCACCAGGCCGAGCAGATGCCGGCTGGAGGCCCGGATGCGGCCGAGCTGCTGCCGCTGCTGCTCGGTGATCGGCCCGGAGAGCCCCATCTCCAGCAGATCCGTATAACCCACCACCGCGTTGATGGGTGTGCGGATCTCGTGGCTCATCGATGCGACGAACTGCGATTTCGCGTGGCTGGCGGCGTCGGCGGCGGCGCGCGCGCGCTCCAGATCCACCGTGCGCTGCTCCAGCTCCTCGGTGGTGCTCTCGAGCTCTTCCTTCTGCGCCTCGAGCTCGAGCGCCTGGTCCTGCAATTGCGCGTTGGAGAGGGCCAACTCGTGGGCCGCGGCGGCCTGCGAGTCGGCATAGCTCGTGAGAATGCCGTTGAGGACGATTGCCAACACCACTGCGATCAGCGTGCCGCCCAGCAGAATGACTGTGACCAGTCGCTCGTGCCCGCTCGCGCTGGCCTCACGCGTACGGAGCAGCGCGCGTTCATCCGCAGCGAGGCCTGTCAGCGCGCTCCGCACCGCCATCATCGCCCGTCGGCCCTCATCGGTGCGCACCTCGGCGACCGCCGCCGCGGTGCCGCTGTCGCGGCGCAGCACGATGGTGCGCTCGAGCTCCGCGAGCTTGTCGCGAATGAGCGGCTGCAGGGCATCGAGGCGCTGCTGCTGGCGCGGATTGTCGCGCGTCAGCGCGCGCAGCGCGGCAGTGTCCACCGCGAGCGTCGCGAGCGCCCGGCGATACGGCTCGAGGTAGCGCTCCTCGCCCGTGAGCAGGAAGCCGCGCTGCCCCGTCTCCGCGTCCTGGACGTCGGAGAGCACCATCTCGACGCGCGCGACGACCTGTTGCGAGCGCGCCACCCAGTCGCGGCTGACGCCCAACCGCTGCATGCCGTCGAACGTCAGGGCTGCCAACACGAGCAGCACGATGGCCACCCCGCCGACGGCGATGAACCGGCGAACGGGCGATAGCCGGCGGGCGCCGCCCGCGCCAAGCCCCGGCGCGTCGGTCTGTGTGGAAGTCGTCGCCATCGCGGCAATTTACTACCGGAGCACCGGCCGGACGCATGCCAGATCTCGCCGCTGGCGAAATTCCTGCTTCCGTCCGGCCGCATGGACGATCGCAGATACAAATGGAAGGTCCTCGCGGTCGTCGTGTTCGGCATCTTCATGGTGGTGCTCGACACGACGGTCGTGAACGTCGCGTTCCCCACGATGCGCGATCAGTTCCACGCCTCGCTGGGAGCGTCGCAGTGGATCGTGAGCCTGTACGTGCTGGCGCTTGGGGTGACGACACCGATCGCCGGCTACGTGAGCGATCGCTTCGGCAGCAAGCGGATGTATCTCATCGGCCTCGGGCTGTTCGCCGTCGGTTCGCTGGGCTCCGGGCTCTCGCCGTCACTGCCGGCGCTGCTCGCGACGCGCGCGGTGCAGGGCGTCGGCGGCGGGATCGCGCTGCCCCTCGGCACGGCCATGCTGTTCGCGGCCTTTCCGCCGCGAGAGCAGGGGTTCGCGCTCGGACTCTACGGCGTGGCGCTGCTCGTGGCGCCGGCGCTCGGCCCCATTCTGGGCGGGTACCTGGTCGACCGGAACCTCTGGCGCTGGATCTTCTTCCTCAATGTGCCGGTGGGGCTCACGGGCGTGGCGCTGGGGCTCGCATTTCTCCGCGAGCGACGCTCCGAGGAGCGCGTGCACGCCGATCCGTGGGGGCTCGCGACGTCGATGGTGGGGTTCGGCGCGCTACTCTACGCCGCCTCCGTCGCGTCCGACGCGGGCTGGACGTCGCCCGCGGTGCTCGCCGCCGCCGGGGTGGGCGCCGCTGCGCTCGCGGCGTTCGTGTATCTCGAGCTGCGCGTTGCGGAGGATCCCCTGCTCGATTTTCGCCTGTTCGCCGACTGGACCTTCCTGAACGCCACGCTGGTGGGATGGGTGACGGTGATGGCCCTCTTCGGCGCCGAGTTCCTGATGCCCATCTACCTGCAGATGGTGCGCGGGCGTACGGCGTTCGACACCGGGCTCATTCTGCTGCCGATGGCAGTGGCGGCGGGAATCCTGACGCCGATCGCGGGCCGGCTGTACGATCGCATCGGCCCGCGGCCGCTGGTGATCGTCGGATTCGTGGTGCTGTGCGTGAACACCTGGCAGCTCTCGCTGCTCACCGGCAGCACGAGCATTGGCTGGGTGGTCTTCCTCATGGCCATTCGCGGTTTTGCGCTTGGGAATACCGTCCAGAGCACCTATGCCACCGC
>DATEPM010000150.1:0-3189 GCA_035273185.1 Gemmatimonadaceae bacterium
GCCATCCCGAAGTACTATGGCGACCGCACCTCCATCCGGCCGGAGCGCGTGGAGCGGTTCCGCGCGGCGCTCGCGGAGACGGACATCGCGCCGGCGCACGTCATGGCGCACGCGGCGTACGTGCTCAACACCGCCACGCCCGACACGGAGAAGTGGACGCGCGCGCGCGACGGTCTGGCGAAGGAGCTGGAGCGCTCCACGGCACTGGGCATCGGCGCGGTCTGCTTCCATCCCGGCGCGGCCACCGACGGTGACACGGGCGCCGCGGCGGAGCGCGTGGCCATGGCGATGGCCTACGCGCTGGAGCGCACTCCCGGCAGCACGCGGCTGCTGGTGGAGAACACCGCTGGTGCCGGCCGCACCTTCGCCCGCACCGCCGCGGAGGTGGGCGCGATCCTGGCGCGCGTCCCCGCCGCGCTGCGCGCGCGCACCGGCTACGGGCTGGACACCTGCCATCTCTTCTCCTCGGGCTACGACCTGCGCGCCTCTCGTGAGGCGCTCACGCGCGTGCTGGACGAGTTCGAGGCGGCCGCCGCCGGACCTCCCGGCTTCTTCCACCTGAACGACAGCGAGGGGGAGCTGGGCTCGAACCGCGATCGGCACATGCTCATCGGCGACGGCCGCATCGGCGCGGACGCGTTCGGCTGGCTGCTGCACGATCGGCGCGCCCGCGGGATCCCGCTCATCCTCGAGACCCCGCAGCTGGTCGCCGACATCGCCGATGACGACCCCGCGCCGGATCCGTACGACGTGCAGATGCTGGCGCTGCTCGCGCAAATCGGGGCGTAGGGCACAGGGCGTGGGGCGGAGCGAAGGTTGCATTTTCGACTGCAGGGAGGAGGCGCGTCATGCGATGCACGGCGGTTCGGGCGGGGGTGCTGGGGACCGTGGCGGCGCTCACGATGGGAGCGGGGGTTCGGGCGCAGGCGCCGCTCGCGCCGGGCGCGGAGCGGGCGACGTTCTTTCTCCTGCTCGGCAGCGACACGCTGGCGGTGGAGCACGCGACGCGGACGGCCGCGCGGCTGGAGGGAGACCTCACCAACGCGAAGAACGGCAGCCGCGTGCGCTACGAGGCCACGCTCGGACCGCAGGGCACGGTGTCACGCACCGAGATCTGGGCCTACCGCACGGCCGTCGACACCACGCCCGTGCAGCACGCGCTGTTCCGCCTGGTGGGCGACACGATGTTCGTCGACGCGGCGAACGGCGCGCACGGCATGCCCACCGACGCAGGTGCGATCGTGTACCTCAACCCGTCCACGGCACTGCTGGAGCAGGCGCTCCTCCGCGCGAAGGCACTGGGGGGAACCACGGCGCACGTGCCCCTCTTCCAGTCGGCCGGCGGCCGCACGCTGCCGCTCACCGTCGACTGGCTCGGTGCCGATTCCGCGGTGGTCTCGCTGGCGGGCACCGAGATGCGCATCGCGCTCGGCCGCGGCGGGCGCATCACGGGCACGAGCATCCCGTCGCAGAACGCGCGCGCCGTACGGGTGGAGGGCACGCGCGCCATCACCATCGAGAAGCCGGACTACTCTGCGCCGCCAGGCGCGCCGTACACGGCGGAGGACGTCGTCGTGCACACGCCTGCCGGCGTGAGGCTGGCCGGCACGCTCACGCTCCCGCGCGTGCACCCGGCGCGCGGCGCGCCCGCGGTGGTGCTCATCACCGGGTCGGGGACGGAGGAGCGCGACGAGGCGCTGCCGGGCGTAGTAGGCTACCGGCCCTTTCGCCAGATTGCGGACACCCTCGGCCGGCGCGGCATCGCGGTGCTGCGCCTGGACGACCGCGGCGCCGGTGGATCCGACGCCGGTCCCGAGGGCGCCACCTCGGCGGACTTCGCCGACGACATCCGCGGCGCGCTGGCGTATCTGCGTTCGCGTCCCGACATCGATGGCAGCCGGCTGGGGCTCGTGGGCCACAGTGAGGGGGGGATGATCGCGCCGATGGTCGCCGCGAGCGATCCACGGCTGCGCGGCATCGTGCTGATGGCGGGGCCGGCACAGTCGGGGCGCGCGATCCTCGCCTACCAGCAGCGTTATGCGGCAGACTCCGTGCTGCACGTGCCACCCGCGCGGCGCGACTCGGCGCTCGCGGCCATGCGGCACTCGCTCGACTCCGTGGCCGCGATGCAGCCCTGGCTGCGGTTCTTTCTCGACTACGATCCGCTCGCCACGGCGCGGACGGTGAAGACGCCGGTATTGCTGCTGCAGGGCGCCACCGACCGGCAGGTGACCCCCGATCAGGCGACCACCCTGGCGAACGCCTTTCGCGCCGGGGGCAATCGCGACGTCACGGTAAAGATCTTTCCGCGCACCGACCATCTCTTCCTCCCCGATTCCAGCGGGAACCCGTCCGGCTACTCGAAGCTCCCCAGCACGCGGGTGCGTCCGGAGGTGCTCGGCAGCATCGCCGACTGGCTGGCCGCACGGTTGGGGCGCGGGGCGTAGACTGCGGGGCGTCGGACGCCGGCGCAGGACGTCGGGTGAGTCGCCGACGCGGGGCTCGAGTCGTGCGTGATGGGTGACGGGTGTCACGCGCTGCGGCGGCCGCTGCGTTCGCAGAGGAGAATCGCGACCGTTCTCATAGGGGAAATGCGTCATTTCCCTATTGCGCTCACAGCGGGGAGATTTACCTTTCGCCGCGAAGGACGCACGTTCTCATAGGGAGAGCGCCCATCCTTCAGAGGGAAAATCGCCACCATTCCATCTACCGGGAGAGAGAATGGCAACGAAAAAGGCTGCGAAGCGGGGCGGTGCCAAGAAAGGCGGCGCCAAGAAGCGCACCGCGAAGAAGGCCACGCGTTCCAGCGCGCGCAAGACGACGAAGCGCGCTGGCGCCAAGAAGCGCACCGGCGCGAAGCGGGCTCCGAACCCCGCATTCATGAAGCCGATGCAGCCGGATGCGGCGCTCGCAGGGGTGGTCGGCAGCAATCCGATGCCGCGCACCGAGATCACGAAGAAGCTCTGGGGCTACATCAAGAAGAACGGGCTGCAGGATCAGAAGGAGCGGCGGATGATCAACGCCGACGACAAGCTGAAGCCCGTCTTCGGAGGGAAGGGCAAGGTCTCGATGTTCGAGATGACCAAGCTCGTCAACAAGCACCTGAAGTAGTCCACGACAGACTGTACACGGGGGGACGTGCCAACGGCGCGTCCCCCCGTTGCATTTCTCTCACCCTCGGCTGAATGG
>DATEPM010000151.1:0-10920 GCA_035273185.1 Gemmatimonadaceae bacterium
CGCGCCGGCGGCCAGAAGCGCGAGCGTCATCGCCAGCACCAGCGGCCAGCGGCGGGTGCGTGTGGCCGACCCCGCGCTGGCGGATGGCGTGAGCGCGCCGCCGACGGTGCCGGGATCCTCCAGCGCGCGCACCACCTCCGCTGCCGTCCGCGGACGGTTGCCGGCTTCCTTCTCCAGGCAGCGCGCCAGCAGATCGCTCAGGCCGGCGGGCACGTCATAGCGCCGGCTGCCGATGGGCGGCGGCGGTTCGGTGAGCTGGGCCGCGAGCAGCGCCTGCGGCGTGCGGCCGTAAAAGGGGGGCGCACCCACGAGCATCTCGTAGCCGACGATACCCAGCGCGTAGAGATCCGCGCGATGGTCGGTGTTGGGGTCCGCCGCGGCCTGCTCCGGTGCCATGTACGCGGGCGTGCCCAGCGACGTGCCCGCCGTGGTGATGGTGCCCGCGCTCCAGCCCCCGCTCGCGCCTGGGCGCGCGCCCAGCGACGCGCGTTCCCGCGCAGCAGAGATGGCCTTGGCGACCCCGAAGTCGGTGACCATCGCCGCGCCCCCGGAGAGCAGGATGTTGTCCGGCTTGATGTCACGGTGAATCACGCCGCGGCCGTGCGCGTATGCCAGCGCGCGCGCCACGTCGCGGAGCACGCCGACCGTCTCGCGCACCGAGAGCGGGCCGCGCGCGATGCGCGAGCGCAGCGACTCGCCCTCCACGTACGGCATGACGAAGAACGGCAGCCCGTCCATCTCGCCGGCGCTGAGCACGGGAACGATGTGCGGGTGCTGCAGCGCCGCCGAGAGCATGATCTCGCGCTTGAAGCGATCGATCGACACGCTCTGCACGAGCTCGTACGGCAGCACCTTCACCACCACGGTGCGCCCCAGGGCGTTGTCGCAGGCGACGAACACGCTGGACATGCCGCCGCCGGCGAGCTCTCGCTCCACCGTGTAGCCGGCGCCCAACGCGCGCTGGAGATCGTCCCGCAGTTGACTCATCGAACGGACCGCCGAGGCACGAGGAAGTACGGCAGAAGGCGCGCGGCAGTTTCCTCGTACCGTATCACCGGAAGCCGCCTCGAGCTCCCCTGGCGCGAAGTTAAGGCGCGTACATCAGGAGAGACAGTTCCAGATGCGTAAGGGTTTGTTCAGAGCGACCCACCCGCACGCAACAGCCTCTGTTCAGCGCGCTCGGACTTCACTTCGCCATCGCGATCCTTACATTTCCCTGCGGTTGCCGCGGAGGTGGGTCGCGGCCGACCCACCGCTCGCCCGACACCAGAGAGATTCGATGGAGCACGTCGACCGATACGTTCCCGCGAACACCAACGCGGGGTGGGGCTACGCGATACTCGTCATTCTCATCGCGGTGGCCTGCATCGTCACGGTGACGATCATCCACAGGAAGACATACCTGCACCCGCAGAACGTCACCTGGCACGCGAAGGGTCCGCCGGAAGAGCTCCCGCCCCAGCTGCAGCCCCGACCGCAGTAGCCGCCGCGCGCGGACGGCCTGGCCGGACCGGCCCCCCGACAGCGGCGAGCTGTCGCGGCTAGCGTTCCCAGGCGAAGCCGCTGGTAAGGCGCGCGAAGCGCCGGGCCGTGGTATCCAGCCGAGCGATGCTCAGACCGCCGCTGCGATCGCCATAGGCGCGTGCGGCCAGGTCGTCGATGCCGTCGCCGTCGGCATCGAACACCCACGTGGGCACGTGGGCATGGAAGCGCAGGTCGCTCAGCCTAACGGGGAGCACCTGGCCGGCGGAGTCGAGCAGTACCAGCCGCTCCACCGCGAACTCCATCTCCGGCGTGCGCTTGTTCGCCATCACCAGCACGTGCCAGCGCCCGAAGCACCCCGGGATCGTCCAGCTCTGCACCCTGGCGAGCAGCGCCAGACGCTCGTACGGCGGCGGCATGGAGTCGGTGAGGAAGCGCACGAGCGAGTCGCGCACCACCTCGCCGCGCGCCAGGAGGGCGGGCGCGACGCTGTCGCGGTGGCACACCGGCGCGGGCGTCGCCTGGGCGGTGGTCCTCGGGCCGCGCTTCGGCATAACGGCAGTGGTGGCGCCCTGCTGGCCCGCGGGCGCGGTGCTGTCGCTCGCCGGCAGCGGCCGGCCGATGGAGGAATCGGCCAGGCGAACGGCGATGCCGGGCAGATAGTCCTTGCGGCGTGCCATCGCCTGGAGCGCGCGCGACACCTGCACCCGCGCGACGATGCGCCCATTCCACAGGTCGAAGCCGCTCACCGGAGCGTCCTCCGAGCCCCACGGACCGCGCAGCCGCAGCACAGATCCGAGCGGCAGTGGCGAGAGCGCCGAGACCGCCTCCAGGTAGCCATCGCGCGTCAGCGAATCCAGCTTCCCCGGCAGATCGGCCCGTCCGATGTCCACCAGCAGGTGCTGGCCGCGCGACGCCACCGTGAACCACACCCGATTGCGCGGCACGAACACCAGCTCGTCGGCGATGCTGTCCGCCCGCGGCGAGAGCATGGCTCGCGCGTGGTGGTGTATGCTCTTCGGCGACTCCGCGGCCGCACCCTGCTGCAGGGCGACCGTGTCCTGAGTGGCCGCCGCGCTGTCGGGCGCCGTCTGCACGATGGTGTCCGGCATCACATCACTCACGACGTGCAGCGTGTCCGTTGCGGTCAGAGTGTCGCCGAGCCGGTCGGTGCGTTCGCCCGCTACACAGGCGAGCGCGAGAGAGAGGATCCCGAGAAAGACGGGCGCGAGAACGAGAGAGGCGAGTGAGCGCTGCGGCATGCTGTGGGGAAGGTCGCCCTCGTAGACGACGACGTGCACCGCTCGCAACGACGTTGCCCGGCGCCGCCTTCGACGTCATTCCCAGGAGGCGGCAGTCGAGGCTGCTGGCCGTTTTCGACCAGCGCGGAGCGTCCGCCTCTCTTGACCAGTTGAGACGGAATGACGTATGGATGGAAACAACGGAGTGATGCGGCCGCAGCAGCGGGGTGTCACGTATACAAGAGAATCGGCGCAGGGTCTCGCCACGACCATGAACTGGCTGGAATACAAGGACACCCTGCGTGAGCTCGGGCCGGAGGAGCTCGTGGTGGGCAGCGGATCCCAGGCGTCCTGGCGCGTCCTGCAGGCGGACCTGATGCCCCGGCACTTCGTCGTGAGTACCACCGGCGGCACCTCCGCAGTGCGTCCATTCTCGCCGGAGAGCGTGCTCGTGGTGAATGGCAAGCAGGTGACCGGAGCCACCGAGGTGCACGATGGCGACGTGATCGAGGCGGGGAGCGGCCAGTTCGCATTCTGGGCGGAGTCGCCGAAGAAGCGGGCGGAAGCACCGGTGACTGTGCCGACGGGGCACCTGATCGACAGTGCCGCTCGGATCGCGTATCCCCTGGGCCTCTCGACGGGCCTGGGCCGGGATCCGTCGAACGCGATCGTGCTGTCGTCGCCGACGGTCTCGCGCTTCCACGCCGAATTGCGCCGCGAAGCTGGCGGATTCGCCCTGCACGGGATGGGAACGGCGGGCGCGAAGCTGAACGGCCAACCCCTCACCGCTCCCCGGTTGCTCGAGGAAGGGGACGAGATCCAGGTGGACGGCTCGACCTACAAGTTCACCCGCGCGCCCCTGCCGGCTGGAGTGCGGCCGGCAGCCTCGGTGGAGGAGCTGGAACTGGACCCCGACGCCACCCGCCGCCCCACGGTGCGCATGGACGGCATCCCGGGCCAGAGCCTGGAGCCGGCGGAGCGCGGCGCCAGCCCCGTGATGATCGTCATGGCCGCGATGCTCGTGGTGATCGCGCTGCTGGCGGTGTTCTTCCTGATGCGGATCTAGGGCTCGTCGCGGGGGAGTATCGCGGCCGCGCGGACGAACGCGGAAACGGCCCGTCTCTGGCCCTTCCGGTCATTCCCGACTAATTTTGTCCGCATGAGCCGGGCGCGACTGCGCGCCGTGGCCTACATCGTGACGCCACGCCCGATGCCCACTGGCGCATCCGGCGCGCACTGGCCATGACGGCGCGCCGCGCCGCATCTGCCGAGCAGGAGCACGCATGAGCTCTTCGATCGAAACTCTCATCAGCCGCGAGTACGAGCACGGCTTCGTCACGGACGTCGAGTCGGACACCCTGCCCCCCGGGCTCGACGAGAACGTCGTCCGCGCCATCTCCGCGAAGAAGCACGAGCCGGCGTGGATGCTCGAGTGGCGGCTCAAGGCCTTCCGCCGCTGGCAATCGATGCACGAGCCGCACTGGCCCAACGTGAAGTACGACACCATCGACTACCAGGCGGCCAGCTACTACTCGGCGCCGAAGAAGGCCAGATCGCTCCAGAGCCTGGACGAGGTCGACCCGGAGATCCTGCGCACCTACGAGCGGCTGGGCATCCCCCTCGGCGAGCAGAAGCTGCTCGCGGGCGTGGCCGTGGACGCCATCTTCGATTCCGTGTCGGTGGGCACGACGATGCGCGAGGAGCTCGCGAAGCACGGCGTCATCTTCATGTCGCTCGGCGAGGCCATCCAGCAGCACCCGGAGCTGGTGCGCACGTATCTCGGCTCGGTGGTGCCGTACAGCGACAACTTCTTCGCCGCGCTCAACAGCGCCGTCTTCTCGGATGGCTCGTTCGTGTACGTCCCGAAGGGTGTGCGCTGCCCGATGGAGCTGTCGACGTACTTCCGCATCAACGCGGCCGATACCGGCCAGTTCGAGCGGACGCTCATCATCGCGGACGAGGGCGCGTACGTCAGCTACCTGGAGGGCTGCACGGCGCCGAAGCGCAGCTCGCACCAGCTGCACGCGGCCGTGGTGGAGCTCGTGGCGCTTCCGGGGGCCACGGTGAAGTACTCCACCGTCCAGAACTGGTACGCCGGCGACAAGGAAGGGCGCGGCGGCATCTACAACTTCGTCACCAAGCGCGGCAAGGCCTTCGCCAACTCCAAGATCTCCTGGACGCAGGTGGAGACCGGGTCGGCCATCACGTGGAAGTATCCCAGCGTCATCCTGCAGGGCGACAACGCGGTGGGCGAGTTCTACAGCGTGGCGGTGGTGAACAACAGGCAGCAGGCCGACACCGGCACCAAGATGATCCACATCGGGAAGAACACGAGATCCACCATCGTGTCCAAGGGGATCAGTGCGGGCGAGGGGAACAACTCCTATCGCGGCCGCGTGCAGGTGCTGCCGAAGGCGACGGGCGCGCGGAACTACACCCAGTGCGATTCGATGCTCGTGGGCAACCGCTGCGGCGCGCACACCTTCCCCTACATCGAGGTCGCCAACAACACGGCGATCGTCGAGCACGAGGCCTCCACATCGAAGATCGGCGAGGATCAGATCTTCTATCTGAAGCAGCGGGGTCTCTCCGCCGAGCAGGCGGTCTCGATGATCGTGAGCGGCTTCTGCAAGGAGGTCTTCAAGGAGCTGCCGATGGAGTTCGCGCTCGAGGCGCAGCAGCTGCTGGGCATCACCCTCGAGGGAAGCGTCGGCTGAGGCGCGGCGCGCGCGCGGCGTCCGCTTTCCACATCGCTGGTCCACCGCACCACTGACCATGTCTCTTCTCGAAATTCGCGGTCTGCACGCCTCCGTCGGCGACAAACCGATCCTTCGCGGCATCGATCTCACGGTGAACCCCGGCGAGGTGCACGCCGTGATGGGGCCGAACGGCTCCGGCAAGAGCACGCTCGCGCAGGTGCTCGCGGGCAATCCGGCGTACGTGGTCACGGGCGGATCCATCCGGTACCGGGGGCAGGATCTGCTGGAGCTGGAGCCGGAGGAGCGCGCGCAGCAGGGCATCTTCATGGCATTCCAGTACCCGGTGGAGATCCCCGGCGTCTCGAACGCGTACTTCCTGCGCGCGGCGTACAACGAGATCCGCCGGGCGCACGGCCAGGAGGAGGTGGATCCGCTGGAGTTCGCCGAGATCATGGAGCGGAAGCTCGAGATCGTGGACATGGATCCCGCGATGCTCAGCCGCTCGGTGAATACCGGGTTCTCGGGCGGGGAGAAGAAGCGCAACGAGATCCTGCAGCTCGCGGTGCTCGAGCCGGCGCTCGGCATCCTGGACGAGACGGACTCCGGCCTGGACATCGACGCGCTCCGGACCGTGGCCGACGGCGTGAACACGCTGCGCGCGGGCGACCGGTCGTTCATCGTCGTCACGCACTATCAGCGTCTGCTCAACTACATCGTGCCCGACGTGGTCCACGTGCTCGCGGCCGGCCGCATCGTGCGCTCCGGGGGCAAGGAGCTGGCGCTCGCGCTGGAGGAGAAGGGCTACGAGTGGGTGACGGGCGGCCACGCAGCCGCCACGGGAGCCGGGGCGTGACGGCGCAGCTCTCGGCGGAGCGGAACGACGCCGTGGAATCGTTTGCGGACGCGTTCCGCGCGTTCGCGGACGCCGAGGGCGCCGAGGCGCCCGCCGCCATCCAGGCGATGCGGGACGCCGCCATGGACCGCTTCCGCGCGCTGGGCTTCCCCACCACGAAGAACGAGGACTGGCACTACACCAGTGTCGCACCCCTGGTGGAGCCCGAGTACGTGCTGGTGCCGTCGCGCAGCGGCGACGTGCGCCCGGCGCAGCTCGCGCCCTTCCGTTTCGGCCAGAGCGACTGGCACACGATCGTGTTCGTGAATGGCCGGTTCGCGCCGGAGCTCTCGTCCCTCGGTGGCCTGCCGGCCGGCGTGCGCGTGCTGGACCTGCCGGCCGCCTGGCGCGAGGCGCCGGAGCTGGTGCGGCCGCTGGGACGCATCACGAGCTACGACGAACGCGCGTTCACGGCACTGAACACCGCCTTCATGCTGGACGGCGCGGTGGTGCACGTGGCGCCCGAGGTCGAGGTCGGCCGGCCGATCCATCTGCTGCACGTCACCGACGCGACGGCGGCGAAGTCCATGATGCACCCGCGCAATCTCGTGAGCATCGGCCGGCACGCCCGGGCCACGGTCCTGGAGAGCTACGTCTCGCTGTCCGACGCCGTGTATCTCGTGAACGCGGTGACCGAGGTCGCGGTGGCGGAGGGCGCGACCCTGCAGCACTACACGCTGCAGCAGGAGGGGATGCGCGCCTATCACGTCGGCACCATCGAGACCATCCAGGCGCGCGACAGCCATTACGTCTCGTTCTCGTTCGCCACGGGCGCCGAGCTCTCGCGAACGAACGTGTACACCCGGCTGGACGGCGTGGGGTGCGGCGCGACACTGAACGGCCTGTACATGCTCGACGGCGACCAGCACTGCGATCACCAGACGATGATCGTGCACGCACAGCCGAACACCTACAGCCGCGAGCTGTACAAGGGGGTGCTCGACGGGCGCTCGCACGGCGTGTTCAACGGCAAGGTGTACGTCCATCCCGAGGCGCAGAAGACCGACGGCAAGCAGACCAACAACACCCTGCTGCTCTCGGAAACGGCGCAGGTGGACACCAAGCCGCAGCTCGAGATCTTCGCCGACGACGTGAAGTGCACCCACGGTGCCACGGTGGGCCGGCTGGACGAGGTGGCGCTCTTCTACATGAAGAGCCGCGGCATCAGCCGCGAGCTCGCGCGCCGGCTGCTCACCTACGCGTTCGCTGCCGACGTGATCGAAACCCTGGAGCAGCCCGCCGTACGCGAGGACCTGGAGCGCCTGACGCTGCAGCGATTCACGACGTGAGCGCGGCGGGATCCGGGATGAACGACGCCCTGTACCAGGAGATCATCCTCGAGCACAACCGCCGGCCGCGGAACTACCATCCCATGGAGAACGCGAGCCGCATGGTGGAGGGGCACAACCCGCTCTGCGGCGACCGCGTCACGGTATGGGTGAAGCTGGAGGGCGATCGCGTGACGGACGTCAGCTTTCAGGGAAGCGGCTGCGCGATCTCGCGCGCGTCGGCGTCGCTGATGACCGGCGCCGTCCGCGGGAAGACGCGCGCCGAGGCCGAGGCGCTCTTCCACCGATTTCACGACCTCGTGACTGGCCGCCTCGATCCCGATGCCGACCCGGAGGCGAGCGCCGCGCTGGGGTCGCTCCGGGCGCTCGCCGGCGTGGCGCGCTTCCCCACGCGCGTGAAGTGCGCGAGCATGGCGTGGCACGCGCTGCACGCCGCGCTCGCGCGGGACACCGCGCCCGGCGCCGCCGGGGAGCCCACGTGAGCGACAGCGGAATTTGCGGCGCGCGGGGCGACGGCACCGCCCAGGACGTCGCGGAGGGGCGCGGCGCGGGAGCGGAGCTGGAGCATCTCGCGGACGTGGACGAGGTCCCCGAGGGGACGCTCCTCGGCGTGAGGAACGCCGCAGGCGAGGAGATCTGCCTCTTCAACCATCGCGGCACCATCGGTGCGGTGGGCGACATCTGCACGCATGCGGAGTTTCTGATGTCCGACGGGCTGCTGCGCGGCGACGGCACCATCGAGTGCGCATGGCACGGCGCGCGATTCCAGTGCCGCTCGGGCGCCGTGTGCCGCGGCCCGGCCGTCGATCCGCTGCCCGTCTATGAGGTGAGGGTGGAGGACGGGCGCGTGCTGGTGGGGAGGCGCCGCAATGCCTGACGCCAGCCGCTCCCTCGCGCCGCGCGCCGACTTCCCGCTCCTCGCCGGCGCTCCGGGACTGCACTACCTGGATTCCGCCGCGACGTCGCAGAAGCCCCGCGCCGTGCTCGACGCCATGCTCGCCTACTACGAGCACGACAACGCCAACCCGCACCGCGGCGCCTATGCGCTCTCGGCGCGCGCCACCCAGCGCTACCACGACGCGCGCGAGCGCGTCGCGCGCTTCATCGGCATCGCGGACGCCGCGCGGCTGATCTTCACGCGTGGCACCACGGAAGCACTGAACCTGGTCGCCACGGCCTGGGGCGGCGCCAACCTCGGGCGCGGTGACGAGATCGTCGTCACCGCGATGGAGCATCACGCCAACTTCGTCCCCTGGCAGCAGATCGCGCGCGCCCGGCACGCCGTGCTCCGCATCTGTCCCCTCACGGCCGACGGCCGCATCGATCTCGACTGCCTCGCCTCGCTCATCACCGCGAGGACCAGGGTCGTCGCGTTCAACCACGTGTCCAACGCGCTGGGCACCATCAACCCGGTGGCCGAGATCGCCGCGCTGGCGCGCCGCAACGCCGCGCACGATGCCATCGTGGTGTGCGATGGCGCGCAGAGCGCGCCGCACCTGCGCCTGGAGCTGGACGGCGCGGCCATGGCCGGCGTGGATTTCTTCGCGTTCAGCGGGCACAAGATGCTCGGCCCCATGGGCATCGGCGGGTTGGTGGGCCGCCGCGCGCTGCTCCAGGCGATGCCGCCCTATCAGATGGGCGGCGACATGATCGAGATCGTCGGCGACGAGGATACCAGCTGGAACGTGCTGCCGCACAAGTTCGAGGCGGGCACGCCGAATGTCGCCGATGCCGTGGGGCTCGCGGCGGCGTGCGACTACCTCGACGCCCTCGGGATGGACAGGGTGCACGAGCACGAGCTGGCCCTGCTGTGTCTCGCCCAGCAGCAGCTCGGCGGCGTCGAGGGCGTGCGGATCTATGGACCGGCGGATCCCCGCGCGCACAGCGGCGTGGTGTCGTTCACCCTCGCCGGGGTGCATCCGCACGATCTCGCCACCATCCTCGACGGCGTGGGTGTCTGCGTACGCGCGGGCCACCACTGTGCGCAGCCGCTCATGCGTCGTCTGGAGGTGCCGGCGACGGCACGCGCCTCGTTCTACGTCTACAACCAGGCGGCCGACGTGCAGGCGCTCGTGCATGGCGTGGAGCGCGCCCGGGAGCTGTTCGGGGGCGAGTGAGCTGGGACGCCGCCATCGTGGGAGCGGGTCCGGCGGGCAGCATCGCCGCGCTCCGCCTGGCGCGTGCGGGGCATCGCGTGCTGCTGGTGGACCGCCGTCGCTTTCCCCGCGAGAAGGCGTGTGGAGACGCGCTCCTGCCCGACGCCATCGGCGCGCTGCGCCGCAACGGATTGTATGCGCGTGTGGCGGTGCTGGCGCATCGCGCGGACGCCGTGCGGGTCTCGTCGCCCGCGCGCATCCAGCTCGAGCTGCCGGGCGAGTTTCTCTGCCTCGAGCGCGCCACGTTCGATCACCTGCTCGTGCTCGCGGCGGTGGAGGCGGGCGCGACGCTGGTGCAGGCGTACGTCACCGGTGCGCGAGAGCACGGCGATGCCGTGGAGCTGGAGGTGGCCGGGGGCGATGCCATCGCTCCCCTGCGCGCCCGCTTCGCCATGATCGCCACCGGCTCCGACACGTCCCTGCTCCGGCCCCTGCGGATGCTGCAGCACGACGCCCCGAGCGCCGTCGCGGTGCGGGCGTACGTGCACTCCACGCACGCACTCGACGCGCTCGTCGTCTCCTTCGACCGCGCGATCACGCCGGGCTACGCCTGGATCTTTCCGCTGGGCGGAGGGGCGTACAACGTCGGCTGCGGAGTGTTCTACCGCCGACGCGGTGCGGACGCCGTGGATCTGCGCTCGCTGCTGGACACCTTTCTCGGCCGGTTCCCCGAGGCGCGCGCGCTGATGCGTGCCTCCTCTTCTCTCGGCGCGATGCGCGGCGCGCGCCTGCGCTGTGGGTTGACCGGCGCGCGCGCCTGGAACGGCGGCCGGGTGCTCGCGTGCGGCGAGAGCCTGGGCGCCACCTTCCCGTTCACCGGCGAGGGGGTCGGCAAGGCGATGCAGACGGCTGAGCTGGCGTCGGACGCGCTGGATGCGGTGCTGCGCGGCGCGCCGCGGGCGGGGCTCGCGGAGTACCAGTCGCGCCTGGAAGGGGAGCTCCGGGCGAGCTATCATGGCTACGTTGCCGCCGAGCGCTGGCTTGCGCATCCGTGGGTAGCCGATCTCGTGGCGCGGCGGGCGCGGCGCAGCCCGGCGCTCCGGGCCACCCTGGCCGGCATCCTCGCGGAGACCGCCGATCCGCGCGCGGCGTTCTCCGTCGGCGGGCTCGCACGGTCCGTGCTGCACTGACGGGCCGCTCGCTGCGATGCCGCGCGCGGAC